>JAAHGS010000021.1 GCA_010692645.1 Symploca sp. SIO2E9
TATTTTCTATCCACCCGGTGTTGTTGACAACTAAATCTTAATTTTAGGAGTCTTGCTCATAGTTTTTTCACTACACCCTACACCCCACACCCCACACCCTGTATCGACTTTAACCTGCTTGTCACCCGGTGAGTGCCAATCCCCTTTAAGGGGATTGGTTTCAGGAACTTGACAAAATGGACTTATCTTTTAGCTGTCTTGAGTCCATTGAGTATGGAATATGCCCTCTTTATCTGTGCGCTCGTAAGTGTGAGCACCAAAGTAGTCACGCTGGGCTTGGGTGAGGTTTTGCGGTAGGGAAGCGCTGCGGTAGCTGTCGAAGTAATCTAGGGAAGCGCTGAAAGCAGGAACGGCAATACCCAATTTATTCGCTAATACTACCACTTCTCGCCAAGCATCCTGGCGGTCAAGAATTGTCTGCTTAAATTCGGGCGCTAACAGCAGGTTGGGCAGCTTGGGATTTTCATCAAAAGCATGCTTAATCTTATCCAAGAAGCCAGCGCGAATGATGCAGCCACCTTTCCAGATTCTAGCCGTTTCACCCAGGTTGAGATTGTAGTTAAACTGCTCTGATGCCTTCTTCAACAGTGCCATGCCCTGAGCATAGGAACACATTTTGGAGCAATAAAGGGCATCACGAACTTTATTAATGAACTCCTTGACATCTCCTTGATACTTGCCAGTAGGGCCTGTCAGCTGTTGAGAAGCTGCTACCCGCTCTTGCTTGTAGGAGGACATCACGCGAGCATTCACAGCTGCATACATAGTTGGGATTGGTACACCCAATTCTAGGGAGCTGACTACTGTCCAGCGCCCTGTTCCCTTTTGCCCAGCAGCATCTAGAATTAAGTCTACCAGATGAGTATTGGTTTCCTTGTCAATATACTTAAAGATATCGGCGGTGATCTCAATTAAGAAAGAATTTAACTCATCGGTGGTGTTCCATTGGGCAAACACCTCGTGCAACTGCTGGTTGTCGAGTCCCAAGCCGTTTTTGAGGACATCGTAAGCCTCTGCAATTAACTGCATATCGCCATACTCAATCCCATTGTGTACCATCTTCACATAGTGACCTGCACCACCAGGTCCGACGTAGGTAACACAAGGGCCATCATTGACTTGAGCTGCAATTTTGGTCAGAATTGGCTCTAACTCTTTGTAAGCAGTATCAGTTCCTCCCGGCATTAGAGAAGGACCATTGAGGGCACCCTCTTCGCCACCACTGACACCCATGCCGACAAATCCTAGTCCTGTGGCTTCTAATTCTTTAGTGCGCCGCTCAGTATCTTCGTAGAGAGAGTTGCCACCATCAATAATCATATCCCCAGGCTCTAGCAGGGGCTTGAGGTCTTGGATGACTTTGTCAACCGGATTACCTGCTTTTACCATTACTAGAACTTTGCGAGGACGTTCTAGGCATTTCACAAATTCTTCCAGAGAGTAGGCGTCTTTGACATCCTTGCCCTGAGCTCGCTTCTCCATAAAATCTTTGGTTTTGGTGGCGGTACGGTTGTAAACCGCGATGGGAAAACCACGACTTTCCACGTTAAGGGCTAGGTTTTCCCCCATAACAGCCAAACCAATTACGCCGAAGGTTCTTTTCGTCATAAAAATATCTGCAAACTCTGCAAGTTAGTATTTCTCATTTCACTTTTAGATTAGCCCGTTCTCAGGAGTAGTTCCCTAAAAAAATTCTTAATAAATTAAGGAATGACGATATACATCAAATAACTAGATTTGAAGATATTTTGCTGCTCTGAACAAGGCATAATAAAAATTTAAGAAGATGAATTTAGGAATTTAACCCTTTGCCAACCTAGGAAAGGGTTTAGTTATTAATTGCCAGGAAGAAGGTTATAAGTAAAGAGACTTAATTAATTTTCAGATTGGTAGAGCAAGAGCAAACTTCATCAAATCAATACCATGGTTGGGTTGAGTAACAAAACCCAAGCAACAATATGTGTTCAGTTTAATTATGTCCATCTACTTAGATTTCCATCAGGATTTAGATGGGATGTAATAATATCAAGACATATATGCCTTGCCATTGCTGAGTTTGCTAAGTTCTAAGCTATGTTCCTTAAATTCAAGCTTAAAGTTTCTAAATGTGTACTTGGTAAATATACTTAAACTAGTTTAGTCCATCTATAATTCTAGTACATATCTCCAACTAGATGCCAATCAGCTTGGCAATTGCAGCAATCTTTTAATCTATGCCTTGGCTAATCAATTAAAAAGCGATAACACAAGACAAGTAACAGCGGATTAACTAATATTTGTATTGCAGAGAACAATTTCGCGCCAGAATCTAGAGAGATATAGTAAGGAGTAGCCATAACCATGTTGTCATATGTCCTCGCCTTAGCAATTGCTCTTGGTAGCATTGCCTTTTACATGTCAGCTTTCTTGTTTCCAGAAATCCACCGTAAGCAAGATTTTTACTGGAGCGGAGTAGGAATGTTCTACGCTCTGATTTTATGGGTGTGTGCTCGACGCATTACTGGCGGTGTTCTCCTGGGACAATTGGCAAGTGTATCCTTGTTGTACTGGTTGGGCTGGCAAACCTTTAGTTTGCGGCAAGAGTTGACTTCACCAGAGGAGAAAACTCAGATTTCTCCAGAAGTAAAAGAAAAAATAGCCAGTTTCTCTTTTACTGACTTGGGAGGGAAACTACTAAAACCAGTCACAAATTTATTTGGCAAGGGGAAATCCACCGCAGAAGTCTTAACTAAGGAAGAGGAAGCCGTAACAGCAGAAGTTGTAGATACTGAAACGGCACAGGAAGTAGCTACTATAGAGTCATCTACTACCGAAGTTTCAGAGCCTCAGCAAGCAGTTCCTCCTAAGCCAGCTGAACCTCAATTGCAAGCAGATGCCCAAAAGGAAAGCTCAACTCAAACCCCAGATTCTAAGCCAAAAGCCTCAACACCAATAGAAGAAATAGCTCCGGAAGTGGAATTAGCACCACCAGCTGAGCCAACCGGTGATGGGGATCCAAGGATGAGACAAAATCCACCTGAATCAACTTGAAGATGCAGTAAATTCTTGTTGATAATATAGAGTGGAGTTACCCGGTTAAACTGTGACAGCATCAAACACTTACAAAGAAACCGTTAACCTGCCTAAGACCAAATTTGAAATGCGGGCTAACGCCGTCAGGCGGGAACCTGAATTACACAAGTTTTGGGAAGAACACGGAATTTATGAGCGACTGTCACAGCACAATCCGGGCGAGATTTTTGTTCTGCACGATGGCCCTCCCTATGCCAATGGCTCGCTGCATATGGGACATGCCCTCAATAAAATTCTCAAGGATATCATTAATAAATATCAGCTGTTGCAAGGGCGTAAGGTGCGCTATGTCCCTGGTTGGGACTGTCATGGCTTGCCAATTGAGCTCAAAGTACTGCAAAATATTAAGTCAAAGGAGCGGCAGCAGCTGACACCTTTGAAGTTGCGCCATAAAGCCCGTAATTTTGCTCTCAAAGCTAAGGAAGAACAGAGTCTGGGCTTTCAACGCTATGGCATCTGGGGAGATTGGGAGCACCCTTATCTGACGCTGAAGCCAGAATATGAAGCGGCTCAGATTGCTGTTTTTGGTCAGATGCTACTCAAAGGCTATATATATCGAGGTTTGAAGCCGGTTCACTGGAGTCCAAGTTCACAAACGGCGCTGGCAGAAGCGGAGTTGGAATATCCAGAAGGACATACCTCTCGCAGCATTTATGCGGCTTTTAAAATAACTAAGTTGCCAGCAGCAGCAACAGAACAATTACAGCCTTTCCTGCCACAGTTGGCTGTAGCAATCTGGACAACAACTCCTTGGACGATTCCGGGGAATTTGGCAGTTGCTGTTAATCCTGAACTCAATTACGCTGTGGTTGAGGTAAATCAAGCTAGCCCAACTCAATATTTGATTGTAGCGGCAGATTTGGTGGAGCGCTTGTCAGAAATTCTGGGAACTAAGCTGAGTGTAAAGACAACTATGCCAGGAAAGGCATTGGAACATTGCACCTATAAGCATCCCCTATTTGAGCGCGAGAGTGAGGTTGTAATTGGTGGCGATTACATTACTACTGAGTCTGGTACTGGTTTAGTTCATACCGCCCCTGGTCATGGTCAAGAAGATTATATCGTTGGTCAACGCTATGACCTACCAATTCTATCGCCAGTGGATGATAAAGGTAATTTCACTGAGGAGGCGGGGCCCTTTGCCGGGTTAAATGTACTCAAAGACGCTAATCAGGCGATTATTGAGGCGCTGACAGCAGCAGATGCTTTACTTAAAGAAGAAGCTTACCTGCACAAATATCCCTATGACTGGCGCACCAAAAAGCCGACAATTTTTAGGGCAACTGAGCAGTGGTTTGCTTCGGTGGAGGGATTCCGCCAAGAAGCACTCCAGGCGATCGCTCAGGTAAAATGGGTTCCTGCCCAAGGGGAAAATCGCATTATGGCGATGGTTGCGGATCGTTCCGATTGGTGTATTTCCCGCCAACGTAGCTGGGGGGTGCCAATCCCAGTATTCTATGACGAAGAGACTAATGAGCCGCTGCTGACGCCAGAAACAATAGCCCACGTCCAAGCAATTATTGCCGAGAAAGGCTCTGATGCCTGGTGGGAACTTTCAGTAGAAGAACTATTACCCGAACAATATCGTAACAATGGCAAATCATACCGCCGGGGTACTGATACGATGGATGTCTGGTTTGATTCTGGTTCTTCTTGGGCAGCAGTAGCCAAGGGAAGAGAAGAACTAAAATATCCTGCTGATATTTATTTAGAAGGCTCAGATCAACACCGAGGTTGGTTCCAATCTAGTTTACTTACCAGCGTTGCTATTAATGGCTGTGCCCCTTACAAAACCGTCTTAACTCACGGTTTTACCATCGATGAACAGGGTCGCAAGATGAGTAAATCTCTGGGGAACGGGATTGACCCCATGGAGATTATAGAAGGAGGTAACAATAAAAAGCAAGATCCAGCCTACGGAGCAGATGTGCTGCGTTTATGGGTTTCCTCGGCAGACTATTCCTCAGATATAGCTCTGAGCAAGAATATCATTAAACAGCAGGGGGATATCTATCGTAAAATTCGCAACACGGCGCGATTCCTACTGGGCAATCTCCATGACTTTGATCCTGCTAAACATACAGTAACCTATGAGCAGTTGCCGGAATTAGACCGCTATATGCTACACCGGATTACTGAGGTTTTTGGTGAAGTTACAGAGGCGATGGAGAGTTATCAATTCTTCCGCTTTTTCCAAACTGTGCAGAATTTCTGTGTAGTTGACTTGTCTAATTTTTATCTGGATATTGCTAAGGACCGCCTCTATATTTCTCATCCAGATTCTATCCGCCGCCGCAGTTGTCAGACTGTATTGCAAGTAGCGCTGGAGAATTTGGCAAGGGCAATCGCGCCTGTACTGTGCCATATGGCAGAGGATATCTGGCAATACCTCCCCTACGAAACGCCCTATCAGTCTGTGTTTGAATCTGGTTGGGTGAAGTTAGAACCCCAATGGTACCAGCCTCAATTGACTCAAACTTGGGACACTTGGCGCAATATCCGTACTGAGGTTAATAAAGTCATGGAGCAAGCTAGGATTGAGAAGATGATTGGTTCTTCTCTGGAAGCTAAGGTGTTGCTCTATGTTTCTGATGCCGATTTAGGCAGGCAGTTGCAAGCGTTTAATCGAGAAGATAGTCTCAGTGGTAATCGCGTTGATGAGTTACGCTACCTGTTTTTGGCTTCTCAGGTAGAAATTTTAGACTCGCCCGAGGCAATCGGCAAGCTTGATTACAACAGTGAGTCGGAGACAATAGCAGTTGGCGTTGTCAAAGCAGACGGTGAAAAGTGCGATCGCTGTTGGAATTATTCTACCCATGTTGGGGAGTTAAAGGATCATCCTAGCTTGTGTGAGCGTTGCCATGGGGCTTTGAATGGTGAATTTTAAGTAATAAGGAATAAGTAATAAGTAATAAGTAATAAGTGATAACAATAACATTTATTTCTTTTTACTTAAAGCTTTTTACTTAAAGCTTTTTACTTAAAAACTATGCAGTGGTAGTTTTCAATGACTCTAGTTTCTCTAAAAATTCTTCTGTTAACTTAGTGAATGCTCTAGCCCCAGAGCAATTGGGAGAAGCGAGAACTACTGGCTGAAAACAGTCTATAGCTTTGGCAACGTTCACATCCATAGGAATACGAGTATTGAAAAGTTGATCAGGAGTGAAATCGTCATTAACTCGCTTCATCACTTGATTATAATACCTACCGAGGAGATTACCGCCTGATAAAATAAAGGCAATTCCTAATAATTTTAAGTTAAGCATGCCGTTGTATTTATGACTTTCTTTTAACTTAGTAATTCTTCTTTCCAACAACTGAATACCGACAATTGATAAAGGTTCGGGGCGAGCAGGCAGTAAATAAAAATCACTAGCAACAATACCACTTCTAGTTAAAAGATTATAGCCAGGAGCGCAGTCTAAAAGAATAAAGTCATAGTCATTAATTACAGGCTCTAAAACTGTCTTGATTAAGAGTACTTCAAAACGATTCCAAATCTCACCAAAGTGAGTCTCTGTTTCAATGACTGCTTGTTCATGGAGCATTTCCGAGACTAAATACTCATCGTATAATTCAATATCTCCTGGCAATAAATCAAGTCCTTCAATCTGACAAATGTGCGATACAATAATATCTTTAATAGTTAATCTTGTCTGATTTTTAGGATTAATTACTTTAGCAATAAGTCTACTTAAGGTGCGGTTTGTTCTCCTAGATTTAGCAAAATCTTGAGGAACCATCAAGCTAAGAGTGGCACTAATTTGCGTATCTAAATCTACAACTAAAACACGCTTACGGTGATTTCTTGCTAAGCAAGTAGCTAAGTTGACTGTGAGAGTAGTCTTCCCAACACCGCCTTTCATATTAACCGTGGCAATAACAAAACCCATAAAGATAATCCTCTCACATTCAGCTGGTTTTTAATGGCATTCTACCCAGTATACTTGGAAAGGATCTGCAAAAATTCCTTAGTTAACTCAATGAAGGCTGTAGAACCAGAAGCCTTGGGTTCTGTTAGCAATACTGGCTGGTACTCATCAACAGCTTTGGCTACAGCTACATTCCTAGGAATTTCTGTCTGAAAAATTTTGTCTTCTCCAAAATCATCGATAACTCTGTTTCTGACTGTTTGAGCTAAATTTGTGGCATGCCCAAGAGATGAAAAAACAATCCCAAGGAGTTGGATATGGGAGCGATTATTCTGTTTTAATTTGTTGATATGACCTTCAAGAATTCCCATACCCACCACTGATAATGGTTCTGGTTTAGCAGGTATTATATAAAAATCGCTGGCAATTAAGCCACTGCGAGTCAGCAGATAATCCCCGGGAGGAAAATCTAATAAAATGAAATTATAATTGCTGAGCACTGGCGAGAGAATACTTTTCAATAAGGCGTTTTCTAACTGAGTCCAGTTATCTGCAAACTCCTTACGATTGATATTAGAACGAGAATAGAGGAGTGCTGCCAGCAAAAAATCATTATATAGTTCTATATCTCCGGGCAAGAGGTCAAAACCTTTAACTTTACACATATCATGCAAAATTACCTTTTGAATGGGGAGGTTCAGCTGAGTTTTAGGTTGAATTACTTGATGAATTAATTGTTTTAAGGTGCGTTGCTCTTTTCTGAGCTGAGTAAAATGCATTGGCGGCATTAGGCTAAGGGTAGCATTAATCTGCGTATCTAAATCAACAACTAATACTCGCATACCATGATCTTTAGCAAGACTTGTCGCCAAGTTGACGGTGAGAGTAGTTTTCCCAACTCCGCCTTTCATATTTACTATGGAGATTACGTATCCCATCAACTCTGCCATTTTTAGAAGATGTTATTGATCTTAATCGGAGTTGTCAAATATATAGAGCATCGATGCAGTAATCTTAAAACTCGGTATTTTAGGTAAGGGGAGAGGGGGGGATGGCTCGGGGAGAGGGGGGGGGATAGGGAGAGGGGGAGATGGGGAGAATAAAATCTATATATTTACTGTTAGTTTATACATCAGCTTCTTGGTAAATTTTTATTATAAAATTAATGTTTCGTCCAACCGGCTAGATGAATTTTAATTTTGTTTTTTTACCTGTATTTGTGATGAATCTATAGCTATAGCTCGCTGAAGCTTGCTAATAAATAAGTAAATCATAGTGTATCTAAGGATTAGTGATAATCTGTACTCTACGATCTTCACTGTAGTAGACGATTGTATAAAGTTGAAGTTATCCTCAAATAGTTTGATCTAAATTAAGGAAGGATACAGTTGAGTTTCGATCCGGAACTTTGCCGCAACGAAAGCGAAGTAGAAAGCAAACTCATTGTCCAGTATTTACTGCCAAAGTTAGGATATTCTCCTGACACTTGGTATCAAGAGGTTAGCTTTGAAAGCATTCGCTTAGATTTTTTAGCATTTGCTAAGCCAGTGGTTCCTTTTGTCTGGGAGGGGAATTTACCTTTAAGTATCCTGATTGAGGCAAAGCACCCCAGTATAAATCTAAATATCCACGTTCATCGATTGCGTCATTATCTCAAGAGTTTGAATGTGCGGTATGGCCTGCTAACTAATGGCAAGGAAATTAGGATTTACGAGAGTTCAAAATATGATATTCAACAGGTATTTCAGTGTTCTGGCAAAGAGGTTAATACTAGACTGGATGAGATTAAAGCTTTAATTGGCAGAGATAGCCTACAGCAAGAGAAAACTAAAATTTATTCAGAGATTAGTCCCTTACAAAATAATCTTATTCTTTCTAAAGATATTTCTAATCACACTTGCACAGAAAAGAGGCAAAATACCATGAAGACGATCGCGATATATCATCATAAGGGTGGTGTCGGTAAGACAACAGTTTCAGTTAACTTGGCAGCAGCACTAAGCAAGCGAGGTAAAAGAGTTCTACTGATTGATATAGATGCCCAAGCTAACACAACTTTTGCTACGGGTTTGATCAAGTTTCAGTTCGATGAAGATGATAATTTAAAAAACCGCAATGTTTATCACTTACTAGAGTCTACAAAGTATGAACATAATTTTATTCCAGGTATTGTCAAAAAATCTCACTGTTTTAATCAGCCAGAAATTGATGTAATTCCTTCCCATATCAGCTTAATTGCTCGTCAGCAGGAACTCATTACTTCTTCAGCTAGTCGATGGAGGCTATCTAAAAAACTAGATCAAGTCAAAAGTGATTATGATATCGTCATCATTGACACTCCTCCATCGCTAGATTTGTATGCTCAAGCTGCACTAACGGCAGCTGATTACCTGATCATTCCTTCAGATTTAAAATCATTTTCAAACCAAGGTTTAGTCAGTGTCAAAAATTTTATAGCACAAGAGATTGCTGAAACTAAAGAAGGTGTGGGTAAGCCAGATATTATAATTATGGGTGTCTTGCCATCAAAAATATCTACGAATTCTCAATATCTCAAGCATACTTATATCAAGCATAAATCTTTGATTTCAGAGCGCTATAACTTACCCCTCATGGATAGTATGATTTCAGAAAGAACAGCTTTATCAAAGTGTATTCATAAGACTTTCCCTATGGGTAACTTAGATATTCCTGATCCTAAGTCTATACTAGATTATGCCAAAAAAGAACCCGAGGCTAATGTCTCAGCAGCAGAATTTGAAGCTCTAGCTATGGAAGTTTTGGAAAAAATGGAGATGCAGTAATGACTAAATTATTTAGAGTAGAAATTGAAAGTATTAGCTCAAGTAAATCTCGCTCAGACTTTTCAGAAGTAGATTTAGATTTAGTTGCTGAGAAGATTTTGGAATCTGGCGGAATTATTAAACCTTTAGTTTTAAAGAAAACTGGCTTTGAGAAATATGAGGTAGTAGAAGGGCATTTTGAATATTACGCGGCGGTAAGAGCCTATGAGAAGAATAATCATGAAACAGAAGTTAATGCTGTAGTTATCTCACCTGAGAGTGAAGAAGCAGTATTAAAACAAGTAGAAGCTTTCAGAAAACTTGAGAAATCGAATCAACCAATTACAACAACATCTCCGGGAACAAATACAGACTCACGCCTCACCAGTCTTGAGCTACGCTTGGAAAACGCGATTAATGATTTAAAGACTGAACAAAAGAGAGATAGGCAAAAGTTTGAAGATGAACTCAAAGAAATTAAAGGCAAAAGGTCAAAATCAATGGCACCACTAGAAGTATTTAATACTCTCAATATAGTTGAATTGACCTTCAGATTAAAAAGTGCGGGAAAGAGTGATAAAGACGCTGTTAAGATTGCCGAAAGTATTGAAAATGAACGTCAGAAACGTGAATTTAACTCCTTGAGTGATGTCGTAGCACGGGTTAGAATTTCCCATGGCAAAGGAATGCAAAAAGGTATAAGCAGTGAAAAAATGGTAGAAATAATTGATAGTTGGTCAAAACTCTCATTTAACTAATTATTTCTAATTCACAGCAGTCACTTTAGTACCCCCTGTACTTTGTCGCACCCTCAACTCTCTATATCGATATGGGTCAATGTTCGCTACAAATATTTTTCAAGACAAGTAACAAGTAATAAATGTTCTCATTGTTACTTATTACTTATTACTTATTACTTATTACTTATCAAACACCAGAGGCTTGATAAACCGGAAAATCCGTATAGCCTTCTTGTTCAAAAGAATACCAAATATTTTGCTCAGCCGGAGGATTCAGCTCCCAACCATTGGTAAAACGCTCAACCAAATCTGGATTACTAATAAAAGGTCGTCCAAAGCCGATTAAATCAGCATTTCCTTCTTTAATTGCAGCTTCAGCAGTTTCCTGTGTATACCCACAGTTACCCATAAGTGGCCCTTCAAACACAGCTCTAAACTCAGCCAAAGTCATAGGCTCTCCTAATTGATGAAAACCAAAACCCAAACCATCTAGAAAATGAAGGTAAGCCAGCCCGTAAGCATTCAGTTGCTTGGCTATATAAAGAAAGTTTTCCCTAAAATCAGGCGAACCCATGTCATTAAAAATACCGTTAGGAGACAAACGAATACCTACTCTGTTGGCAGGCCATACAGTTAAAATTACTTCCACAACTTCTTGGAGAAAACGATATCGATTCTCAACACTGCCACCGTATACATCTGTGCGGTGGTTAGTTTTAGACTGCAGAAATTGGTCAATTAAATAGCCATTAGCAGCGTGAATCTCTACCCCATCAAAACCAGCAGCTTTAGCTCGAACTGCCGCCTGACGATAATCCTCTATAATCAAAGGAATTTCTTCAATCTCTAAAGCCCTAGGTGTCTCGTAGTTTTGTTTACCAAGGGGTGTATGAATATACTCTCCATTGAGCTTAATTGCAGAAGGAGCTACTGGCAGTTGAGCATTTTCCTGAAAACTACTGTGAGAGGCTCGCCCACAGTGCCAAAGTTGAAGTAAAATCGGCGTGCCTTTGGCTTGAACTACATCTACAACTTGCTTCCAGGCTGTTGCCTGTTCATCTGAGTAAATACCAGGGGTGTTTTGCCATCCATTAGCTTGTTTAGAAATCACGGTAGCTTCCGTAATAATTAAACCAGCGGTAGCTCGTTGAGCGTAATACTCAGCCATCAAAGCGTTTGGCATGCGTTCAATTCCTGCCCTAGAGCGAGTCATGGGAGCCATTACAACTCGGTTTTTGAGAGGCAGATTTCCCAACTCAAAAGAGCTAAGTAGTGCTGGTGAAAGCGTTTGAGTGATCATTAACTTTTGGTCTCCACAACCCATATCTACAGATGATATTTTGACATTTTCTCTCGTTATACTTGCCAGAGTTAGCTATGCCAACCGTAGAATTACTGAAACATCGATTCACTAATAGAATTGGAATTTTAATTCTCCGCGTCTGGAGCGTCTGGAGCGTCTGGAGCGTCTGCTTACTTGTTCCCCCACCCTTTTTTTCGCTCACCCCCATCTCCCCTACTCCCTACTCCCTACTCCCTTCTTTAACGCCAACGACAAAAAATGTTTGACACTTATGCCGTTGAGGACAAATATCGCAAAGAAGTTCAGCTTGAGACGTTGGCGGCGGTGGATTAGGTTGAGAATGTTCCCAGCCAGCCCATTGACGCATTTGCTGTAATGTCTGTGGAATCAGTTGATGCAGTGTGTGAGCTAGCTGATGCTGGGAAAAAGTCAGTTCTTGCCATTCAGGCACAATAGTACAGACGACCGAATTAATTGACAATGTGAGTTGTTCCCGCAACATATAGCTGTAAAGGGCAACTTGAGCTAGTTGAGCTGATTTGTCTGGCAATTTATAGGTTTGATATTCCACCAAGTACAAGCGGCGATTTTCAAAATCGTAAGCTAAGCTATCCAATCTCCTTGTTAACAGCTGCTGCGTACCATTAGCTAAGGAAAAATTATATTCAACTCCCGGTTCGTGAATTATAAAAGTTTTCCTAATAACTTCCTGTGAACTACAATAACGCCGATTACCCAACAGCAATCCTGCCCAGCGCTGAATTAATTTGCTTAACTCCTGCCAAAGTTGAGAGACTGCTTCCGCTCTACCAGGATTTTTTTCCATAAATGTTTGCAAGTAAGGAAAGAAAGCAAATTGATAAAACAGTTCTTGCATTTTCGCTGCTATTTGCTCTACCTGTAGCTGTTCAGGATGCGGCTCAAACAAGGCGCAAAATTGAGGTTCTTGCTGAGCAATGTGTACAAATTGCTCGGATAAGTCATTAAAGGCACTACCAAGATAAACAGATTTACCAGACGGCACAAACATAGTTTTCCTTCGGAAGCGATACCCAAAATAAAATAGGCGCGGGCATTCTAAAGCAACTCGGACATGAGTAACGCTGAAGGGGATGTGTTGAAACTTCTCTACTTTTCTTTGGGCAGCTAGTTCTAGTAAACGGCGATGGACGTGAGCTAAATAGACAGTATCCATCTTGGCATACTTTAGCTGTTTTTCGGTTAGGGGTCGCTGTCCCCAGTCACTTGTTTGTTCTTGGGCATCTACATTAGAAAATTGACAAAGTTCTACTGCTAAAGTTTTGAGTTTTTTATTAGATACTTTTAGGGGATTGCAGCGTTTTTTTTGGGTCAATTTCTTGACCAAATTAAAGGTGCAAGTGACATTTTTAGCCTGCTTTTTTCCACCAAGATAATGGAGGTCACATTTAGCATAGTGAAAGACTTTCTCAATGTTAGGATTTGCCATAATTTGGTTAACAAAAATTGTCACCAACTCTGGTTTATCCAACACATCTAGGACATAAGCACAATCACCATTGATGTCTGTAGGCTCAGCTAAGAGTTGAATCAAAGATAGTCTGGGGTTGGGGCTATCCCAGTCAGCCACTTCTGTATCCGCCCAGATAATTTTAGCGGTGGCAAATTTGGTGATGGTAGCTAGGATTTTGGCTGCTTCTGTCAGATATGGCATTGGTGAAGATAGCCTAGTCTTCTGGAGGGAAATGTTAATATTAACCTATTTGATTAACTTTTAACTATCCTGAAATCGTATGCACAAAGAAATAGAGTTACCTTGCCCAGAGGCTAGCAGGGTGCAATCTCTAACTTACAGCAACACTTTTAAACTAGCTGTGCTGCAATTTCACAGCCGTACCGGTAGCGGTAATGAGCAATAGCACTCCTGTCTGATCGACGTTAATTGTGCCAGTATCAATCTCAATTCCAATCACAGCATCTGCTCCTAAACGCTGGGCGCGCTCTTCTAATTCCCTGATGGCTTCAAGTTGTCCTTGTTCAAATATCCGTTCATAACTACCAGTACGTCCTCCAATAAAATCTCGAATTCCAGCGAAGAAATCTCGCAAGACATTAGTGCCATAGACTACTTCAGCAGTGACAACTCCTAAGTAAGCTTCAATGATAGCGCCTTGGATCACATCAGTTGTGGTTACAATCATTGGTTCTAACCTCTTCCTTAAACTTAGTTTGTACTTATATACTACAAAGATTAGGCCTAGTTGCAATCACCTCTTGATCAGAAAAACTAGTATCCAGTACTAAGGTTGCCAAGGTACACAAAACAATAGTTAATACTCCTTTTAAGTGCCCATGATCAAAGAATCTTACCTAAAATATAGCGATCGCGGCTCAATTGAGCAAGTTTCCAGGTGCATTCAATCCCTCCAATGAGGAAAATCCTTACCATAATCTTTGAGCTAATTTGGAAGTACATCACTTGCTCCGACCAATTATCAGAATTCTTTGAGCAACTTTCTCCAGCACTGGCATTACCGATAAGCGATTTCCTCGCTTGACTGCTAAGAGTTCCTCAGCGTTAAATTCTTGCTTGAGCATAGATAGGGAGATAGTCTGAGGAAAAACCTCAACAAACTGCACAACAACTGTTTGCCACCGAGGTGATTCTACAGTGGATTTTGGGTCATAGTACTGGCTGTTTGGATCAAATTGAGTTGGGTCAGTAATACCAGTTTTAGTAATGCTTGTCAACCCTACAATACCAGGAATTTTAGTATTAGAATGATAAAAAAATGCCCAGTCTCCTTCATTCATTTTGCGCAAAAAATTGCGAGCCTGAAAGTTCCTAACCCCGTCCCAAATTGTTTCTTGTTCTTGTTCAAGATCAGTAAGACTATAGACTTTTGGTTCCGATTTCATCAACCAGTAATTCACTACTTAAAAATCCGCTAAACTCAAGATGCCTGTTGAATCTTGGCAAAAGATGCAACTCTCTGGATAATCAAACTGAAATCTGCCATAATTTCAGACAAATTAGTTGCACTCAGAGGTGGTACGTGAACAAAGATACAGTACTTGTTACACTTATGCTCTCGCAGATACTTTAAGACTTGGTAATAAAGTCCCTCACAGACAAACTTACCAGCATCATGGCTAATCTCTGTCCCAGCTGATTGAGCTAACAATTTGTTTAAATCTAGCGCAGTTTGAATTAAGGCATCTCCACAAGTAGCACCAGATTCAACCGTTAATTTTAAACGCTTCCGAGCCAGACCACAACAAATAATTGCCTCAGGTTGCAGTTCTTCAATTTTGCTAATTACTCGACTACTGGCTTGGGCAATATCAACTGGTAGCTTTCTCAAGAAGCTTAAAGAAACTGGAAAATCCTCTAACTGGGAAATTTTCCCCAATAAATCATCTGAGGAGTTAGATACCTGATCAGGTAGCCAGGTGTCAAAAGACGTCAGAAGAATTTGGTTGTGCATGTTAGGATGAGCAGCAACTTACAATAAAGACGGGGCATCATATAGTGTAAAATAAGGGGAAGCAGCTTCAATGCCAATTATTGCTGTTGTAGACTACGATATGGGAAACCTGCACTCTGCCTGCAAAGGTTTAGAGAAAGCTGGCGCCACCACTAAAGTTACTGATTCGCCAGCAGAGATTGAACGGGCAGATGCTGTAGTACTACCCGGAGTTGGTTCTTTTGACCCAGCGGTGCAACATTTGCGTACGCGCCAACTAGAAGAACCTATCAAACAAGCCATTGCCAGTGGCAAACCCTTCCTTGGCATTTGCTTGGGACTACAGATTTTGTTTGAAGCTAGTGAAGAAGGCAAGGAACCAGGATTAGGGATTGTTGCTGGTACTGTACGCCGATTCCTTTCTGAACCTGGACTCACCATTCCCCACATGGGTTGGAACCAGTTAGAGTTGACTCAACCACACTCTCCACTTTTGCAGCACTTATCTAGCAATCGGCAAGTATATTTCGTTCATTCCTACTACGTTGACCCAGTTGATCCCGACATCAGGGCAGCAACAGTCACCCACGGTTCTCAGACAGTAACAGCTGCAATCGCCCAGAATAACTTAATGGCTTTACAGTTTCACCCAGAGAAGTCTTCTACTACTGGTTTGCAAATATTATCTAATTTCGTTTCCCAAGTCAAGGCACAAATACTAGTTTAACCTTTAATGTTCATAGTTCATTGTTGATTGTTCATTGGGAATGTATATCACAACTGTCGAATACAAACCCAATGTTTGCGCAGCATGTGCGGAGCGCGTACCATGAGCCATGAACCATGAACAAAAACTCAATTCTATTAAGCTGTTACGCATTTAAATCATATATTTATTTAAAATAATAGCAATCGCCAAGGCGGTTAAGACATTAAAAAAGTCCCAAACTCAGATAGAAATTGGCTTTTCCTCCAGCATCGGGCCCTGGAGCCTCCTGCCTCCTGCTATAGTTAATGACCCAAACTCTTGTACCTTCTGCCTCCTGCCTTCTGCCTCCTGCCTTGCTGTTGTGCATTTTTAATGCACAACAGCTTAAACCGAACTTGAGATGAGAATTTACGGCAATCGCCAGTTAAAAACTCTCTCAGGTCAAACCATCCGTCCAACACCAGCACGGGTGCGAGAAGCAGTATTTAATATTTGGCGAGATAAAATTTCAGGCTGCCGATGGCTTGATTTATGTGCTGGCAATGGCTCCATGGGAGCTGAAGCCTTGTGTCGGGGAGCTTCGGATGTGGTAGGTATTGACAAATGGTCAAAGGCGTGTATTACAATTCGGCAGAACTGGCAACAGCTTGCCGAGACCGAACAAAAATTTAAGGTGTTGCGGGGAGATGTCCTAGGGCGAATCAAAGACCTTAATGGTCAAAAGTTTGATCTAATTTACTTCGATCCCCCTTACGCTAGTGACTTATACCAACCCGTATTAGAAGCGATCGCTAACTATCAGCTACTAGGGGAGGATGGGGAAATAGCTGTAGAGCATAGCACCAAACACTGGAGGATGCAAGAGGTTCCCCAACTTGAAATCTGCCGCCAAAAGGTTTATGGCAACACTGCCTTGACCTTCTACAGCAGAGTTTGAGCAATAAATTGATCTCTGCTGGCGTTAAAACTGAATGCGTCACTCTCCCTCGAAGTTCTTCTTTTGTTTGTTCTCAACAAAGGCAGAAGACAGAAGGTTATGAAAACCCAATTGCCATTTTCCTTCTCGTCAGGGCAAAAGGAGGAAGAAGGATAGGAAAGTTTGAGAGGCTTGAAGAGGGAGGGGGTAGTTTGTGGGGGGTGAAGAAATTTTGCGTGGGATTTGAATTCTCCGCGTCTGGGCGTCTGGGCGTCTGGGCATCTCCGCGTCTGGGCGTCTGCTTACTCCTTGCCCCACGCCTTTTTTCGCTCACCCGTGTGTGGGAGCTGGGAAGGGGGGAGGAATCTGTATACAAAAATCCCCCTTATGTTCCCCCTCTCCCCTCTCTTGCCAAACTCTCTTGTCTCCCTCTCTCTTAGTTAACCTCCCAGTTGGCTGCCCCGCTTGTACTGCATGTAAGCAGCGACAAATAGACCAGCAAGGGTAACAGGAACTAAGCCAAGTACGATTCCTACAAGCAGCGGTTCAACCACGTTTGTCTCCTCAATAAGTTTTTTTACCTTTTTCTCATCCTACTAGCTCTCTGGTGGCTACAGACAAGAGAGTTGTGTTGCCTTGCAGAGACTCAAGGATGAGACCGGTCACAACTTGCCTTATTAATCCATAAAATTTAAGCTAGGTTTATTAATCGAAATACTTTTCGAGAAACAATTATGGTGAGTGAGCCGCACACTGACCCTACGGTTACAGTTTAGGCTTCTAGCTAAAAGAGCTAACAGCCACTTAGATCACTCAATCAGTTGAGTGATCTGCTCTAAATTAACTAAAAGCACTGTGGAAATTCCTAACTTGACACGAGCCCCCTTGGATAACCAGCTTGCCCAACCCGAAGTTATAGTTCGTCAGATTACCTTGATGGTAATCGTGATGATGCTGGTTATTTCTACAGGAATCCTAGGCTGTCACCTGCTTCGGGTTTCAGACCCCTATGTAAAAAGTGTCTTGTCGCTCAAGGGAAATTCAGAGCAAGGCCATGCTATGTTCCAAATCAACTGTTCTGACTGTCATGGCTTACAAGGACATGGTAAAGTTGGACCAAGCTTGACAGGTATCTCTAAACGTAAGTCCAAGATTGATCTTATTCATCAAGTAACAGACGGCAACACACCGCCAATGCCAAAATTCCAACCTAGCCCTCAGGAGATGGCAGACCTTTTGAGCTACTTAGAGGAATTGTAGGTGCTTGGTAAGCGTTAGCGTAAAATCCTAAATGGTTGGCAATAGGACGCTCATTCATTGGCAATTTGTTTTGAATAGGAGAATTTAATAAGGTTGAGCCATTAGAAGTTGCCATTACCAGTGTGCTTGAACCACCACCATCAAGGTTGAGAGCTGTATGAGCACCTAGTTCTCTGACAATCTCTGTTAACTCAAGCATCGTCACTCCCTCACTGTAGAACGGCTGCTTGCCATCGACTACAATCAACCACAGTTTATGCCCCTCTTCGTTGAGGGCCACTGCAGCACGCGCATAAGGTTTATCTTTCGCTGAGCTTTGGGCTAATTTTACAGGAATGCCATCCTTGAGTAAAATCTGATTTCCGGCAATTGCCATCTGAGTCCCTTGAGGACAATCTCCACTCTCCAAGATTTGAGCGCGATTGTTGTTCACAAAGCACAAGACAGGCCAGCTTGCCTCTGCAGAAGAATATTGATCTCCGTTGGAAATTGCTTGTCCGACTAAGTTAACGCCATCGCCACTGTGAGGATAATAGTCCCAGGGGGAATTTTCCCGGAAGGGATAGAAGAAGTTAGCATTCATTGCCAACTGTACCTGGAACTCCCTAACAAATTCTGAGGTGGTTCGTGCTTGGGATTGTTCGTGTTCAAGAGTTGTTTTAGCTGGCGTGACTAGTACCCTTACTCCTGGCTTTGTCAAGTCAACTGCAATCAGATGAATAATCTGAGGGCGCGGTGTTGAGTGAACCTGACGTTGATAAACAATGCCGTCAAACAAAACTCGTTGTTGGTTGGTTGAGGGGGGACGTAGGAAAAATAGCCTGCTGTAGAGTATTAGTGGCAGTAAAAATAGAACAGTAACCACACCTAGACCCAATCGCTTGCTATACACTTGGTATCGATGCTTCATTGCTAGATTTGTGCGACAGTAATTGCCTCTGGCTCAATAACAATTATAATTTATAGCTAAGACTAGTAAGTTGGCAATCAGCCTGCTCCAGAGTCAGAATTATTAGCAACTATTTCCTATACTTAGTTATGACCGATTCATCCCCTGTTAACTTTGCTAACCAGGACTTGCGTAATCGCTCTTTCTATGGTCAGAACTTAAAAGGTGCCAATTTCATCAGTTGTGATCTTCGCGGTTGTGATTTTAGTTATGCCCAATTGCAGGGGGCCAATTTTGAGCGAGTCAGAATCGGTCAAACCAAACTAAAACTAGTTACTGCTGTAGCGGTAGCTGTTGGAATTACGTTATTAGATGCCCATGCTATTAGTTTAATGATCTTCGGTATCTTGGGAGTTACCCCGCAAGAATCAACCTTGGCTTATGCGATCGCTTTATACATAATTTTAGCTCTAGCTGGGGTTAGTGCCGGAGTTAGGGGCTTAATGAAGACTCAATCAATGCTTGGGCGTATGGTTACAGCAGTTTCTGCTGCGGCATCTGGAGCTTTGCTGGGTTTTTTTTATGGCGGCAGTACAACCAACAATAATCCACAAGTAGCAACTACAGCGGCGATAATTGCCGCTGTAGTTGGAATTTTAGCTAGTGAGAAAGCCAGAGGTAGATTTGTCGTCGTGGCGATAGCCGTAGCGGGGGCAATTGCAGCCTATGGCTTTACATTCTTAGCGGTAGGGACATCAAGTGCGTTTTTGAGTGTACACAAAGTAAGTTGGGGAGTACTCTGGAGCATTGTTGCTCTCAGTCAGATTATCCTTACCCTGAGAGCTTTTACTGTGAGTTTTAAAGAAATTAGAGCTGCCTGTAGAACCTCTTTCAGAGGTGCGAATTTAAGCAATGCGAAGTTTGAAGAAGTCAGACTAGGGAATACTGATTTTTCTGAAACCTTGTGACATTAAACTTGGGGATAAAAGTGGAGTATTTGACAGTTAAACTCCTCAGGAAATTGTTGTTTTTTTAATTAAATTCTAGTAAAACGAATGGTCGGTCTTTTTCTAGTATATGTGTTGCTTTGATACATCCAGTAGTAAATTGAGGAGAAGAGGACAAACACAAATAAAGAGGAATAGATTACCGTGGTGTTTATAGGGATAAGCAGCATGGAACTAACTAGTTCTATTAAAATCAACCCCAGGAGTATTTTGACAACCGTTTTCCGCTTAAATAAGCTGAATATAATCGCACCTGCAGGTGCACCGACTACAACCACAGGTACAGCTGCTAGCCAATAACTAAGCACAGGTTCAACAAAGTCACCCACGAAATATTTGTGCAGAATAAAGCCCACGACGGCATTAATAGCCATCAAAATGACAGAAGTAGGCGTACTAATCTTTTCTGACAGGCCAAATAACACAACCAATACAGAAAAAGCAAAAATATCCATACCACTGCCAACTAAACCGCTAATCATGCCCCCGAATAGTCCCACTGCCAGTGCAATTTTTCGTTCTCGTTTTCCCCAAGAAGGAATAGCAAAATTTCGTTTTCTCCCAGTTCGATTTAATACCAACAAAATCACAGCAAAGCTAGTGACCATCATCGTGAAAGAAAACTTGACTACAGTTGGAGGTAAAATGGGAGCTAACAAGACTGAGCCAATGATAATCCCTGGGATACCTCCCAAACTTGCCCAACGAATGAACCGCCACTCAACTTTAGTACCCATAGCCACAATGGTCAATGAAGCTGCAGTCATACCAATAGTTTGAATAGCTAAAGAGAATACCTTAGCCTCGTGTGGCGGTACGTGAAGCACCTTAGTAAAAACTGGAAAGGCAACTGCTCCCCCACCCATACTGGTGCCACCAGCAACCATGGAGCCAAAAACCATAGTTAAAGCAGCTTCCCAGTTAGCACTCATAATCGAAAATGCTGTACTTGGACCGACTAAAGTTAACCATAGAATCCAAACAACCACAGCAGATAGCAAACTAACACGAATAAAGCGTTGAGAAAGCAAATTCTTGTTAGTCAGGCAAAGCATTTTATCAATAAATTTAAGTATTTTTTTGATTGTGCTTGGTTCTGTTTGCCAATTTTGTTGTTTCTGAAGCATGCTTTTTCTCATGTAGTTGAATGTCTTGATTTCTTAGAAAGTTTGCTCTGATCAAGGATTGAAATTGCCAGAATACGAATCTACAGCAATTGATAAAAGCTATCTTCCTCTGGGTCAGCTAAACTAAGCATGCATGTCTTAGAATTACATCAGTGCTTCAGATTACCATATAACCTCAAAATAAGGAAAACAGCTTTAATAAATGCCGAGTAGTTATTGCTAATGAACCACGCATTTAGGATAATTTCGTTCTGGATTACAGGACTTTGGCAAAAATTAAATCTTTAATTCACCAAAGTCCTGCTGATTATAGTTTTGAGGTCAAATTAATCGGTAAGCTTAGAAATCCCCACCATCAATAAGCTTGAATTAACTCAATCTATTTAACAAACCCAAACAAATTGATTAGACCTTGGGAAAAGTTTTTTCCAAAACTCCCGATTCCTGATTGCCGACTTCCAACTCCTACCAGAACTTTATCCTCTACTTTCGCATCCGTAGGAAGTGATTGTAGGAAATCATCTACAGGGGTAAGGTTAGCTAGATCTGCGGCTCTATAGTGATTATCTGGATAGATGGGGCAATCATAAACCATATCAAAAGGCTTCTTGAAAGTTGCCCATTCTTCTTTAGAACGGAGGTACTCCATGACAGGCTGGTCTTGATCAGCCCAGAAATCCCCAGCAAAGGTCTGTAGTACAAAGCGGAAACCGCCTGGTAGCTCTAGACCCATGCGATTCATGTCTCTGTCGAACTCGTAGTAGAAAGCGTAGACCACTCGGAAGTAAGAGTCGTAACCTGTCTTGCAGAAGTTGTCAAAGTGCTTATATGCTTCCTGTTCATCCTTGCCCTTGGAAATGTCGAGAATTGCCTCAGCTGCTTTCATTCCACAGGTCATACTGAGAAAAACTCCTCCAGAAAATAGAGGATCTACGAAGCAGGCAGCATCGCCAACCATAAAATATCCAGGACCGGCAAATTGCTCTGTATAGTAACAAAAATCCAGTTCTACTTTCGGGTTCTCAAAGGTTGGAGTTGCGCCTTCTATAGCCTGTTTGATGCGGGGAGCCCGGTCTGTATGCTTTTTAAACATGTCTTTCGGATTGCTCTGTTTGAGCAAACTTAAGGGCATGACAGCTCCAACGCTGAACACGTCTGCTTCAATGGGAATACCCCAGAGCCAACCTTCTTTATGTGAGCTGAAAATTACATCTCCTTGAACACCTGGATTGTTTTCTGGAACCACATCTGTAAAGTGCTGATAGACAGCAACATTTTCCAGTTTGTGATTCATGATTCTGTGGTTGAAATGCTTGGAAATTAACCCAGCCCGACCACTAGCATCTACTACATAAGGAGCTCTGGCTTCATGCCTTTGACCTTGATATTGATATTCGACTCCAGCAACTCTTTCGCCATCGAATAAAATCTTCTTAACATCTGCTTGCTGTAGTACTTTAGCACCTGTATCCCTAGCATGGTCAAGTAAGACTTTGTCAAAACGGGCGCGATTAAGGTTGTATGTACGCTTGCTTTGCCCTTCTGCTAAGTTGCTGAAGTTCTGCCGCCTCAGGTCATCGTTGTGTGTAGCAAAGAATTCAACTCCAGACTTCCGCACGAAATGAGCTTCCTGAACTTTTTCAGAGACGCCCATCATCTCCAGCAGTCTAGATAGGTAAGGAACCATAGATTCGCCGATATGAAATCGGGGAAAATTGGCTTTTTCTAATAACAGGACTGAGCGACCTTCTGATGCTAGTTTATAAGCCGCACTTGACCCAGCTGGACCTCCACCAATAACAATTGCGTCGAACGATTCATATTGCCCTGAACCATTAAGTGTCATAAAAAACCTCAGAAAAAATGCTAGTATTGTCAGTGATTGTGTATTTTAAAATCTACAAAAACTGACGGTTAACTTAACTCAAAAAAAGTTTAATTACTTCACATAAAAAAAGTCAAATAGTTTATTCTTATAATTTTAATAATTATTAACTAAATGGGTGTTTTTTAGTTAAAATAAAGATTAAGTTAAGTGCAATTATGCTCTCAGAGAATTAACAAGATTAAAATTTTATGTATTGATTGGATATTACTTTAATAGTGATATACGAAAACGAATTAATATAAAAAAACTATTGTTTTATAAAATTAAACTATTTGACTTATGATTGCTTCCTTAATAAAATTGGATTGTGACAATAGCAGGAAATAATATCCTGTTTTGTAAGCTAAAAGGACAATCATCATGTCAAGACTAGAGGGTAAAACAGCACTAATTACTGGCGCTACGAGTGGTATCGGTCTAGCGACAGCTAAACTCTTTCACAAAGAAGGAGCGCGCCTCGTGATTACCGGACAGAATCAAGAGCGCCTCAATCAAGCTGCTCAGGAATTGGGGAGTGAGACGCTTGCCATTCGCGTCGATGTCCGCTCACTGGCTGATATCGAAACCATGGTAAGCAAGATCGAATCTCATTTTGGTAGTCTTGACGTGCTTTTCGTCAATGCAGGTATCGCTAAACTCGGACCGATGATTGATGCTAGTGAAGAACTCATTGATGAGGTTATGAGCATTAACTTCAAAGGTGCCTTTCTTACTATCCAGAAGGCAGCCACGATTATGCACAATCAAGGCAGCATTGTTCTCAATACCTCAGTCAATAACCAGATGGGGATGGCAAATTCTAGCATCTATGCAGCCTCTAAAGCAGCGCTGCGTTCACTGGCACGGACGCTTAGTGCAGAGCTGATTGAGCGTGGTATTAGGGTAAATGCAGTTAGTCCTGGTCCTGTGATGACTCCAATCTACGGAAAACTGGGTGTACCACAGGAGCATCTCAATGAGTTTGCAGGGCAGCTTCAGCAGCAGATCCCAATGAAGCGATTCGGTAATCCCGAAGAAATCGCCAAGGCAGTACTGTTCTTAGCTAGTGACGATTCATCCTTTGTGCTCGGAGAAGAATTGGTAGTTGATGGAGGTTGGACTGAGCTGTGAAGCAGTTGTGGAAGGGTGAAAGGGGAGGCAATGTCATCACTGCAGAACCCAACACCATGATTACACCAAATCTTCTCAGGATTGATGCCAGTGGGCGTTATCACCAATCGATGAGCCGTCAGCTTACCGATTACCTAATCGACCATCTTCAGCGACTCTATCCAGATGCAAGGGTGATTACACGTGACCTTGCTCAAGGATTGCCATATCTCGATGAGGAGATGATCATTGCCTACAATACTCCAGAAGAGAAGCGCACGAGCAATCAAAAGGAGCTTCTTCAAATATCTGACGAATTAGTCGAGGAACTGAAAGTTACTGATATTCTAGTCATAGGCGTGCCGATGTACAATTTCACGATTCCTGCTACGCTTAAAGCCTACTTGGATTTAGTTGTCCGTTCCCGCCTTACCTTCCGTTATACCGAGAATGGTCCTAAAGGACTTTTGTCAGATAAGAAAACCTATATCTTAGCTACGACTGCTGGTACAAAGCTTTTCGGACCACTCGATTATATGTCCGATTACTTGCGGCACATTCTTGGTTTCATGGGCATTCACGATGTAGAGATTATTGCTGCTGATGGTCTCATCAAAGGCGGTGAGGGAAAAATTGCTGCGATATACAGGCAAATCGATACCCTGATCACAGAATTCCAAGCCTTATAAACTGAATTTGCTCCTGAGTCAATTAGACATCAACTATTATCTATTATCCCGAGAGACTTTCAAGAATGCTTAGAGTCGCCATTACTGGGTGCATTTGGTGAAACCTATAAGTTATAGAGTTCGCATTTGAAGTTTAAGGATTTAAGTTATGGCTGTAGAGAAAGCTCTCAAAACTCAAAAGGGTGCCGATACTAGTTGTACTCGTCCGGTGGTTTTGAGTGTCCAAGGGCTACTGACCTCGGATGGTGATGGAGTCAAGTTGAGGCGGTTCATTGGTTCGTCAACTTTGTCTATGCTCGACCCATTTCTTTTGCTCGACGCCTTCGATTCCGATGAACCCCGTGATTATTTAGGAGGGTTTCCAGAGCATCCTCACCGGGGTTTCGAGACAGTCACCTATGTTCTAGCTGGGCGCGTACGTCATCAGGATAATAGGGGAAACAATGGCGTGATTGAGGCTGGTGGGGTGCAATGGATGACAGCAGGGCGAGGCATAATTCATTCCGAGATGCCTGAGCAACACAATGGGCTGCTATCAGCTTTTCAACTCTGGGTGAATCTACCAGCTGCTCAAAAGATGAGACAACCCCAATACCAAGAGTTCTCAGCTGCACAGATTCCGGTAGAATATGGTCTCGACGGCTCTGAAGTAAGGGTTATAGCTGGTGAGACTAGCACCGGTACTATCGGTCCAATTAAAAATGTGCCCACAGAACCAATCTATTTCGATGTTGCTGTTAGACCGAGAGGCTCATTTGTGGAAGCATTACCACCAACTCACAACAGCTTTATTAGCGTTTATGAAGGTAGTGTTGTGATTTCAGGTGGTAGTTTTGGGAGGGACAAAGTTGTTGAAGCAGGAACTTTAGCAGTTCTCGGTGCAGGCAATCACGTTCATGTTACTAGCAAGGATACAGGTGCAAAATTTCTGTTGATTGCTGGTAAACCTCTCAATGAGCCGATTGCTCATGGTGGTCCGTTTGTTATGAATACAAGGGCTGAGGTTATGCAAGCTTTCCAAGATTTCTGGGCTGGGCGCTTCTGATTGCTATTTTTAATTGTGAATTAAAGGGAAAAAACATGGGACTTTTGATTGACGGTGTCTGGCATGATTATTGGTATGACACAGAAAAGACAAAGGGTCATTTTATGCGGCAGGGAGCGCAGTTTCGGAACTGGGTAACTGCCGATGGTAGTGCAGGCTCATCTGGAAAGGCTGGCTTTAAAGCTGAACCAGGGCGGTACCATCTTTATGTCTCCTATGCCTGTCCTTGGGCTCACCGTACCCTGATCTTTAGAGCGCTTAAGGGTTTGGAAGAAATTATTCCTGTTTCCATCGTCCATTGGCTAATGCGGGAAGAGGGCTGGACTTTTCAAAGTGGCGAAGGCGTTATCCCCGATACCGTGAACCACGCCCAGTTTTTGCGTGAACTCTACATTAAGACGGAGCCAACCTATACTGGTCGCGTAACCGTACCAGTACTATGGGATAAGAAAAATGGCACTATCGTCAACAACGAATCATCGGAAATCATCCGCATGTTCAATAGTTCTTTTGATAGTGTCGGAGCGCTTCCCGGGGACTATTATCCTGAGGCACTACGCGATGAGATTGATGCTGTGAACAACCGCATCTATAATACCGTAAATAACGGGGTTTACAAAGCTGGCTTTGCCACGACTCAGGAGGCTTACGAACAAGGGTTTCACCCCCTATTTGAGACCCTTGACTGGCTTGAGGATCGACTCTCACAACGTCGCTATCTAACTGGAGAACAGATTACTGAAGCTGACTGGCGACTATTCACAACCTTAGTTCGCTTTGATTCTGTCTATGTGGGACACTTCAAATGCAACAAGCGGCAGCTAGTTGATTACTCAAACCTGTGGGCGTATGTTCGCGAACTCTATCAGATGCCTAAGGTTGCTGAGACTGTAAATTTCCAGCATATCAAGGGCCACTATTACCAGAGCCAAGTCTCAATAAATCCAACCCAAGTTGTACCAATTGGTCCTGAGATTGATTTCACTGCGCCTCATGGTCGTGATGCAAAACCTTACGCACAGGCAGCATAAAATTTAAAATCTATTGAGTTGACAATTTCCTTATTTACTGCATAACTTAATCCCATGGCTCTGTAAAAGGGAAACCGAGTAGAGGAGCGTCATTTTAATGCGCTCCGCAACCGTTTGAATCCTCATCGTTTTAACGGGAGGAGAGGTCAATTTGGCTTAATTCAGCTTATCTATTTATTTTAAACTCAATTGCAGTTTGATATTGAGCTATATGTTAAGCAACAGCAATATTTTTTCTGCATAAGTGAAGGATCGCGAAGCGAAACAGACTTTGTAATCGTGAATAAGCTTTACTCTCTGATCAGAGTTTTCCAGTCGAGGTTATTGATCTTGCTGCTTTGTCGATAAATTTACTCATTTATTTTTTTCAGAAATCGCTGTAAAAAATTGAAGTATCCACTAAGCAAGTCAAGGTAAAAAAACTTACACATAGGAGGAATAGCAACTCATGCTTAAGGATTACTAAGTTAATCTCGTTTCACTTCGCAAACTTTTCAAACACACTCTTAGAAATCTAGTAACAACAGAGGTTTATTTAACATGGCACACCCTCAACCTAATAGAAGAGTCATCCCATCAGGTTCATTTCAGCAAACTGAAGTGATTGAAAACTACCTAGTTGTAACACAGGATGATCCAGAGCGGCCAGCATTTCACGTTGCTGGTGACAGGTACACAATCTTGGCAACAACACAAGAGACTAACTTTGATTTCAATGTTATCGATTTCTTTATTCCAGTTGGTGGTGGTCCACCAGCACACGCCCACTTCTTTGAACATGAAATCTGGCGAGTAGTTGACGGAGAACTTCAATTTAACTTAGGTAATCAGGGAGAGCTTAGTTTATCGCTGCCTGAAGATACGGTGGTTTTTGGTCCTAGAGATAGAACCCACGGCTTTTTTAATCTTGACTCAACGGCATCAATATCGGGAATAACTCCAGGGGCAAGAGCTCTTTCAATGACTACTCCTGGAGCGCTGGACCTCTTATTTGAAGTTGCCGGTAACCAAGTAATAGACCGGCAGCAACCGATACCTGGTTTTGCTGATTCTACAGATTCAGGTTTTATAGACCTGATAAGTATGGTTAAGTTTGGAGCACGCATCAACGCTGGCTTCTTATTTGTAGGACTAGGTCTAGATCCAGACTATCAAGCTCCTGAAGATGCTCTTGATTATGTCATAGTGCTTCCAGAAGAAGTAGAAAAAGAGGTAGTACAAGAAGCTTTGGCACTGTCAGAGCTTGATGGTTTTAGCATCTGGACAACTGGCAATCAAGCAGGACTGCCGACGCGACCTAATTTTACTGGTCCTTTTGGGATCGAATACACTTCTTTGCTCACCCTAGAAGAATCAGGAAATGAATTTTCATACAACCAGTTTTCCTTGGATCAGCAAGACCCTGAGACTTTTGATACCTTCACCCAAGCTAACTTAGAAGGAGGCCAAGTAGTAGAACCAACATCATCACTAGCAACTGGCTTTTTAACTTTGGAACTCAATCCTAGAGATGAGATTAACTATGAATTGACAGTAACTGGTCTTGATTTTGGAGAATTGGTAGATAGTGGTACTCCCCAAACACTTAATAATAATGACGATGTTACCGCTATCCACATTCATTCTGGTCAACGAGGTAATAATGGTTCCCACACATTTAATATTGTCGATCCGAACCAACAGCATGAACATGACCTAAGTATCACTTTCAATGAAGATGGTTCTACTACCCTTAGCGGCACCTGGAATCATACCGAGAAAGAGATTCCCGAAAATTTGATTGAGTTTTTTGCTGGCGGTGTACCGGGTACAGAAAGCAACTTCTACTTACAAATCCACACTGAAGGAAATCCCAATGGCGAGATTCGGGGTCAAATTGCTCGCACTACTGATGCTGATAATTTCCCCGATTCGGTTGTAAGTGATGACCATCAACTTTTCTATGTAGAAGAAGGAAAATTATCGGTCAAAATTGGAGATGAAATTAGAGTTGCAGAGGAAGATACTTTTGTTTATATTGCACCAGGGAACGAGTATTCAATCGCTAATTTTGGAGATGAAACAGTAGAGTCGCTAGCAATTACAGTAGTCAACCAGGAAGAATCAGAGATAGGAAGTAACGAGATCTTCCCCTCACCCTTAAACCCCAGTGATGGTATATTGCCTAACGAGCTTGTCTTCCTTGACGATGATGCTAACTTCTTCAATGATTTGTCAGTACAAGAGTTAGAGAGTCGCCGTCGAATCTACGGTGGAGATGGTAATGATGAACTCTTCGCGATTAGGGAAGACCGCTTGTTTGGCGGAGAGGGCAATGATCTTCTTGATGCTTCTACAGGTCAAGGTAGAAATCGACTTTATGGGGAAGATGGCAATGATGAAATCTTAGTCAATTTTGAAGATCGTGCCTTTGGCGGCGATGGAGATGACCTCCTTGATGCTTCTTTCGGTGATAGTCAACCAGGACTTGATCAGGGTAGTCATAACCTCCTTGATGGTGGCAATGGTAATGATCTTCTCATTGCAGGCAGCAATGGTCAACTGGTTGGGAATGAAGGAGATGACATCCTCTACATTAATCATGGCGGCAATAACCTTCTTTATGGAGGTTCTGGTGCAGACCAGTTTCGGATTATTAATGGTAGTTTACCTAATGTAGTTGAGGTTCAATATTCAGAAGAGGTAAATTCTCTGTTGCCAGATGGTCTATCCTTACCAGATTTGGTGGATACGAGGAACACAATTATGGACTTTGAACAGGGTATCGACAAGATTTTTATTCTTGGTATAGAGGAAATCGTTTCCTCCTTTGATGACCTAGAGTTTTTGCCAGCCTTCGGAGATTTCAGAAGTACAAGCATTATTGCTAAGTTTACAGAAGATGGTATAGAGAAGGAGATATCTCTAGCAAATGTATCAGGTTTTATTTTCAACCAATTTAATGCTGATGACTTCGTTTTTGGATAGGACTAAGACCATGGTATCTATTTGAATTAGATAGGCATCTCCATTAATTAACCTAAAATTCTTGTACTAGGGTTGTTGAATCTTAATTTCTGGAGATGTCTAATGAAACAGCCCTGGTCAAAATTAGGCTTTCAGAGGATCCAAGAGGTTTATTTTGTATTATTTGCTATACATTTCAACTCATATCCGGGAAAGCCGAGAAAATTTAAGCTGCACTAAACACAGACAGCTTCTATGACACTTATCGGAGAAGCAGTTGGAATAATGCGAGTCATCTTGAAACCAGCAGCAGCCAGTAACTCATGATATTCGTCTACAGTCCGTTCCTTGCCTGCTCTATACATAATCATCATGCAGATATCCATAAGCTTACCAAAGTGCGGCTCATTAGCAAGAGGAACAACCATTTCTACAATCAGTAACTTGCCCTCTTTGGCGATACTTTGATGAATATTTTTGAGGAATCGGATACAATTCTCATCACCCCAATCATGAACAATATGCGACATAATGTAGGCGTCTGCGCCTTCAGGTACGGTCTCAAAAAAACTACCACCCAATGTGTTGCAGCGATCAGCTACGCCTTCTTTTATGAGGATCAGATCGGCATTCTCTACCACATGGGGTAAATCAAACAGCGTCCCTTGCAGATGAGAATTTGCCGCCAAAATTGCAGCAATCAGAGTACCATGACCTCCAGCAATATCCACAATGTGCTTTATCCCAGAGAAGTCATAGGCCTCAACAACAGCTGTATGAACTATTTTTGACCAAGCAGTCATGGCATTGTTAAAAATTTCACCTGATTCTGGATTCTTGGTGAGATAATCGAATGTCTCATCTACATTATGTAGATGCTTCATCGGTGGTTCGCCAGTTTTTATCACATAGAGAATGTCCCCCCAAGAACTCCAATGCCAGTAGTCACTGAGCATCATGGAAGTGTATCGCAGGCTTCCTGGTACATCACTGCGTAAATATTGCGCCATTTCGGTCAAGGCAAATTCCCGAGGCGCAACCTCTACAAAAATCTCAACGCTGGCAAGCGCTCTCAGGACACGATAAAGATTTTGCTCATGGGAGGAGGTTTCTCGCGCTAACGCCTCGACACTCTTGGGTCTATCCTTGAGTAAATCTGCAATACCTAGAGATGCAGCTACATAGATAGACTGAGCCACCCAAGTGGCAGTAATCATTTGGTGAAGCCGCATCACTGGTGATGCAAGATTAGGAGATGGCGTACTCGGTAGATTCGATAATTGTCCAGACAATTTATTTAACCTCAAAGAATATTGAACAAAAAAAGTAAGTAAGTTTCATCCTCAAAAGATGGCTTACTCAACTGTAAGCTTTTCAAAGAGCCACCAATCTCGGTGACAATTAAAGACGCGGGGACACGGTGACACGGGGACGCGGGGACAAATTGGATGGGGATTTGACCCCAACCAATTTTATGCACCGTATAGACAGTGGGGTATTTAACCCAAATTAATTTCGATAAATAAGAACACTAATTAATAGCTAAGTATTTATGGCTAACATTGGTCATAATTGATGGGTGTTCATATACAATTAGACATCATATCTTGAATATTGGATTTGTTAAAGTCCAATATCTAAAATATGTGTCTGCTTGTACTTTGTCTTAACCAGATCGTACGCTCTTAACGACAGCCTACGTTATCACAAAAGCCACACAACAACCTACCCGATCTCCTGTTCTTAAAGATCACGTAAGAGTGCCAAATCATATTCATCTTCAAAAATACGACCAGTTAATTCATGAGTCTTCAGTTGATGCCATTCCGATTCAATGAGATTCATCTCTGAAGAATACTTGGGCAGTTGGAACAGATACAGACCTTATGAACCATGTTTGCGCAGCATCGGCGTAGCATGTACCATGAGCCATGAGCCGTGAACCATGATCAATAAGACTGGTTATCCTTCAATCACCAACGGTTACTAACTTAGGTATTAGCCTTTCTAAAACTTGCTTAAGTACCATTGCCGTCCAATCAACATCAGCTTCTTTAGTATCCTTTCCTAAAGTCAAACGAATACCACCCAAAGCCTCAGAATCAGAATATCCCATCGCCAACAATATAGGACTAGGACTGAGTTTTCCACTATGGCAAGCTGAACCAGCACTAATACCAATCCCTGCTAAATTAAGTTGACGTACCAGAGTTTTGCCCGTAACTTTGCCACCACCAATAACACGAAAACTAGCGTGATGAGGCAAACGGTGAATTAAAGAACCGGTGGGCTTCAAGTATATGCTATCAGCTAACTTTTGGAACAAGCGATCGCGTAATTTAATTAACCTAGGCGTCTCCTTTACTATCTCCATTGCTGCTAATTCTGCCGCCATTCCAAAACCTGCAATCATTGGTACAGCTTGGGTTCCAGAACGTAAACGCGCTTCTTGCCCCCCGCCCGACAACAACGGCACTAACTCAACACCTTTGCGGACATAGAGCGCCCCTACCCCCTGAGGACCATAAATCTTGTGACTAGACATAGAAAGCAAATCCACTCTTAGCTCTCTGAGATCAATGGGCAGACGCCCCGCAACCTGCACAGCATCAGTGTGAAACAAGACTCCTTGAGAACGAGCAATTTCACTCAGTTTTGCGATCGGTTGGAGGGTGCCGACTTCACTTTGACCATAAATTACCGAAACTAAAACAGTATTCGGCAGCAATGCATCCTCTAAATCACTGGGATTAACTCGCCCCTGAGCATCTACTGGCAGCCTAGTCACCTTCCAGCCCCGCTGCTCCAATAAGCGTACTGGTTCTGCTACCGCTGAATGCTCAACACTAGAAATGATGATATGCTGAGGTATAATTGAGGCTTGAGCCACACCCAAAATTGCCAGGTTATCCGCCTCCGTACCTCCAGACGTAAAGATAATAGACTCTGGAGAGGCTTTAATTAGCCCTGCAACCTGCATTCTCGCCTGTTCTACAATTGTTGCTGTCCGCTGTCCCCACTCGTGTAGACTGGAAGGATTGCCCCAATTTTGCGTGAGGACTTCTTGCATGATTTTTATTACTTCTGGCCGCGGCGGTGTCGTGGCGCTGTAGTCCAGATAAATTTGCATGTTTTTTTAGGCAAGAGGCTGTCTCTACTTCCAGGATATAGTTTCTGTTGGCTAACAACCCGGTTTATCCACGTTGTATTGTTCGTGAGACAAAACAGCCTCTGGTATTAAGAGACTACCGCAATCACGGCAGATCATTCGATAGTTGCGGGTAACGGGAATACTTATAATCCAGCGATTGTGGCGGAGACGCTTGCCATTAAAATCCCTGTAATTCTTCTGACTCTCCAAGCCAGCAATGATCGAACGAGCCTTAACTACTACATGAGCCGGAAGATTTTTTAAATCAATGGGATCCCTATCAAAAGTAGATTCCCACCTCTGCTTTTGCTGTTTTTTCTCTGCAATCACTTTATTTTGTTGATCGCATCGATGGCAAACTCTGCCATACCCTTTATGACCACACGGAAATGTTTTTCTTCTTCTCGACATAAAAAAGCCGCAAGGGCTGAACCCCCTAGCCCCACAATCTTGCTACATCTTGAGAACTTCCCCAAAATTAGGTGGCTAAACAAGCTGCGATTAGCCTTTCGGGGCAGCGCCAGAGGCGATTAGCCTTTGAGGACAGCGCCAGAGGCAATTAGCCTTTCAGGACCGGCCGTTGGCAATCACAAATCCATCCATAGTTTATGTTAATTCAACAGGGGCAATTTTTTGAACTATAAAGCGGTATTTTCCAAACTCAAGAAAGTAGACCCAATAGGATAAGCTGCTTTGTATCTAAATTGTACTTTCGACTGTTTGGGGAAAACTCGCTTCACCTCTCCCCCTCCCTCCCCTCTATCTAAAGATTCAAGTTAAATGGGTGATAGCTTATCGGTGTGACACCGGAATCTAGTCCTAGCAAAACTTCTACCGACAGGAGCAAAATATAAAACTTGTAATCAAACATTATTATTGCGATAATAATTTTAGAGAAAATTTTAACAGTTATTCTAGAAGATAGAAGCCTTTACTTGAAAATTTGTCAATGGCGTTTGTACAGTAATTTGCTGATACTGCTGGGCTTGTCAGCTTGCCAAAAGATTGAGCCTGAGGTGTATCGTCCAACACCCCTGCCTCAAGATCCTTTGGTGCAAGTTTACTTTAATCATTCCTTGACAACCGAGTACACAGAGCCTTATCGGCAACTCACTCGCTCAGGAGACGACTTAGAACAGTTGATTGTAGCAGCAATCACCTCGGCTCAATCAACAGTAGATGTAGCAGTTCAAGAATTGCGTTTGCCCAAGATTGCCCAAGCCCTAGTTGAGCGTTATCAAGCTGGCGTCAAGGTGAGAGTCATCTTGGAAAGTAACTATAGCCGCCCTTGGAGTGATTTGAGTGTCACTGATGTAGCGAAACTGAAGCCCAGAGAGCGACAGCGTTACCGTGAAGCGTTAAAACTCATAGACAGTAACGGCAATACTCAGCTGAGTCAGGATGAAATTAATCAAGCTGATGCCCTGGTAATCCTGCGCAATGCCAAGGTACCGATAATTGATGATACAGCTGACGGTTCCAAAGGCAGCGGCTTGATGCATCACAAGTTTCTCGTTATCGATGGTCGCCTGTCAATTGTTACCTCAGCCAACTTCACTACTAGTGGTATACATGGAGACTTTAGGACAGCTGAAAGTCGCGGTAATGCTAACAATCTCTTAAAAATCGATAGTTCAGATTTGGCTAATCTGTTGCTCGAGGAATTTAACCTAATGTGGGGAGATGGCCCCGGTGGTAAACCAGACAGCAAGTTTGGAATTAACAAGCCGTGGCGACAAGTGCAGCAAGTCCAACTGGGAAATACTGGCATCTCTGTGCATTTTTCTCCAACTTCTGCGACACAACCTTGGAATCAGAGCAGTAATGGTTTCATTGGTAAAACTCTAACTAGAGCTACCAAGAATATTGACTTAGCCCTATTTGTGTTCTCAGAACAGCGCCTTGCTAATATCTTAGAAACATCCCATCAACAAGGTATTGAGATACGAGCATTGATCGATTCAAGCTTTGCCTATCGCAACTATTCTGAGGCACTTGATTTAATGGGGGTAGCTCTCAGCAAAGAATGCGAATATGAACAGGGAAACCATCCTTGGCAAAACCCGATTACTACTATCGGCGTGCCTCAGTTACCCAAGGGTGATCTCTTGCATCACAAATTTGCGATTATTGATGGGCAAACGGTAATTACAGGTTCTCAAAACTGGTCGTGGGCAGCCAATACTAATAATGATGAAACAGTTTTGATAATTAACAACCCTACCGTTGCCGCCCATTTTCAGCGCGAGTTTGAGAGCCTCTACGCCAAGGCTGTCCTAGGAATACCAATGGCTCTTGGGCAAAAAATTAAGGCACAGCAGCAAAAATGCCCACTTTAACTTTAGTGCCATTGAAGCAATGAACAATCAACCAAATTAGAGGATGGGTAATCCCTAATCGGATAAAAGTAGCTGCCCTAGGTAGCCCGTAACAATGCGACTGCCATCTTTAAGAACGTGTACTTCAGTTTGGTCACTAGCCCAAGTTATTCGGTCTTTTAATGCCAAATTAAAGACATGAACTCGCTGATTGTTGGAAGAAACTGGAGATTCAGGAGAATTCATCGCTAAAGATTGAATATAAGGACCATCAATTAAAATATCGAGTTGAGCCAATAAATCCTGAGAACCAGCAGGAGCATATTCAGATTGCAGTTTCTCTAAGGTAAATCCAGTAAATGACATCACATTTAGTCCTCTAGCTTTAACTTTACAAGCTAAGTCGGCTAAAGCTGAAGCTTGCCAGAAAGGTTCTCCTCCTGAAAAAGTAACGCCCTCATGGCGAGGATTACTAGTTATTTTCTCAACCAAGGTATCTACTGCCATTAATTGATTGATTTCAAATGACCAGGAGTCGGGATTGAAACAACCAGGACATTCCTGCAAGCATCCCTGCACCCAGATTACAGCGCGACATCCAGGACCATTCACTTCTGATTGATCTACATAACCCATGAGGTTGAGATATCCAGGGGGAATTTCTATCAGCTTTAAATAAGGATTTTTTTTGAGTGTCATTATTCTTACAGAAAGTTTTCTTCAGAGGTTTTGAAAAATTGCAGAATCAACAATCAAAATAAAAGTCGTAATAAGTATCTGCGACGGAGCTTTGCTCAAAAATCAGGTAAACCAACCCAGGGGTGAACGAAATTTTGCGTGGGATTTGAGTTCTCCGCGTCTCCGCGTCTCCGCGTCTGCTTAATTATTTCCCCACACCTTTTTTCGCTCACCCCCAGCCCAGAGGGTCGAACGGTTTGTACTGAAGTCACAATACAAACCGTTCAGGGCAACTAAAAGCCACTGCCTTCTAGGCATAGAGTAGTTTACATAGGAGTAATCTGAAGACTCACATCATCAAAGCTAAGATCTCCTCCTAAGAAGTCATCCTCATATTTCAATATGCCGTCCATTAGGCGTGTCTGATCAACTCCACCTGGGTTAGCATCAGGGGCACCGAAGTAGAAGTTGGGTCCTCCACTCTCATTGTCAGGATTACTAACTAGAATGTCTTTAATGTTGCCCTCACTAATAATGTAGGACGATAGGTATCCACCGCCTGGCAGCATCTCCACCATACTTACAGTCTCACCAGCTCCTAGGAAAGTTTCAAACACGGTAGCATCTAGGGCTGCTTCAAAATAATCATCATCCCCTGGCAAGACACCGTTAATCTCTCCTGTGATGGGATCATCTACCTCGAACATTTGGACAAAATTGTTAGAACTCGAGTTACTAACGAGTTCAACGCTAGCTAATAAGTTGGATAACCCTGTCAAGTCAATAAATTCTCCTGCTCCTCCAGGAATCTCTTGGAACAGTGATGGCTCTGGTGCAGGTGCAGGTGCGGGTGCTGGTGCAGGTGCGGGTGCGGGTGCTGGTGTGGGTTCTGGTACAGGTGCGGGTGCGGGTGCTGGTGTGGGTTCTGGTACAGGTGCGGGTGCGGGTGCTGGTGTAGGTGCTGGTGTAGGTGCTGGTGTAGGTTCTGGCGTGGGCGTAGGCTCTGGTGCTGGTGTAGGTGCGGGTTCTGGTGCTGGTGTAGGTTCTGGCGTGGGCGTAGGCTCTGGTGCAGGTGCGGGTGTAGGTGTAGGTTCTGGCGTGGGTATAGGTGTAGGTTCTGGTGTAGGGGTAAGATCTGGTGTAGGTGTAGGGGTAGGTTCTGGTGTGGGTGCCGGTGTTGGTGTAGGTGCCGGTGTTGGTGCAGGTTCTGGCGGTGCTGGAACTCCTTCATCAAGTTCGACTTGTAGCAAGTTAAATTCTGAACCTGCATCTGTGGTGAAGTCACCAATAGAAATTGAGTTGGGTGATTCTAAGGTATCTGGTAGAGCTGGTACAAATGCACTAAATTGTCCCGGAGCAGGCTCAATAGTAATCTCAAAAGCGCTATAGTCGCGTAAATCACCAGTCAAAATCTCATTGCCATCGGCCAACAAGACATAGCTGTCTCCTTGAACTGCTAGATCATACTCGGTAAGAGCAGTGGTATCAAAGGCAACAGATTCCCCTGCTACTTCTACGAAAGAGACGTTGTCAGCGCCCACCTCCTGAGCGAAGATTCGATCTTCCAAAAAAGCTAATCTGATGCCCTGTAAGTCATCGCTAACAGTAGAAACAGTCAAACCGGCATCGCTTGCACCTAAGCTTGAGCTAACAACTTGCTTTGTCCAGCCGAGGGTGTATCCAGTAGAACGATCAAGTGTAACGTCATTCTGACCGTAGCCCCCATAACTGTCTAGAAAATCATTACTGTTGAAGTTGGTAAAGTTCTCGACTGGATCGAAAGTTTGTACTACATCACTATTGATGCCTTGATAGACAGGCTCAATAACAGCAATACCTGCATTAAAAGTAGTAGGTACACTATTAAATCCAAAACCACTGGTGGGAGGTAATGGTTGGGGTAGTGGAGTAGGTACAGCACCCGCAGTTACACCATCATAAAGGACTACCATAACGTGTTCGTAATTCTCCCTAACTGACTCTTCAAACGCTAGTGGTGTATTAATCTCACCAGTAGTAAACTCTAATTCCCAGTTGCCACCTTTGGCCGCATTACCTGTCTTACTGGTGGAAGCAGCAATATTAGCTCCTGTCAACTCACTCAGCCGTTGCACAAAAGCAGCACCAGTTTCACCTGCAGCCACATTGCAGCCGTATAGGAGAATATCGGCTTCAGGTGCAAGGGCATTTGCCCACTGCTTAATAGTTTCACGATTGTGTACCCCTGCATCTAGCTCTAAATCGGCCAGACTTAGCATTGCCGAACCCAGTTGTAAATGTCCTGGAGCACCGTGAGAAACTATGTGGATGCTGGAAAGTCCATTACAAATTGCTAGAAACTCACTGATTTGCTCTACCCCATCCTGTGTCGGGCTCAGAACAACTACCTCTGTGCTAGGTTCGACACTAATCGTGAGACTCTCGTAATCTTCAACTTTTGAGTCAATAAAAACAACACTTTTGCTTTGTTCTACCTCTAGCCAATCAAAAACTGGCATAAAATCATACTCATCAGTGATGTCTTCGTGGGAGTGGTGTAAGTCATGACTTGGGGAATAGAGTTGATTTAAAACGTCGCGCACTTCGTTAACCTCCTATAAAACAATCTTCGTGCGTTGCCTAACAACAAAAAGAGAAACGGATAAAAACGTTTTTGGTAGCGAGGAAAAATCAGGCCGCAAGTAATAAAAAACACCACATTTATTCTTTATAAAACATGTAGTATTTATAACCATTTGTAGCCACTTATACTCCGTATGCACCCTGAACGTGCAAGCATCTTCAATGAATTTCCTATTGACAGAGTTTTATAGGAAATTGGCTCTGTTTGGCTGTCTTCCGCTTAAAGGCAAACCCTCTAAATGCCTAGATCAAAAAGCAGGAAGTCAGCCACAGGGCTATTTGATTAAAGGCTTAACCAGCAATACCTTGCCAGAATTTTTATTATCTGTAAGGTTAGATTTTGGTTTGCCTAACTGCAAGCTCAGATAAATTACTAAAAGGCTGCTTCATGATTAGCAATCTTTTTTTGAGTTTACTCAACTTGCAGTCTGTAAGTCAAAATTAGCTTACTTGGGCTATGTTACTTAATGAATAAATAAAGTTTGTATCAAAAAATACTGTTAATTGATAAGGCTAGCTAGCTGTGCTTGATAGCAGCAATCCTTACTTAATTAAAAAAATAAAAATTGTATCGAAAAATACTGTTACTTATGTTAATCAAAGAGTTAATCTTAGCAAGAGTAATCCTTAGTGGTAAAGCTTCTGAGAGGTAATCTATGTCTTTTTTGGGGATTAGATTGATCAAAAATGCCTCTATCATCCAAATAATTCTCACGATATTATTTAACAGGTATTGAAGTTGCTGATCGTGCTGACAAAGAATCTTCGAGACTGGCCAACTTATGTCAGCAATGGGCTGGGAGTGAAAGGGGATCGAATCGAGAAAGGGGAAAGGTTAAGAGAGAACAATTGAGATTTGTTAAAATGTACTTAGTTAAGTTCAATCTGAACATCTCGGAGACTTGCTGAGGCACTAATTCAATTTGATTTGAATTTAACTGCATCGTAAAGATTGATACAGCCTTGTTATCCTGTAAAGTAGTTGCTCGACTTGGACGTCCACCAATTGAACGATGACAGAACAACCTACCCACATCTGTATTCTCGGTGGAGGCTTTGGGGGGCTTTATACTGCCCTGCGCTTGAGCCAACTACCTTGGGAAAAGCATAAACAACCACAAATCACCCTAGTTGATCGTAATGATCGGTTTCTGTTTTCGCCGTTACTTTATGAACTTCTCACCGGCGAATTGCACACCTGGGAAATTGCCCCGCCTTTTGAAGAACTGCTAGCAAACACGAGCGTGCGTTTCACCCAAGCAGCAGTGGCAGGAATTGAGGTCACAGAGCAGCGAGTACAGCTACAAAATGGTCAAGAACTTGCTTATGATCGCCTAGTATTGGCTCTCGGCGGAGAAACGCCCCTTGATATGGCACCGGGAGTAGACGAGTATGGGATTCCTTTCCGTACTGTAACTGATGCCTATCGGCTGGAAGAACGACTGCGGGTTTTAGAAGAGTCTGATGCCGATAAAATCCGAGTAGCGATAGTAGGAGCTGGTTATAGTGGTGTAGAATTAGCTTGTAAACTAGCAGAGCGCTTGGGTAAACGGGGCAGGCTGCGCTTAATAGAAATTAGCGATTCGATTCTTAAAACATCGGCTGAATTTAACCGCACTACAGCCAAGAAAGCCTTGGATGAACGAAATGTCTGGATTGATTTGGAAACTAAGGTTGAGTCTGTAGGTGCAGATAGGATTTCTTTGCTATACAAAGGACAGGTAGATACCATACCTGTTGATGTAGTGTTGTGGACAGTGGGAACAAAAGTAGCATCGGTAATTAGTTCACTCCCACTCAAGCAAAACCAGCGCTTTCAGCTGAAAACAACAGCGACTCTACAAATTGTTGATCATCCGGAAATCTTTGCCTTGGGAGATTTAGCCGATTGCCAAGACGCAGGGGGGCAGAAAGTTCCTAGTACAGCGCAAGCTGCCTTCCAGCAGGCAGATTATGCTGCCTGGAATATCTGGGCTTCTTTGACTGGGCGTCCTTTGCTTCCCTTCCGCTATCAGCAATTGGGAGAAATGATGACTTTGGGTATAGATAACGCTACTCTCACTGGTTTAGGAGTAAAGCTTGATGGTACAATCGCTCATATAGCTAGGCGTCTAGCCTATTTATATCGCCTGCCTACCCTAGAGCACCAACTGAGAGTCGGCTTGAATTGGATTGCTCAACCAATAGTTGAATTGATTTCTGGAAAGGAGTAAATGCTGTGTCCTACTCCTGAGTAGGACTCGTAGATGTGTTCATACACTTCATTACACTTGCGGGAGTAAACTTCGGCGCAATAGCTTTCTGGCAGTTGATCTAAAACCTCCTCAATTGCCAACTTGACTGCTGCCCTTGACTGCTGCCGATTGCGCCAATCCAGCACTAGTTTTTCTTGCTTGAGGTGTGATACCCTATTTTTCATCCCAATAATTTGCCTCCAAGGGATTTCTGGTACTTGTGCTTGTTTTTCCCTAGATACACGAGACGCCGCTTCACCGATAATTTCCAACAGCATAACCAAAGACAGTGCTAACATTCGCCCTGTATTAAGCGATTCTCTAGTTTTACCTTGGATAAACAAAGAAGCCTCTTGTGCTGCATCCAATAAAGTCACAATGCAAAAACCAAAAGTTATTTTTCTCGATGCTGTCGGTACACTGTTCGGTGTTCGGGGGAGTGTAGGCGAGATTTATGGTACGTTTGCTCGCGAGTATGGTGTCCAAGTCAAAGACGCTAGCCTCAATGAGTCTTTTTTAAGAGCCTTTACATCCGCCAAGCCTCCTGTTTTTCCTGGTGCAGATCCTGACGAGATTCCTGAGCAAGAATTTGAATGGTGGCGAATGGTTGCCCTGAAAACCTTTGAAGATGCAGGTGTTCTAGAGCAATTTGCCGACTTTACTGATTTTTTTGACCAACTATACCACCAGTTCGCCACAGCTCAACCTTGGTTCATCTATCCCGATGTCATTCCAGCTTTGGAAAAGTGGCAAGCTGTTGGGATTGGATTAGGAATCATCTCTAATTTTGATTCACGCCTGAACTTAGTCTTGAAAGAGCTCAAACTCGATAAGTTTTTCACCTCCGTTACCATTTCTACACTTACAGGTGCCGCCAAGCCTGAACCACAAATTTTTGCCACTGCCTTACAAAAACATCACTGTCAGCCTGAAGAGGCATGGCACATTGGTGATTCTTATCAACAAGACTATCAAGGCGCTAGGGCAGCAGGGCTGAGAGCTATATTACTTGATCGCTCCGCAGCTTAACAAAAATCTTTAAAGAGAGGGGGAGCAAGGAAGAGGGGTAATAATTGGGATGGGGAACACAGCAACACTAAGCAACTTCGATTGAGTAAAATATAGGCTTACCTCATAAAAACCTATCTATGTCAGATATTAGAGTGCATAAGTTCATCTGGCTTTATACTATACCTTGAGATCTAGGGGTGTTAGCTGTCATGGATTCCTGGTCACACTACTATAATCGACAGACAACTTTAGAGGAGAAGGCACTGTACTCTCATCTTTACCAATGTGCTGAAGTAGAGTCCCCCGATATGCTCATCGAGCGCTTTCGCCTCCTGTTTATTGAGGGGATCGAATACTATCCCTCCCAAATATTGCGAACTTTGGGCAAACTTGTCAACTCTGAATTTGCCCAGAGGGAATTTCAATTTATTCTTAACCGCAGTTGCTATATCTTGATTAACCGATGGTGGCAGCACCCTCGACTTAAAAGCGCAATTCCTGAGTTAATCGCTCTTTTTGAAACTTATCCAGTCAGAGTAGCTCACTCTCGAACCACTAAACGCCTGCGTGAGTTAGTGCGTCGTTTCCCGCAAACTGAGCAGTATCGGGCACTGCGGCATTTAGCTCAAGTAATCAATCAAAAGCAAGAACACGACAGCCCCGCAGGTAGCAAACCTTTAAGTACTTTCCTAAATCGATATCCCTGTCTGTATGAACATTGTCTACTGACTCAGGATAGCACCTACGAGCAGCGACAAAAAGTTAGGTTACTACGAGAGCAACAACAGTGGCAGTATGAACTAGATTTATCCCGCTATATCACCTATCAGAAGTTGTACAAGAATTCTCCCTATGTGAAAAACCCAACCCTGTTGAGCGATCGCCAACTGGATCTAGCCCTAAAACAGTTTACAGGTAAAATTGATGGCGATAACAGCTACCGGGACTTGGCAGAGCAATTCCGCACCTATAGTCGCTTGAGTCCCTGCTTTAGAGCTTTTAAACAAGAGTTTTACGAATACCTAACTGTTGCCATCGACTCAAAATATACTAGAGGCGAGTTTAGTCAGCGTTTATACAAGCAATTACAAACTACCTTGTCTCAGCACGATCATGAGAAACTAAACCAGGCTTTGTTAGAGGGGACTTGCAAAAAAATGCTGAATTTCCTAGTGGTTGAGAGTTCCCAAAACCCAAGGCATTATGTTTTTTCTGACCTCACCAGTAACCTAGGCACTACTCCCACCATTGGTATCCTACTGAAGATTGTGCTGTTATGTCGCCAAGTCAAGAACTATCTAGAACAGAGGTTTTCAATTTTATTTAACCACTATGAGACTCACGCCAATGACACAATTAACTGGTTGGTGGAATCCCTGGAAAACTTGAATATTGCTTTGAGTACTAACTTTGGGAAACTGACGCTCTGCCCTTTCCACATCTTACCTCTGGTACCCCAATAGTTGAGTTTCCCTAATGTAGACTCTCACATGGACAAAAGCAAGTGTGTCCACTAAGTATTTATCAAGCCTAGACACGGGAGTATTGTTGAAAAATAATTCAAGAAGTGGAAAGCTACTGCACTCAGCTGAGCTAACAGCATCGAGAAATTCTGCTGTTCACTAAGCTTCTAGAGGAAGATGCACTTTTTGAAAACTTCTGCCACCGAAGGTGGGTAAAAACACAAGCAAGTAACCCTTCTGGGTATTGATTTATGTTAAAACAGAGCCCTGCTAAGCATAATAGTTTAGGTCTAAGCCAGCAAGAGCGTGCTAATCTCAAACGCGCTACTGATTACACTTCAGTGCAATCCATACCAGAAATCTGGTCTATTGCTGCCCAGTGCTTTGGAAACTTAATTGCCTTAAATGATCCCCACGCTGTCGGTTCCCAGCAGGGGGGTGCCTCACAAATCACCTATAGCCAGTTATATCAACAAATTCAGCAATTTGCTGCTGGCTTACAAGCAATGGGCTTCCAGCCGGAATTAGACGAAACAGGTATTCCTACTCGCATCGCCCTATTTGCTGACAACAGTCCCCGATGGCTAATCGCGGATCAAGGAATCATGAGTGCTGGTAGTGCCAATGTTGTGCGTAGCTCTCAGGCAGAGTGTCAAGAATTGCTCTATCTTCTCAAAGATAGCGGCAGCAGCGCTTTGGTGGTTGAAGACCTCAAAACTCTTAACAAATTACGCCCTGAGTTGGATGACTTAGCGATTAGACTGATAATCCTGCTCTCGAAAGAAAAGCCCCCTACAACTGAAGCCCTACAAATTATCAACTACCACCAGCTAATAACAGCTGGAGCATCCTACCAACTTAGAAAGCCTAACCATAATCGCCAAACTTTAGCAACACTAATCTACACCTCAGGAACCACTGGCAAACCCAAGGGCGTGATGTTGACTCACGGCAACCTACTTTATGAGGTGACAACCTGTGGGGCAATATTAGTACCGCAGCCTAGTGATAGCGTCCTTTCTATTCTCCCTACTTGGCACGCCTACGAGCGTACAGTTGAATATTATCTCCTCTCTCAGGGTTGCACACAGACCTATACTAACCTACGCAATGTAAAAAAAGACCTGAAAACATATAAACCGTGCTATATGGTGGCGGTGCCGCGACTGTGGGAATCAATTTACGAAGGAGTTCAAAAACAGTTCCGTGAACAGCCCCCCAGTAAACAGCGACTAGTACAAAACTTTCTCTCCCTCTCTCAAAGCTATATTGAGGCAAAGCGTCTAGCGCTAGGGTTGAATTTGGACAATCTGAACCCACCCCTCAACCAACGCCTAATTGCTGGTGTCAAGGCAGCTGCACTCTGGTGTTTACATAAACTGGCAGATAAGTTGGTCTATCAACAAGTGCGCCAAGCCACAGGGGGAAAAATCAAACAAGTAATCAGCGGTGGGGGTTCCCTCGCCAGACACCTAGACGACTTCTTTGAGATTATTGGTGTTGAAGTACTTGTCGGTTACGGTTTAACAGAAACTTCTCCCATCGCCAGTGTACGCCGTTACTGGCATAACCTGCGTTTTTCAGCAGGACTACCGATGCCGGAGACTCAAATTCGGATTATTGATCCTGAAACTCGTCAACCTCTACCCCTAGGAGAGCGGGGTTTGGTCATGATCCGTGGTCCACTGGTAATGCAGGGTTATTACAAAAATCCAGAAGCAACAGCTAAAGCGATTGATTCAGAAGGTTGGTTTGATTCTGGCGATTTGGGTTGGTTGACACCAAATAATAATTTGGTACTTACCGGACGAGCAAAAGATACGATCGTGCTTACTAATGGGGAAAATATCGAGCCACAGCCAATTGAAGATGCTTGTATCCGGAGTACTTATATTGACCAAATTATGCTCGTGGGTCAAGATCAAAAAGCACTTGCTGCCTTAATAGTGCCCAATCTCGAGGCTCTGCAAAATTGGGCACTATCCAAGAATCTTTACCTGAATTTGCCAGAAGGAAGCAAACAAGAGGAAATTAGCGCTCCTCCAGAAAGGTTCCGGACAGTAATTGAACTCGACGGTAAAGAAATTCATGACTTATTACGCAGTGAATTGAATCGGGAAGTGAAAAATCGTCCTGGATATCGCCCTGACGACCGCATTAGCACTTTTAGACTGATTCTAGAGCCGTTTTCCATTGAAAATGGCATGATGACTCAAACCTTGAAAATTCGACGACCTGTTGTTACTCAATGCTATCGCGAGCTAATTAACGAAATGTTTGCCTGATTCCGATTAGAAGGTTAGAGTATCCCAAGGTATTGGCATCAGCTTAGAGCTGTAACCCGTAGTCTTTGAGTTTTAACTGTAAACAGACACAATTTTTAATCTTTAGATCTACCTAGCACAACGTATATGACTAATGTAGACGAATCAAAATCGAGCCTTCTCTTAAAGAGACCAATTAATATCAAAGTGGTGGTGACACCTCGGTGGAAGGAGGAGGTACAGCAACAACTCCAGAACCAAATCAACCAAATTGACTCTCAGATACAACAGCTTGATAAGCAAGGACAGCAGGCAATTACGGCAATCCAAAATCAAGGTGTCAAGCCCGCCGGACCTAAAGAAACTCAACAAATCGAAAGTATTCAAGTTCAGGTCAATCAGAAGAAAAGCGAACTGCTTGAGCAAAAAAATCAGCAGCTACAGCAACTGCAACAGGTGCAGATGCTGGAACTTGACCAAGAGGTTAGTCAAGGTCAGATTGAAAGCTTTTTCCACGTCGAGCGGGGAGATAACCTAGTTCGCAAAATGAACGTGGAAATTCTCCTGCGTGATGGAGTAGTCGAAGAAATTCGCGGCGACATCTAAGAATTAAGTAAGAAGTAATAAGTAAGAAGTAATAAGTGAGAAATGTTTTTGTTATCACTTATTACTTTTTTCTTGTTGCTTAAGACTAGATTCTTTGTAGCATTTTTTTTTCTATTTGCTATTACAACCAAGATAGAGCACTATAATCTTGATACCACGCCCCAGTTGATATTTTTACTGGGATAGGACTTACGCATTTGCACCCTAAATCCCCCAATCCTGGGGGACTTTGAAGATATGTTCCACCCAAAGTTGGGGGGTCAGGGGGGCTAACTAGATTCAACTGTGTAAGTCACTTAATTAAATCGCACTTCTACAAAAAAAGTTCTGTCATGGCAAATCCAGATTTACTTCCATCTCAATTACAGGCTCAATTTTATCCGAGTCAACCGCAAGGTCCATTTCCTGAGATGACAAACCCCCGCTATCAGCCAGGTTCTGAACACCCCTTTGGTGTCTGCTTCTCAGGCGGGGGTATGCGCTCGTTTTCTGCCTCCCTTGGTCAGATGCGCGGTCTCAATTCCTTAGGTTTACTGGACACAGTGGGGGCAATTTCCTGCGTGTCTGGTGGCACCTGGTTCGGCGCTCTTGCTAGCTACGCTCCCACTAGCACTGATGATACGGTCCTATTGGGACCAGTGATACCACCAGAACAACTCACTCTTGATAACGTCAGCGAAATTGACCAGAGGAACATAGCGTCGCCGTTACCTCGCATAACTAATATAACGATCTCCGCCTTGTTAACATCGCTGTACTTTCAATACAAGCTCGGTAAACTGCCATTGAACCGAATCTATTCGCGAATAATTGGTGGGCTGCTACTAGAGCCATTTAGTCTCAATAGTTCCGATACTTACTTTTCCCTGGATGCTGACTCTGTAAATAGCATAGTGGAACGTAATCCAGACTTGACAAAGAGTAACTTTTACACCATACGCCCTAATCGACCTTATTTCATTGCTGGCGCGACGCAAATCTATCCCCTGGGTACAAATAAGACCATGCGGCTATTTGAATACTCCTCTCTGTATGTTGGTACGCCACAACTATTTCCAAAAATCGGTCCTCAAGCTCAGGACTTTGGAGGCGGCTTCTTGGAGAGTTTTGCCTTTGACTCAGACACCCCTAGCCAAGTTAATTCAAACTACGCGACAGTAGTAACTCCAGAACCGCCATTTCTACTTTCTGATCTCATGGGCAGTAGTGGGGCGGCTCCTGCCATTATCTTCGCTATAATTAATGAGCCCGACTATTTTCCGGAGTTCTGCTATTGGCCAGTGCAAAACGTTGGCACGGAGGCAGCGACTAGCTACAGCTTTGCCGATGGGGGCTCTCTAGAAAATACCGGTATCGTGTCCCTGCTCTATCGCCAATACCCGGTGATTCTAGCATTTGTCAATACCTCCACTCCCCTAGGTTCTACGGATCCTTTGAATGCCTACGAAGGTGTTACTGAACAGATTACCCGCCTGTTTGGTTTCAAGCCAGAAAATCCAGGCTTCAATACACAGGACACGCAGATTTTCCCTTCTGATAAATTCCAAGCCCTAGCCGACGGTTTAAAAGCTGCTAAAGCACAGGGTAAACCTACTTACTTTAAAGATACCTACACAATCAAGCCAAACAATACTTTTGATATTCCGCCCTATCCAGGCAATGGCGAAGTGACTATTGTGTGGTTCTACAATGACATCAACCAAGAGTGGAAGAACAAGATTTCTGACTCTGGCGTAAAAGAATTACTCGAGAGCAACAATCCAGAGAACTTTTTTGGCAATTTCCCCAACTACAAGACGACCTTCCAAAACAAAAGTGATTTAGGAATCCCAGAAATACTAAAGCTAACTCCTCAACAAGTCAACCTTCTGGCTCACATGACTTGCTATACAGTGATCAACGCTGAAGAAATGCTGAAGTCTCTCTCCTGCTCCATCTAAAGAAACATGGTTGTTTATTAGAAGTAGTCCTACAAGGGGAAAGTCAAAACTATCACCGCCTCACCCCATTTCCCAAGACCTTTTTTCACTCACCCCTTGCTCCCCCTTCGCCCTTCTCTTTTTAACTTCCAGTGCTTACTAGTTTTGGCTGGGTGTTTTTTTTTGCAACTCGATGCGGTATCTATAGCGCTGCGCGCTGGTGTGTTTACAAATCACAAATCGAGCCTTTATGAGCAAAGGCTTAGAACATTTGTACTGTAAGTAGACGAGAGCGCACTGCTATAGCACACCGTACAACTAGAGACTTCGCCTAAACCCTAAAGATATTTAATTCCTTAAATCAAGAGCCTGACAAACTGACTCTTAAGGAGAAGTTAATCAAGGTTTCTTAATTAGTTCTATAGCTCGAAAACTTTTCGACTTCGAGCAGAAGTTAGGTGTGAGATCAAAGATATAGCAATCGACATGTCGGTTAGGACATCGTATTTTGATTCAAAGGGAACAAGGGTTTTGAGACGTCAGATGCTATAACCTTGCACTTGTAAGCGTAAAAACAGGCTCAAAACCCTTGTCTGGCATCCCTTTTACATTAATTCAGCAAGCCCTAAGTAAGTGTGCATAAATAAACGTAAAACCCGAAAAGCAAATTTATCTACTGTACAAGACTTATAGCTTTCGGCATTGTTATTTTCATTCTGACTACCTACTTAGCTGTTTTCCGATATATTGCCAATTCATGACCTCAAATAATCCTCTTTAGTTTGAACATTGCCTTTAAGACTCCTACCATGGGCATAAATAAACTAGAGCAGATGTTCTGTACTTTACTGCTACGCAAAAGCGGAAGGGTAGGCTAGGGTAAGAGAATTGTCATTAAAGTAATATTGCTCACTCAATTGACACTCTAGCCATAATTCCTCTGCTGATAGTAATCTGACTCAAAAGTGTTCATTTGCCTGGATTTTTGGGAATATTATCAATAAGCAATAGGCTATTTTTAGCCAGTTTGCCAGCAAATCTCTCTCCTAGTAAGGGTTTTAAGGCTGGAGACTGCCTCGAAACCCTTAGTTACTGTTGCACACAAATTCAGGTCATGGATAATTTTCATCAGATCTTCATAATACTGGCTTACTCTCAAGATAAATCCTTTACAGATTAGGAATTAGTCTAAGGTTAGAACTATTCTAGAGAGTTGTTATTACCTGTGTACGAAAAACCTTCTCAAGTTTTCCACCAATTCCTGAACAGGGCACTGAAGTTAACAAGCTAGAGGTTTTTCTGCTGGCAGAGTCTTAGCTGCTCAAGTCAAGACTGTTAAGGTTTTTTCTAAGCTCAATACGAGGGCATATCTACGTCAATCTACTTTGTAAAAAAATGTAAACTAAGAACGGTACTAAGCATAAAACGAGTCATTCAGAACTGACAAATATTTAGAAGCTTAACACCAAAGATTGTGAAGCCTGACATAAGTGACCATTACCTAGAACATCCTCCTTAGAAATCAAGAGCAAATGAAGACGCAATGGAAAAAGATATGTTTTAAAGTTACTGCTTGGCTAGTAAGCGAGATAGTCCTGAACATGCTTGGACTCGATGATCTAGCCGACTATAGCGAATTCGTCTTCGATTTAGAGGTCACAATTGTCAACAATCACCCTCAAGTAACACTGGTATTTCCGCCTGAGTGCCCTCAGTTTAATCATGCTCTGCCCTGTGGTTACACAATTGGTCAACAGGCTTGAGAAAAAATTAGCAGATAATCCTTCAGATAAGCCACAAATATCGATAAAATATGGCTCTGTCCGATTCTGCCAAGCCTCCTATGTCTAGCATCTACTCTGCACCCTTTTCTGCCGAAGAAATTGCCGCCGAAGGTTTAAAGCCTGAAGAATACGAAGAAATAGTCAAGCGCTTGAGGCGTCATCCCAACAAGGCTGAACTAGGAATGTTCGGCGTGATGTGGTCAGAACATTGCTGCTATAAGAATTCACGTCCCTTACTTAAACAATTTCCCACAACAGGCGATCGCATTCTAGTTGGTCCAGGAGAAAATGCCGGAGTTGTAGACTTAGGAGCAGGAGAGTACCTTGCTTTTAAGATTGAATCCCACAACCACCCTTCAGCAGTTGAACCCTTTCAAGGTGCCGCCACAGGAGTAGGAGGGATACTGCGAGATATTTTTACCATGGGAGCTCGTCCCATTGCCATTTTGAACTCCCTGCGCTTTGGTTCCCTAGAAGATGCCAAAACCAGGCGGCTGTTCAATGGTGTAGTCGAAGGAATCTCCCATTACGGTAATGCAGTTGGGGTACCCACCGTCGGTGGAGAAGTTTACTTTGAGCCTGCCTATACTGGCAACCCCCTAGTAAATGTCATGGCACTGGGGTTGATGGAAACTCCAGAAATCGTCAAATCTGGAGCCTCTGGTATTGGTAATCCAGTATTATATGTGGGTTCCACTACTGGCAGGGATGGCATGGGCGGCGCAAGTTTTGCCAGTGCCGAGCTAACTAATCAGTCTATAGATGACCGTCCTGCTGTGCAAGTGGGCGATCCCTTCCTAGAAAAGTCCCTAATTGAAGCTTGCCTGGAAGCTTTTAAAACTGGTGCTGTAGTTGCGGCACAGGATATGGGAGCAGCTGGCATTACCTGTTCCACCTCAGAAATGGCAGCTAAAGGCGGCGTCGGGATTGAGTTGGATTTAGATTTGATCCCAGTGCGAGAAAGCGAAATGCTGCCCTATGAATACCTGCTTTCAGAATCCCAGGAGCGAATGCTCTTTGTTGCCCACAAGGATCGCCAACAGGAATTAATCGATATTTTCCATCGCTGGGGACTCCATGCTGTAGTGGCAGGCACAGTCATTGAGGAGCCAATTGTACGTATTCTTTTCCAGGGCAAGGTGGCAGCAGAAATTCCAGCCACAGCTTTAGCAGATAATACCCCCATTTATCACCGGGAAGTATTGACAAAACCACCGGAATATGCTATAAAAGCTTGGGAATGGACAGCCCAATCTCTCCCCCCTTGCACCAGAGCTGGCATTGAGATCGAAGGCAATTACAAAAGCTGGAATGACATCCTCCTGCAACTGCTTGATACCCCCTCCATCGCCTCCAAACGCTGGGTTTATCGTCAATACGATTATCAAGTACAAAACAACACTGTGAGCTTACCAGGTAGTGCGGATGCGGCTGTAGTTAGGTTACGCCCCGTTGCTGAGTTTCAGAGGAACACAGGAGAAGAGGGAGATAATGACCAATCTCCGATCCCCAGAACCCAACGCGGTGTGGCTGCTACTGTCGATTGCAATTCTCGCTACGTCTATCTTGACCCCTATGAAGGAGCAAAAACAGTTGTGGCAGAAGCTGCTCGCAACCTGATTTGTGTAGGTGCCGAACCTCTAGCTGTTACTGATAATCTCAATTTTGGCTCTCCAGAAAAGCCTGTGGGATATTGGCAGCTGGCATCTGCTTGTCAGGGTATCGCCGAAGCTTGTCAGCAAATGAAAACACCTGTGACTGGGGGCAATGTCTCCCTCTATAACGAAACTGTTGATGCCACAGGCACTCCCCAACCCATATACCCAACTCCAGTTATCGGTATGGTGGGATTAATTGAGGATCTAAACCTTGCCTGCACTCAAGGTTGGCAAGCCCCAGGAGATTTAATTTATCTATTGGGATTACCTATTAACTTAAAGCTTTTGCAGATAACCTCTCCACAATCGGCAAAGTCTCTACAATCCTTGGGAGGTTCTGAATACCTGGCAACAGTTCATGGCATAGTTGCTGGTAAACCACCAGTGGTAGATTTTGACTTAGAGCGTAGTACCCAAGCAGTAACCTTGGAGGGCATTCGTCAAGGTTGGGTGCGTTGTGCTCATGATTGTGCTGAAGGAGGATTAGCAGTTGCTCTGGCAGAATCTTGTATAGCTGGTGGCTTGGGTGCAGAAATTATAATCGATGTAGAGACACAAAATGTTGCCTCTGTGGAAGGATGCCGGTGGGATGAGATTCTTTTCGCTGAAAGCGCCAGTCGCATTCTGGTTGGTGTCAGTCCCAAACAAAAGTCTAACTGGGAATCTTACCTCAGTAAACACTGTCAGCACTGGCAAAAGCTAGGTATGGTTACTGGCGAAAACTCCCATTTCCGAGTTATTACAGCTGATCAACAAACCGTAATCTCACTCAAGATTACAGAAGTGAGCGCTCTCTTCTTCAAAGCAATTGAACGGCGCTTGAAATTTTAACTTTGCCTCAAAAGCTTAGCAAAGTAAGGTCTAAGGCAACAGCAGTAACCTTAACAAGCATCGTTTAAGTTATGTTAATAAGTGTTATTGTTAATGAATCGTTAACTTTAGTTAACAAACAAGAGTTGATTCTCTTTGATCAAAGTTCCACTGAACTTATTGCCATAATCAGGAGCAAGCATTGGATATGATGCCCCAGCAACCCCTTTCCTCTGACAAGTATCCTGTTGCCTCTCAGGCGCCAGATGCACAGCGAATTGATAAGCCAGAGGAAGCCTGCGGAGTCTTCGGCGTTTATGCACCGGGAGAAGATATCGCCAAATTAGCTTATTTTGGTCTTTATGCCCTACAGCACCGGGGTCAAGAAGCAGCAGGGATGGCTACCTTTGAGAACCAGCAGGTGCATTTATATAAAGGTATGGGTCTAGTATCCCATGTTTTTCATCATGAAGAGATTTTAAGCAAACTGCCAGGAGATATAGCAGTAGGTCATACTCGTTACTCTACCACTGGCTCTAGTCATATAGACAATACCCAGCCAGTAGTTGTGGAAACCCGTTTGGGTTCTTTGGCTCTAGCTCATAACGGCAACCTGGTAAATGTCAAAGAGTTGCGCGAGTATTTGCTTAGTCGCAATTGTAACTTTGTGACTACAACTGATTCAGAGATGATTGCGATCGCGATCGCTGCTGAAGTTGACAGTGGCAAAGACTGGCTTGAGGCTGCCATCAGTGCCTTTAGTCATTGTCAGGGGGCCTATAGTTTGGTAATTGGCACACCTGCTGGTTTAATGGGTGTTCGGGATATCAATGGCATTCGTCCTCTGGTAATTGGCACCTTGGGCAGTAATCCTGTGCGCTATGTACTGGCATCAGAAACCTGTGGCTTAGACATCATCGGGGCCAAGTATTTGCGGGATGTTGAACCTGGAGAGTTAGTTTGGATTACCTCAGAAGGCATGAGCTCCCAGCGCTGGAGTAAAAAGCAAGAACGAAAGCTTTGTGTTTTTGAGATGATTTACTTTGCTAGGCCTGATAGCCTCATGCATGACGAAACTTTGTTTAGCTATCGCTTGCGTTTGGGGCGTCAACTGGCAAAAGAATCAACTCCTGATGCTGACATTGTGATTGCCGTACCCGACTCTGGGGTACCAGCAGCAATCGGCTTTTCCAGGGCATCTGGTATTCCGTACGGTGAAGGACTAATTAAAAATCGCTATGTTGGTCGTACCTTCATCCAACCTACCCAAAGTATGCGAGAAGTTGGTATCCGCATGAAGCTTAATCCACTCAAGGATGTCTTGGGAGGAAAACGAGTCGTACTTGTAGATGACTCGATTGTCAGGGGAACTACCAGCCGCAAAATTATCAAAGCCCTGCGGGAGACTGGTGCCACCGAAGTACATATGCGAATTTCTTCGCCCCCAGTGACTCACCCCTGCTTCTATGGCATTGATACTGACAGCCAAGACCAACTAATTGCTTCAACTAAGTCAGTGGAAGAGATTGCTGCTCATATTGGCGTTAATTCCTTAGCTTATCTCAGTTGGGAAGGGATGATGATTGCCACAGGTGAAGAACCCAAAACTTTCTGTTCTGCCTGTTTCACTGGTAATTATCCAGTTCCTGTTCCAGAAATGCTCCAGCGTTCTAAGCGGATGCTTGAAGAGTTGAAAGCTGTGTAAACTACCCAAACCAAGCTTAGGCTAATAGCTTTCGGCATGGGCTTGGCGTAGGGTTTGGACTTGTTTACGTCCAAATGTATAAAAAATGGTGACATCGTTCCAAATTCCTTGTTCAGTCTCTAACATCTCTAATTCGACATCAAATTCCACCTTAGCTTGTGCTAATTGCTCAGATGAGAGTTTCAACAAGGGATTTGGATACTGTCCTGGTATTGGAGATGACCCATTATCCAACCACATCCCTTTGGCTTTCTCTAAACTGATGTAGCTACCATCTTGTTCTGTTTGAATATCAATTTCCTCAAAACCTGCTTGTAGCAACAAGTCATAGCACTTCTCTACTGTTCCAGTTGGCTTGCTAAATAAAAGAGAAACACCATACTTTTCAAGCACCTTCTGTTCTATAACTCCTCCAACAAAAGCAGTGTCTGCAAAGGCATGGAAGCTAAGTAATCCTCCTGGTTTGAGAAATCGATGCCAAAGTCGCAATGCACCGACTAAGTCAGACATCCAAATTAGTGCAGATGAACAAAAAATGTGATCGAAACTGTTGGCTGGTAAATTCAAGGCTTCGGCATCTGCAAGCAGAAACTCAATGTTACTCAAACCGAGTGCCTTAGTTTTTCGTTTAGCCTGTGAGAGCATCCCTGGTGATATATCAATCCCAATCACTTGACCCTCAGTTCCTACAATTTGAGAGGCTTCAATGGCAACCATGCCTGTCCCAGTGGCAAGATCTAAAATTTGCTGTCCAGGGCTAAGTTTTGCGTATTTAACAAGATGGTGAGCAATTTGCCGATGCCAATCACTGTTATCATAGCTAGAACTCCTCTGATTATATAGATTTGCAATCTGCTGCTTATAGTCATTGAGTTCTGCTTGGTAATTCACTTAGCCCTACTCCCAATTAATAACTTCGTTTTTACATAATTGTACAGGTTACTTAAATTGATTTTCCGTTAAACAAACTTGCACCGGGATAGGGTTCTAATTTTGGAGGAATTGCATAAAACCCTGCTGAAATCAATGACATTAACTCAATTGCAGGGGGACGCTTCACTTCACCCTCTGGCCCACCAAAATTAACTCCCCCCATCCAATCAGGATCGCCAATTATATCACGAACAGCCTTAATTCGACGTTGAAAAGAGATAAAATTGAGTCCTACAGAAATACCCTTACCTTCCACCCAATCTAGAAATTCATAACCTTGACGAAAAATACGGTTATTTGAGTCTTGACCTGGATTGCCTCGATTTAGATTACTACGGTGAATATGTGAGGATTGAATCAAAGAATCAGCAGATCGTGGAGGATTAAGAAAGGAATTTGGTGCATTATTAGGAATACTACCAGTCATTGGACATCCTGAAATTTCTGTTTTAGAGAGGCAATCACCAACTACATCGGCAGAATCAAGAGGACATCCTGTCAACTTATTACGACCCACCAAAATTTCCTGTTCAATCCGGCTTAATTTCCTCCAAGCCTTTAAATCGACCTCAATTTTAAAGAATGCCATGAAGGTTCCACCTGTCATCCAAGGCTGGTCTAAAAGTTTATATTCGATTGCTTTGATTCGCTCCTTAGCAACCATATTGTTAATTCCATCATGGAATTCTATCCAGCTCCGTCTGTCTTCACGATGAAAACCTTGGTAGAACACATTGATCGAAAGGGGTAAGTCCTGATCATCAATCAGTTTTTGTACTTCTACAACCGCACGATTGACAGCTAGTTCATTGACAGCGATGAACTGGAAAACTAAATCTGATTGAGCAACTTCCGTATTGACATTTTTTCCCCAGTGTAAAGAGCGAAATGGTTGATTCTCTCCTGGAGGTAGTTTTAATCCCAGTTCATAAGGGCGGTCATCTGGTGAAATCCAATCGTTAGCATGACTGTGGAAATCAAAAATTCGACGACCATAACCAAGCAAAACTGTGAGCTTTCCCGTAGGCACTCGATAGTCAGGATCCCCTTGCTGTGAAGGCCTTAAGTCACGCACTATACCTTGCTTCAAATCTTGCAACATTCCCCATAACTTTAGTAAAGCATCATGGGCTTGTGTTCGAGTTGTTTCAGGACTAAAATTGAGAAATACTAAACGCAAGAAATCATCAGGACGTTCCTTGGAACGGAAATAAACTCCTTCTTGAATACTGTCCATTTTGTTACTAACCTCCAGTTCTTGTAGCAGTATTGGTAGTTGCAAAAAAGGCTGGAGTTGATTGGGTTTGCTCAAAAAATTCAAACACTTCTTGTACGCGGTTACAGGCAAACTCGCTACTACAGTCTGGGACATTACCTACTGATATTTCTCGATCAGGAACCACTACAACCTCTGTACGAGAGGCTTTGGCGTAAAGTGCGATACTTACCTTGGCAGCAATTTGAGCACCAAAATCTATATTTCCTCCTGTTGTAGAGTCTAAAAGATCGCCAACTACAAAGTTTTGCTCAGGAGGAACTTCAAAGACTAATCTTTGAGCAAGGGATAAAGTTCGACCACTTTCTGTATCTATAATTTTGGAACCACGGCTAAAACGGAACCAATCTTGAGGAATAGGAGTTGCTCCATCAGGTAAAAATATCGTCTCATTAGCAACACTTGCAATATAAAGACCAGGAGGATCCATCAAGGCAATTTTTCGCCGCTGTGCAGCAAAATTAATTACAGAACCGACAATTGTTGGGTCACTGTCACGGCAATCTTGGGCAGCTTGATCAGTAAAGCGAATAGCTTCGCGCCCAGTCAAAGGAGTTGTACTACCATTGACTCTTTTAACATAAGGAAAAGCTGCAAAAGCTGCAAGGAATAGAGCAGCACTGAGGGTATTGACACTATTTGCCATAAAGGCGATTGCTTTAACTCCATTGTTATAGGGGCTAGCAATTTGAGGTGCTCCACCAGCAGGTGGCAACATCATTTGCTTAAAAGCCTCCTCAAGTTGTTCAGGAGAAGATGCCAAAGGATTGAGAGTTCCGTATACTTCTTGAAAAGGAGCTGGACCTGACTCTCTAGCAAATTCCCCCAAAATTTGTAAGGTTTTAGCTGGGTAATATTTAGCTAAACGCAACCAATACTCTTGAAGTTCGCTTGTCATTTCAACACGAACAATTTTTCCGGCGGCATTACGCACAGTGCGCCATTCTAAATACTCTTCATGGGCTCCAAACAGACGACCATAGGGTTGGTTATTGAACTGCCAATCAAGCAGACGATTAGTCTTGAGAACACTGCGTAAGCATTCGCGGATGCGTACAGGAAAAGCCGCCCAATCAATTACAACAACCCCAGATTCTAAGGATTCGTCGCCATCAGAGACTAGCTGAGTCGTTCCACTCCTATTAATTGCTTGATTTATCTGCTGTTCAACATAACGATCCCAATCTGCTTGTCCTTCACCACTAAGATCGTTTAGCATTCCCGGTTCCATCACCATAATTGAGTCCCCTGATTAAAACATTAATAGAAATTATGCAGCTGACTATGACCTGTCTGCAAACTACAAAATAGGCCGTGGGTAAGCTGCTAATTATTACTCAGAATTACGTCTTAATTTTTTATGCAAAAGCAGGTTTGTTGTAAAAATTATTTACAACACCGCTCGGTTAACCGCTGCATAATTGTGCGTTTCACTTACTCTCTGGGGAGGTGATGTCCGGATTTGTCAAGTTTTCTAGGAGTTTCTAGGAGCAGTTTCTCCAAGATACTTTTTCAAGTAGGGCGAAAAAACCTCATAAATTAGAGTCAGGGGCTTACCATGATGCCAAAATAGATAATAGCGACCCCAAAAAGGCCCTTTCTCACCAAAACCAGACTCCAATACCGCTGACTTACCGTAATAAATTCCCTGAATATCGCGGTATAACTCACTCCGCAGGCGAGCCAGACTTGCCCAAATTGGTAGATTACGATTCTGCAAATATTCATCTACATAGTTAGCATCCCACCAGGAAGCAGCATAGGCAAGTCGCTGCCCAGAGGCAGTGCGTAGCCACACTTGTCGCCGCAGCCTTGGACCTGGTACAGCTTGGATAGGCTTCGGGGCACCATCATCGCTCATCCCAATCTCAGACATATCGATTAAATCAACTTCCGTCGGTTCAGTCGTGAGTAGTTGCAGATGACGAGTGGGAGAACCATCTCCCAAAAGCAGGATTTGCCAAGCCGGTGCCAACATACTATGGGGCAATCCTTGTTGAACAGTTTCTTCTCCACCCTCCCAGATGGGGCTGAGAGCGTACCAGGTAGTTGCCGGAGTGGCGCTGTCTAGAGTTTTCAACGTTGGAGAGCTTAGTCGTTTACAAAACTTAACTTTTATATTTAAGGTATCATAATCCATTTATACCTAAATCGCCTTGGTTAGTATAGCAGGAGGCAGGAGGCTTCAGGGCCCGATGCTGGAGGAAAAGCCAAGTTCTATCTGAGTTTGGGACTTTTTTAATGTCTTAACCACCTTGGCGATTGCTATAACTCAAAAAAGTATTTGTAACAAACATTCAGGTAATCGATATCACCTCGCTGCAACACGCCTGCTATCCTCAATCTCTTCTGTCGGATGGAGTATTACTACTTCACCTGCTTCAAGTCCCTGCTGAATCACTGCTTCAAAATCACTGCGCTTACTAATCTCAACCTGGCGTTTTTTAGCTCTGCCATCCTCCACCACAAACACACACCAAGCTTGTTGACAGCGGAAAAGCGAACTTAAAGGCACTATTAGCAGTTCATGCCCTTCCCAAACCACAATCCGCCCCTCGATACGGTAGCCATCCCCTAGGGGAACAGGTGAATTAACAAACTCAGCAATCACATTAACGCGCTGCTCTTCTACACCAAGGGCAGAAATTTCGGTAAAAGCAGAGGGTTCAATATACCGCACCTTAGCCTCAAGGGTTTGCTCACCACCCCAGTGTTCAATCAGCATCTTTGTCCCTGGTTTCACTTTTACAGCATCTGTCGAGAGCAGATCAACTACCACCTCTACTTCTTCAGGATTGCCCAACTCTAATAGAGGAGTTCCCGCTTCCACATGTCGAGCACTCTCCTGCAGCACTCGCAGAACCTCTCCATCAACAGGGGATTTGATCTCAGTACGAGCAGCATCATCAGCAAGTCTAGCAAGTTCGGCTTCGGCACTAGCAATGCGGGCATCGTAAACATCTAGCATGTAGTCAGGATCCCTTTGTTCAGCGCGAAGGATAGAGAGTTCTTCTCTGGCAGCTGCTACTTCTGCTGCCGTACTCTCAGCCTCCCGTTGCTCTACCTCCAAATCTCTAGCACGGGTAACTTCTAACAACTGTGCGCTTTCCAATTCTTGACGGGAAATAGCACCATCTGCCGCTAACCTCTGAGCACGCCGATGATCACGCTTTGACTGTTCAAGGGACGCCTGAACTTGCTCAACCTTTGCCTGGGCTTCGCGCTGCTTTGCCTGTGCTGCCCTAATCCGTGCTTGAGCTTGCAATAAAGCCTCCTGTTTTGGTCGCTGGGTTACTACTCCTGCTCGTTGTGCCTGCCATTCTCTCAGTTTGGCTTGAACTTCCCTAACTTGGGAATTTAGGGGCAGAGGATCAATGCGAGCGATGATCAAACCCTGCTTGACTTTATCGCCTTCATCAAGATCGATTCTATTTAACCTACCAGCCACAGGTGTTGAAACTATAAAGCGGGAGCGGATGCGTGTTTTCCCCTCTTCATCAATAGTTACAAGCAAAGTACCACGCTTAGCTACTCCCAAGTCCACCTGGATCGGGGAAGGACGAAAGGCTAAAATCATTAAGGCGATCGCACCTAGTCCAGCCATAAGGTAAGTTAGCAGCCGAGGTAAATATTTCATCAGCATTCCAGGAAGGCAACAATTCTCAACAATTAGGGCTTTGCCAATTCCATAATTCTTGAAAATAGTCCAATAAAGCTGGAGATCAAATCCCTCTAATTACCTATCATAAGCTGTCATATTGTATTTTTTGGAAGTCCCTAACTAAAAAGTTCGGAACCCTTCAGATTGCTCTGTGTAATCGATGGGTAAAACAGTTTCGACGTTTTCGTTGGGATTGGGAATGATGTAGTGTGAGGTTAACTGTGCACCGTAAGTTTTCCCTACAGCTTCTATTCCCGCTGCTACAGCAACTGTTACCTCAGATATCTTGCCTCGAACAGTGACCATAAAGCGACCACTTTCATTTCTACCATAATCGGCTAGCGTGACTTCGCCAGCTTTGACCATGGCGTCTGCTGCTGCTAATACACCTGGAAAACCCAAAGTTTCAACTACTCCAACCGCCGCTGGCATGGCTAATATCCTGAGTAAACAAAATTACCGATTATGATTATACAATCCTTAGCTCTAGATATTGAAGAATACTTTGCCGTTCATGGTTAATGGTTAATGGCAATCAACAGTGGGTGAGCGAAAAAAAGAGTGGGGAAATAATTAAGCAGACGCTCCAGACGCTCCAGAAGCGGAGACGCGGAGAAATCAAATCCCACGCAAAATTTCGTTCACCCATCAACAGTGAACTATGAACAATCAACAAAGTTCAGGTACTCTCTTTCCCTAAAACCACAAGGCTTGCGCGTTCCTTAACTCCTTATACTCTACACCCTCTTTTAAACCTATCCTCATTTTTGCATGAAGAATGGCAAAAATGACCGAAAATAGGCTGAATCGAGCTACCTGAAAACTTTTTGTCCGTAACTCAAATTTGCTGCCATAATAAAATATGAAAAGAAAATGAGAACCGTTGGTAATCAATAATGAGAGTGATCGCTCAGCAGGAAAGCAAGGCAGGCAAATGGCAGATTGCAGTTGGGGTGTTGCTGTTACTATGGCTAAGTGGCTGCTCTCAACCAGTGGTGAATGGTTCATCATCACAACAATCATTTAACCAGGGAGAACAAAGCCAAAACACAGAAGGCAAAAAAGTTGTCTTGACAACCTTCACAGTCCTTGCAGATATGGTTCGTAACGTTGCCGGGGACAAAGTGAATGTCGAGTCTCTAACCAAAATTGGGGCAGAAATACATGGTTATGAACCAACCCCTAGCGATTTGGTTAGGGCACAACAAGCTGATCTAATTATGGATAATGGCTTTGGACTAGAACGCTGGGCAAAGAAATTCTATAGCAATCTTAAGGATATTCCTCATGTCACTCTCAGCAAGGGTATCGATCCCATTTTGATTTCTGAGGATGCTTATGCTGGTAAACCTAATCCCCATGCCTGGATGTCACCTCAAAATGCTTTAGTCTATGTAGAAAATATCCGCCAAGCTCTAGTTGAACTTGACCCAAAGCATGCACCAACCTACAATGCCAATGCTAAAGTCTACAGCTCAAAGATTCAAAATCTAGACCAGAAGTTGCGCCAGGAAATCTCAGCACTTCCTTCAAACCAACGCTATATGGTTACCTGTGAAGGAGCATTTTCTTATTTGACCCAAGATTACGCTCTCAAGGAAGTATATATCTGGGCTGTTAATTCTGAGCGACAAGCTACTCCTAAACAAGTTGAAAAAGTAATTAATACAGTCAAAACTAATAATATTCCTGTAATCTTTTGTGAAAGTACGGTCAGCAATAAAGCTCAAAAGGAAGTTGCCAAGGCATCTGGAGCAAAGTTTGGTGGTGTTTTCTATGTCGATTCTCTATCTCAAACTGATGGACCTGTACCCAGTTATCTAGACTTAATGGAATACAACACTAAAACTCTGATTAAGGGTTTTAAATGATCAAGTATTTATAAATGATTTAGCTTAAAAATAAACTAAATCATTTATCTAATACCAATCTTGAAAATAACTGGAAACTGAGATCATATAAACAACAGTGTTGATTGCCAATATTGCAATTACTAATATTGAGTATTTGACTTTACTTTGAGAATAATTACTATGTCCCCCATCAGTATTCAAGTAGAAAATGTCACAGTTTCCTACAACAAAAAAATTGCCCTCTATGGTGCCAACTTAAAACTTTACCCTGGTTCAATTGGTGGGTTAGTGGGGATGAATGGTAGCGGCAAATCAACTCTGTTTAAGGCAATTATGGGTTTTGTTAAACCTAAAACAGGGCGAGTACTGATCAATGGTATGCCAATTAAAAAGGTGCAAAAACATAATCTTGTAGCTTATGTTCCCCAAACAGAGGAAGTGGATTGGAATTTTCCCGTAAATGTTTGGGATGTAGTGATGATGGGTCGCTACGGCTACATGAATATTCTCAGGATTCCTAGTAAAACTGACCGTAAAATCGTAGCAGAAAGTCTCAATCGTGTCCAAATGAAAGAATTTCAAAATCGGCAGATTGGTGAACTTTCAGGTGGACAAAAAAAACGGGCTTTCCTTGCTCGTGCTCTAGCCCAAAAAGGACAGGTTATTTTGCTAGATGAACCTTTCACAGGGGTAGATATCAAAACAGAAAGAACGATTATTGACCTTTTGGTCGAATTGCGAGAATTGGGTCACACAATCTTGATTTCCACCCATGATCTTGACTCTGTTTCTACATTTTGTGACCAAGTAATACTAGTCAACCGTACTGTTTTAGCCTACGGTCCTACTGCTGAAGTATTTACCCAAGAAAATCTTAATCGTACCTTCGGTGGTACAATACCAAAGGTCTTATTCTAACTGAGAATCTATGGAAATTAAGCTGTTACGCATTTAAATCATATATTTATTCGATATTATTTAATGGCCAAAACTCTTGTTCCTTCTGCCTCCTGCCTCCTGCCTTCTGTCTTGCTGTTGTGCATTTTTAATGCACAACAGCTTGGTAAAATTTGGGAATGGTTTGCGACTCCCTTACAACATGGGTTTATGATTAAGGCAGTTTTTGTAAGTGCCTTAGTTGGAATAATTTGTTCTGTTTTATCCTGCTATATGACCCTCAAGGGTTGGGCATTGATGGGGGATGCTGTTTCTCACGCAGTACTGCCGGGAGTAGTAATCGCCTACATTCTCAATATTCCCTTTGCAATTGGCGCTTTTGTATTTGGTTTAGGTTCAGTTATCGCTATCGGTTTTATTAAGGAAAAAACTAGGATCAAAGAAGATACTGTAATTGGGTTAGTTTTCACAGGTTTCTTTGCTTTAGGACTGATACTAATCTCGAAGACGCCAAGTAATATAGACCTAATGCATATCCTCTTTGGTAATGTGCTGGGAATCTCAAATAGCGATATTATCCAGACGGCGATTATTGGCGTAATTACCATGGTAGTGTTAGCTTTGTTGCGCAGAGACTTACTACTTTTTTGTTTTGACCCAACCCATGCCCGTTCTATTGGCTTGAACACTACTGCCATTTACTATACTCTTCTAGGGTTGTTGGCTTTGACAATTGTGGCAGCACAACAAACTGTAGGTATCATTCTGGTGATTGCGATGCTAGTTACTCCAGGTGCAACTGCCTATATGTTAAGCGATCGCTTCGACCAAATGACATTAATTGCTGTAATTTCTGGAGTTTTCTCAAGCGTCATGGGAACTTTAATCAGCTACCATATTGATGCTTCTACTGGGGGTTGCATTGTAGTCTTGCAGACTCTGTTATTTATAGCGGCAATGATTTTTGCTCCCAAGCATGGTCTGTTGTTTAATTTTGCCCCTTTTTCAAAAGGATAATTTTAAGCATTGAAGCTCTAAGACCATAGCGAAGCTTGGTCTTAGATTCCAAGAACACTCCTTGGAAGGCAACGTTTCAATAGCTCACTTGGGAGGTTTTAAACCGCTGGCACCAAGTTCCAAGTTTAGTAGTGTTGATCACGCCCAAATACTTCCCTAGTTTGGGTTTCTGTAATTTGAAACACTCCTACTGTTTTCCTATTCTCAGCTGTGTAGAACCTTACTTTATGCTTTGAATACCATTGCTGGATCAAGGCGAGTAACCTTCTGAATCGCAAATACTGCTGAACCAACGCACATTACCACTGTTAGTCCAAAAACCCAGAGCATTGATGTTGGTGTAATTAAAATTAAAATGCCCTGAGTCGCAAAAGTCCAAGTTGCAATACCATAGCAGAGTGCCGTACTAGGAATATAACCAAGAACAGCCATCCAGAGAGCTTGTTCGACAATCACACCGTAAATCTGCGCATCGGAAGCACCCATAGCCTTGAGAGTGCCAAACTCTTTGAGATGGTCAGACACAGAAGAGTAAAGAATTTGAGCAACAATAATTACCCCAACAATAACACCAACAGCAGCACCAAGACCTAGAACAAATCCGATTCCGGTTCGCCTTTGCCAAAAGATGCGATTCTTAGCAGTAAACTCCTCACTAGTGTATGCTTTGATATTTGGTAAGGCAGCTTCTAGTTCTCCTTTAAGCTTCTGTAAATCTTGGTTAGGTTCAGCTTTAATCAAGATGTAAGTAATTAGATCTGAGGCAACTAACTTTTTGGGGATAGCAGGGGGTTGAGCAGTAGCAGAGACTTCTTCCTGGGAATCTTCTACAGGGTTAGTAAAGTAAGTATTTGTACACGTTAATTCTTCCGAGCCTGATGGCAATTTGCAGGAAATACTAGTAGTTTGACCAGAAGTTATGTAAGCGTTAGCATTTTCTAAAGAAGTAAACATGAAAGCATTAGACACAATCGAGCGGTTCCCTTGGGTTAAACCAATCAATTGTGCTGGCAAGGAACCAACTTCAACAACGTCACCAACTCCCCTGACATGGAGCGAGTTAAGGTTAGTAGTATCTACCATCACTGTGTAAGGCTCCTCCAAGGAATTCAAAGAGCCTTGCACGATATTTACAGGTCTAAACAATTGTCCGTTAGGCTCAAATCCCACCACTCTGACGCGAGAAATTTCACCGGAAGTTGGACGCCACAAAGAACCACTGAAAACTATTGCTTCTGCTCGCTCCACCCCTGGCAACTCACGAGCCATAAGTAAGTGGGAAAGAGGCATTGGCAATGTCAGTTCCAACTGTACCATGCGATCGGAAGTAACCCAAATATCAGCGTTGGAATTATAAATTAACTGAGAGCTAGAGCGAGTAAAGCCGTTAAATATACCTGTTTGCATCGTTACCAGGGTAACAGCAAACATAATTCCTGCCTGAGCGACAAGGAAGCGAGGAAAGTCTTCAAGAAGGTTCTTACGGGCAATAGAAACCATACGGGAAACTGAGACCATATGCAAATCAGTTATAACTGAATTGAACTATTAGGTATCTTGGCTAAGATCTGATTGACAAACCCTTGCTGATCAATTACTGGTTTAGGGATGTAGCCATCGGCTCCACTGCTCTGTAGAAATCTTTCACGATCACCAGGCATACTGTGAGCTGTTACCAATATTACTGGCAGATTAGCAGTTTGGGGGTTTGACTTGAGCATTTGAGTTATCTTGATGCCGTCAACTGCTTGTCCCTGATAGTAACTATTGTTGAGAGAAACATCCATTAGAATCAAATCGGCTTCATTCGACTCTGCGATTTGCATCACTTTGTCTACGTCTTCCGTATGCATGGTTGCTAAGCCACCTAACTTAGTTAAAATTTTCTTAAAAATTCGCCAATTAATCAGATCATCTTCTACAACCAGAACAGTTTTCATGATCACAACCCTGATATGGTAATTTAGAGTATTAGATCATTAAACTAGCAGCTTAGTGAACACTGTCAGCATCACTGGACACATAAGATAATAATGACCTAAACATTCTAAGCTTGCTGCCATGCCCAATTGCTCTCGTTGCTTGGGGCTGTAAAATCTTAAACCCCAGGCAAAAAAATGATAATCAATATCTTAAGTTCGACTTTCGGCGGCGCAGCCAAATAAACAGCAGTAAACTAACAATAGCAATTGCTAATCCTCCGGCTGTGGCAGCAATCATAGGTGTAGTGCTATGACGTACGGCAATCGCCACTAATGCCCAGACAATCACTAGGGGGTAGGCGGTGTCAGCTCTCTTAATAATCACAATAGCAGCAATAACAGCAGCACACATCAGCACTATTACTGTCCACTCTTGGGGACTTATGCCCCACCCAGACCATTTTAGATAGTAGAGGACGAGTGCCACATTGACAATTGTCGCAACACTAATCCAGCCAAGATAGATACTCACAGGCATGTGAATGAACCACCTCTCCTGCTGGGAAACTTTTTCTAAGCCAATTCTCAAGCGCAGATAAATCCCAATTAAGGGTAGCAAAATCACCAGCATGGCTAGTAATGATAGAGGAAAAAGTCGGTATTGGAAGAGGAAAACCCAGCAAATCTGAGCTAAACTACTCAATATTAACGGATAGCCGGTCTTACGCAATATAGGTTTTTGCCGCTGGGCAGGCAGTGCCTGATAAAATCCGAAGCTGATTAAACTCAGATAAATTAGTCCCCAAATTGCAAAGGCATAGTTGGCTGGTGTAATCTGAACCTCTCTGAAGATTGTATTAGATATTTCACCAATCGTCAGTCCGTTGATGGGTGCTACATTGGCTAAAATATTGATAACAAAAGCGGCAATTATCGCACTTAAGCTGAGTAATTGTCTTAAAAAATCTCGGTCTAAGTATTTGCTAGACTGTGTCATTTTAAATTCTAGGTGAGAGACTCTTGCTTATTTACCTAAATCAGCTAATTGTTAATAAACCTGGTATATATAGCACTTCTCAAATTGGTGAGATACAAATTTCTTGGTTTTAGGGAGCAGGGAGTAGGGAGTAGGGAGCAGGGAGCAGAGAACAGAACTAGGTGTATCTCAGTTATTCGAGAAACGCTATATCAAGATTTAAAGTTTATTGCTAGATTTAGTGTAATAGTCAAATCATAAAGCTTACACGAGGTTAAAAAATTATTCTACTTACTGACAAATCGATTTATGATTTATGTTGTTCAAGCATACAATTATTTATCTAATTCAAATTTAATATAGTGAAATCTGGCACTGAGGATGTGTCAGGGGGTGAGCGAAAAAAAGAGTGGGGGAAGGAGTAAGCAGACGCTCCAGACGCTCCAGACGCGGAGAATTGAAATTCCAACCAAAATTTCGTTCACCCGATGTCAGGAAACAGCTAAAGTACCCCTGCAAACACAATCAGAAAGACAAAGGTCGGTTATGAAAAAAATCTTTTTTTTACTAGGCGAACTCGACGACGATGACATTGATTGGATGATTGCGACAGGCAGCCGAGAGGAAGTTGCAGCTGGTACTGTCCTCATTGAGGAAGGCAAGCCCATTGATACACTGCACATCCTACTGGAAGGAACTTTATCCGTTTCTGTTTCTGCCTTGGAAGGCAAAACCATCGCTCGCTTAAAAAGTGGGGCGGTGGTAGGAGAAATGTCTTTTGCTGACGCCCGCCCTCCCTCAGCTACCGTTCAAGCTGTTGAAACATCCCTGGTGTTATCCGTTCCTCGAGCCAAATTACTCGAAAAACTACAAAAGGATGAAGGGTTCGCCTCTCGCTTCTACCGAGCGATCGCTATTTTTCTGTCGACCAGACTTCGGGGTACAGTTAGATATCTTGGCTATGCCAAAACTCAGCTTCTAGAAGAAGACCTCGAATCTGAAGATCTATCACCTGAAACCATCAATAATGTGCCACTAGCACAAGCTAGATTTGATTGGCTGTTGAGGCGGTTGAAAAACAGCGATCATGCAGTGTTGCCAAGTGAACCCTTAACCTTTCCGGAGTAAACAGGCGAGGGTATAAGCTCTCGTATTTAGGAGCCTGAGTTATCTTCGTTGTTGATCTTCGGCATATAGTTAGGACGGTCCTTATCTTCCCAACCAGCAGGACGCTTAGAGTTATACCAAGCAATCGAGCCAATACCGACAGCGGCAATAAAACCGACGATATAGACGACAGTAAAAGCAATTGGAAAACTACCCACTTCCATTAATAAATACACAGCTTGTTAACTCCTAGTTGCATTTTCGCCATCCTACCAAAGCTCGGGAACTCATTTCCTATATTTATGATGCTTAGTGAGGGTAAATTCGTTGGAATCCCCGTGACCTAAGAATCCCTCGTCTCCGGCGAGGGAGTGTCAATCCCCAGATCTTGATGCAGGTGCTTCTGGAGGAGTCACTGGCGCAGTAGTAGTTGGCGCGGGTGCTTTCCTAGCAGCTGGTGGGGCTGGAGGTGCTACTACGGGTGAAGGTTTCGACGGCTTTTCAACCCTGGGAGCTGGAACTGGCGCTGGCTGTCGTACAGGAGGGGCTGGTTTAGGAGCTGGTCTTACAGGTGCTGACTGTCTACGAGGAGCTGGTTTAGGAGCTGTTCTTACAGGTGCTGACCGTCTAGGAGCCGTATTTCTGGGAGCCTTGTTTTGCCTAACTTGGCGACTAACTGGTCTTGTTGGCTTTCTCTGACTACTAACTGAGCGCCGACGTCGTCTGGTAGTAGTTGAAGCTGCCCTCCGAGAACGGCTTCTGGACTTAGTTGCAGATTTAGACTTGGGGTACTTTTTGTGCAATACCCGTTTAGGTTTGATAGGCTTGGCTTTAATTACTGCTTCTCGACCTTCTATTTTGCTGGGGCGCTCAGGAAAAGGCTCAGTCTCTAAATCTTCGATTGCCTCTGCCATGAACTGACGCCAGGTAGAGGCAGCAGTGCCACTGGAACCACGCGTAGGCTTGTTATCATCATTACCTAGCCAGACACCTGCCACCAGCTGAGGAATATAGCCAATAAACCAGAGGTCACGAGCTTCATCAGTTGTACCAGTCTTGCCAGCTACAGGTCTTCCGATGCGAGCAGCACGACCTGTACCAGAACTGACAACGCCTCTGAGCATCCAAGTAGTGATTGCTGCCGTCTCTTCGTCAAGAGCTCGCCGATGCTGAATTTTCTCTTCGTAAATTACATTACCTTGATGATCCAGAATACGGTCAATGCCATGGGGTTTAGTGTGAATTCCTTGGGCTGCTAGGGTACCATAGGCGCTGGTTAATTCTAGTAGATTTACCTCAGATGCTCCCAAAGCTAGGGAGTAGGTTGAGTAGAGTTTCGATTCAATACCCATTTTTTTTGCAATTTCGATGGTTGGCTCCCACCCAATGTCAATTAAAGATTTTAGAGCAACCACGTTGATTGATTTGATCAGTGCTTGACGTATTGAAATCCAACCACGGAAATTGTCAGAGTAGTTTTTGGGTTCATAGCCATCGACAATATATGGTGCGTCGAGATAGCCTCGATTTGGAGAAATACCTGCAGAGACCGCCGCTGTGTAAACAAAGGTCTTAAAAGTAGAACCAGGCTGACGCTTAGTCTGGGTGACGCGGTTTAAATAATTGTTGGATTCAAGGTCTTGGAAATCTTTGCCACCAACCATCGCCTTGATTTGACCACTACGCGGATCGATTGCCACCAAAGCTGCTTGTCCAAAACGCTGGTAACGACCACTATTTTTAATGGTTTTGTCAACGGCAGCTTCGGCAGCATCTTGCCAATCTAAATTTAATGTGGTCTCAATAATTAATCCCTTCTTACCCAAAGTTTCTGGGGGGACATACTTGGGCAATTCCTGCTGAATGTATTCGGTGAAGTAGTAGGCTTCCCTCTCAAGTCGCTTAGGATTGCTGCGCTTTGTATTTAAAGGTGTGGCGATCGCCTCCTTCATTTGCGCTTCAGTGATTTGCCCATCTCTTTGCATCCGCTCCAGCACCAAATCGCGGCGATTTTTGGCAGCTTTTTCGTTGACAAACGGCGAGTAAACACTAGGAGCTGGCGGCAATCCGGCAAGCATTGCCATTTCTGGCAGAGTCAGTTCAGATACAGGCTTACTAAAATAAACCCAAGCAGCATCAGCAATTCCGTAAGCCCCTGAACCTAGATAGACTAGGTTTAAGTAACGCTCGATGACTTGTTCTTTCTCTAAATCATGCTCAATTTTTTGAGCCATACGCATTTCTTTAAGTTTGCGCCCAAAGCTGCGCTCTTGGTCAAAGTAGACTATTCTCGCTAGCTGCTGAGTGATGGTGCTACCGCCTTCAACTATTTCCCTAGCCATGAGGTTAGAAATAGCGGCACGGGCGATGCCTTGGAAATCGACACCATGATGTTTCTCAAAGCGTCGGTCTTCTATAGCAATGAAAGCTTGAATTAAGGGTTCTGGTATTTCCCAAATCTTGAGTGTTTCCCTAGTTGCTGATCCGGTTTGCTGAATAATTTCCCCGTCTGAGGCTTTGATGGTGATGGTGTCATCCCGGATATAGCTTAAGACATCAGTTGCTGAATCAGGAAGGTTTCTCTCTAGGGCATAAGCGCCCCAACCAAGAGCGATCGCACCGCCAGTGACGCCCAATCCCAGCCAGAACCAGTAGCGATGATATAGCTGCTTTGAGCCCCCAAACCTCTCGACTATTTTGCTAGAAAAACTTTTGAGCTTCCCAAGGGTGAGCTCGGTTCCCTCCCGGCAACGCCTCAATAGCAAAAAATGTGCTCGCGGTTGCTTTTTTTGATTATGTTGTGCGTTACTCTTAGAGGCTGATTCTGATTCTAGTGCTTTGGACACTCCTGAATTAAGCTGGCTCGATATATTGTTGTTATTTGGGATGAACTTCGACACTGTAACTCCTCACTTACACCACAATCGCGCCGGACTTTTTGTTAATCTTAAGGCTTGTAATCAGAATCTGTGTTCACTAATAATTTCCCTTATAGTGTCAGTTACCTTATAGTGTCAGTATCAATCCGGATAAATTACCAGTGTCAACTCTTCTGTAGCAAAAAGCTACCCTCAAATTGTATCGCACTGCTTTAATTGTGGACTTGTAAATGGTCTCACCTACAAGGTAATGGGGCTCCCCGCCCCCAGAACCTCATGTTATTGTGAATTCCTGTAACTCCTGTGTTGAGTTGATCATTTTTCCCTCTCCAGCAGCTACAGATCCTTACTCTAAACTGCCCCCAATACCTTACCCACCCAACTAAATCACCTAACTTAACTTGAACTTTGCCGAAGCCAATTCCTAGAATTAATTAGTTAAGACTATAATCAATTCGCAAATCTCATCGGATTGCTATAGGTTACTCTGATACTTAGAAACTTCTGTGAATCCTGCTGTATTTGCCTCCGAACGCTTACTCTTTATACCAGCCACTCCAGAGGCTGGTGCTATACCTTTGATTTTTGCTTTCCCTAATGAATACAGCATCGGTATTACTAGCCTTGGCTATCAGATAGTTTGGGCAAATCTGGCATCAAGAAGGGATCTGCAAGTTAGTCGTTTGTTCACTGATTGCTATGAGCATTTGCCAAGGCATTCGGAATTGTTGGGATTTTCTTTGTCATGGGAACTTGATTATGTCAATATTCTGCAACTGCTGGAATTTCTGGAGATCCCTTTGAGATCAGCGGCTCGCAGTGATCACCACCCTCTGATCTTTGCTGGTGGTCCATTAGTGACTGCTAATCCAGAACCCTTGGCTGATTTCTTTGATGTGATTTTGCTCGGAGACGGGGAAAATCTACTGCATAATTTCATTGACGCCTATAAAGAAGTCCGTAGTGCTGATCGTCAGACTAAACTGCGACGTTTAGCGCAGGTGAGTGGGGTCTATGTACCCCAATTCTATGAGGTAACTTACCAGGATCCAACTGGCGCGATCGCTTCAATTCAACCAGTAGATGCAGAGATTCCTTCCAGAGTAGAAAAACAGACTTACCGAGGCAATACCCTATCTGCTTCGACGGTAGTTACTCAGAAAGCTGCTTGGGAAAATATCTACATGGTGGAAGTGGTGCGCAGTTGCCCAGAGATGTGTCGCTTCTGTTTGGCAAGTTATCTTACTCTGCCGTTTCGCACCGCCAGCCGAGAAGATTTTTTAATTCCAGCAATTACAAAGGGTTTGGAAGTAACTGATCGAATTGGCTTACTGGGGGCATCTGTAACCCAGCATCCAGAGTTTGAAGCCTTACTAGATTACCTGGCGCAGCCTCAACATGATGGGCTACGACTTTCGATCTCCTCGATAAGGACAAACACACTTACCGAGAAACTAGCGACGACTCTGGCAAAAAGAGACTCTCGTTCGATCACAATCGCAGTGGAAAGTGGCTCACAACGATTACGTCAGATTATTAATAAGAAGCTGAAAAACGAAGAAATCATCCAAGCGGCAATCAATGCTAAAGCAGGTGGCTTGAAAAGCTTGAAACTCTACGGCATGGTAGGGGTTCCGGGTGAACAGATGTCGGATGTGGAGCAGACAGTAACGATGATGCAAGAAATCAAGAAGGCTGTTCCTGGTTTGCGCTTGACTCTGGGCTGTAGTACTTTTGTTCCAAAAGCTCATACCCCCTTTCAGTGGTTTGGGGTGAATCGCCAAGCTGAGAAGCGACTGAAGTTTTTGAATAAGCATTTGCGGTCGCAAGGCATAAACTTAAGGGCAGAAAGCTATAATTGGTCAGTAATTCAGGCGTTAATTTCCAGAGGTGATCGTCGTTTATCTCATCTGCTGGAACTAGCGAGATACTATGGAGAGTCTTTAGGCAGTTTTCGCCGTGCCTTCAAAGAGTTAAAGGGACAACTGCCGGAACTAGATTTTTACGTCCATGCCGATTGGTCAACTCAACAGGTATTGCCATGGAGTCACCTACAGGGACCACTGCCTCAGACAACATTGCTTAAGCACCGGGAGATGGCAGTATCTGAGTGGGAGGTTTTGGAGAGTTCTATCTAGAGGGGGAGAGGGGGGGATGGGGAGATGGGGAGATGGGGAGATGGGGAGATGGGGAGATGGGGAGATGGGGAGATGATTTTTATGAACCTTCTGCCTCCTGCCTCCTGCCTTCTGCCTTTCCTGGGGGGATGGCTCGGGGGGAAGAGGATTTTACAGAGAAGTAAGCAAAGCCCACGTCTTTCAAGCGTGGGATGTAGCGCTAAGGCTTTTAAGCCGCGTTAGCTGTTTGGTTGATCTTCGATTGTAGACATACTATCATTATTAAAAGGGTTGGGAGTTCAACCCTAGGCGTAGGAGATGTTAGACAGGCTGTGCCTGCAATCTCTGCTTGATGCCTGAATCCCACGAATTCAATTCGTGGGAGTGGCTCAAAGGGATATCAGCCACTCAACCAGGTAATCGCTTGTCGAATCCAATCTTCAGCATTTTTACTTTTCGTTAGCTGAGTATCCTGGCTGAGAGCCTCTAGTGCTTGGGTAATCTCTTGGTTTTCATAACCCAAAGCCAATAGGGTCATCTCTACATCTTCTATAATTGCTGATACTGGGCCTGTTGAGGAGGCTGCTGTCTCTACTCCAGCTAGCTGTCGCCATTGAGCCAGTTTGGTTTTTAGTTCTAAGGCAATACGTTCAGCGGTTTTGCTGCCTACACCGGGAGTTTTAGATAAGGCGCGAATATTACCTGTAACAATCGCTTGTACTAAATTGGGCAGCCCCAGGGTATCAATCAAAGCGATTCCCAGTTGATTTCCAATCCCACTCACACTCACCAACTGGCGAAACAAATCTCGCTCTGCTGCCGAGGCAAAGCCGTAGAGAACCTGTTGCTCTTCACGAATTTGTAAGTGAGTAAAAATTTGTACTTGTTCTGGCGAATTTACTGCTAGTTGCTGTGAAAAACGCTTGGGAATTTGCAGTTCATATCCAATTTGGTTAACTTCCAAAATCAGCGTGACACGATTACTAGTGCTTTTTTCAATGCTTGCTATTGTTCCCTTGAGATAGCTGATCATTTAGTTAAGTTGTCACACCTTTAACTTGCATCTTTAGCATAGAGGGAGAGGGGGAGATGAGGGGATGGGGAGATGGGGGGATGGGGAGAGGTTTTTGATGAAATTTTTGCCCTCTACCCTGTGCGTCGAAGCCTTTCTGGTTAGGGTTTTTCTCAAAAAGTCGAAAGTGTTATTTAGATACACAACGGCTTTTAATTCTTAAGAAAACCAAAGTGATTTAAACCCTCGATTATACCACCTGAACACTGAGCTTGAGCTAGATAGCGGTAATCAGTTTGGTTGGCTTGATACCACTGGCGAAGTTCTGGGCGTGCGTTACCGACAATAATGCCCCGCTCTTCTCCTACACTAAAAAGGGCAATATCATTACCTGAATCACCACAAACTACGGTTTGCTTGGCGTCAACTCCCCACTTTTGTCGCAGAAATTGCACGGCTAGACCTTTATCTCCCTTAATTGGCAAGATGTCAAGGTCTTTATCACCACTGTAGACTAGTTTAAAGTTCAGGTCTTTTGCTTGCAGTGCTGATTCTAGTTGAGGTAAAACTTCTGTAGCTGCTTGTGGAGTAAGATAATAGCTAACTTTGAAGGGGCGCTGTTCTGAGTGTGGTTGAGGAACTAAATCAGAATAGTTGGCAGCGCAGGCTACTACTTGTTCCCGGTTCCATTTCTCGGAGAGTACTTGCGCCCATTCTGGAGAGAAGTTATCTTCACTGGGATTAAAATAAATTTCTGTGCCCACAGCGGTGACGAGGGCATCCGGTGTCAGTAAAGGTTTTTCGGTTGTCAGTTGTCGGTAGAGGAAGAGCGATCGCCCAGTAGCATAAACTATTTTTGTCCCATGATCCTGGCGATGTTGACTCAGTTTCTGATTAAGCTCTTTGAGAGCAGTGTCATCGCCTACGAGGGTATTGTCTAAGTCGGTTACGAATAAAAACGCGGTCACAGCAACCTCTGAAAGTGCTTGCAGTCTGACTACTGCACTATTGTCCTACAAAGTTGTACCTAATTGAGGGGTTAATTGAAGAGAGGGGGAGAGGGGGAGATGGGGGGATGGGGAGAGGGGGAGATGGGGGGATGGGGAGAGGGGGAGATGGGGAGATGAATATTCTGCCTGCTGCCTGCTGCCTGCTGCCTGCTGCCTGCTGCCTTCTGCCGGAGAAGGGGAGACTTTTGGGAAGGGAATTTAGATCCTCTTGCCTCAAAAACGATTATTCTGTATCTCGTCCGAGTGAAATCTGCTGTAAGTCGGTGCTATTTATCCTTAGGGGGGATCTGCATGTTCAAACAAAAGCTAAAGTCTTTTTTACCACATCTCAGGCATGAGGTTTGGATTCTGGCTGCTGGTCGATTATTATCTCAAATTGGCACTGGTTTTACTCTATTTTATGCCCCAATCTTTTTTGTCAATCAGGTTGGTTTTTCAGCGACAGCTGTAGGAATTGCTCTGGGCAGCAGTTCAATTTCTGGAGTAGTTGGTCGTTTTCTGGGAGGGGCATTTAGTGATTCTCAATTTTGGGGGCGTAGAGGGACATTATTACTCTCAGCAGCAGTTTCTGCTTTGGCTGATTTGGTATTAGCTCTAACCTATAATTTTCCTACTTTAGTTCTCGGTAATCTGTTAATGGGTTTGGGAATTGGTTTGTATTGGCCAGCAACTGAAGCGGCAGTTGCTGATTTAACGACTTCTCAAGAGCGTAATGAGGCTTTTGCCGTCACTAGATTAGCAGACAGTTTGGGTTTGGGAATTGGTGTGATTTTAGGTGGGGCTTTAATTGCCACTTCTGGAAATTATCGCCTCTTGTTTGTGATCGATGGCATTTCTTTTGTTGTTTTCTTTGCTATTATCTATTTTGCGATCGCTGAAACCTATCATTTCCTAGAAGACGAACAGCAAGCTAATCAAGGTTGGGTAACGGCTTTGAGTGATCAGCGTTTGATACTATTTGTGCTGGTGAATATTCTCTTCACTACCTATATGGCTCAGATTCACAGCACGATACCTCTATATTTCAGTAATTTTGTCTCAATAAAAGATTCAATAACTGGCTTGTCACCAACTATCATTAGCAGTCTTTTTACCTGGCATATTGCTTTGGCTGTCCTGCTTCAGTTGCCAGTTGTTCGTTTTCTCTCTCGTTGGAGTCGTTCCCGCGCTTTGAGCTTCTCGTTATTAATTTGGGCAGGGGGATTTATTCTGGTTTGGGTGACGGGAGTTGCTTCAATGGGTCATTTGATCTGGGCAATTTTAGCCTTAGGAATATTAGCGATCGCTACAGTTTCTTATACTTCTTTTGCTGTGGCTTTGGTTGTAGATTTAGCACCTGAATCTATGCGTGGGGTTTATCTGGCGATTAATGCTCAATGTTGGGCAATTGGTTATTTTATTGGGCCTTCTCTGGGAGGTTGGGCATTAGACCAGTCGCCTTACATTGTCCATGGTTTTTGGTTGATTGTTGCTGCTAGTGTTGTTATTGGTATGCTAATTTTGCAGTACCTCGATAGGGTTTTTAAAAGTTCGTAGCGGTTGGATTGTTGAGAGCGCTTCGGAATTTGTAGGTTTAGTTAGGGTTTGCTGAATTAAGTCTGGTGGTAAGGAGAGGGAGCTCTTAGCAGGGAGCTCTTAGCAGGGAGTAGGGATTAGGGAAAAGCCGATAGTTCTAAGCCTGATTATCCATGATTAGCTCCAAGATTTTCCTATTAAGTGCAAAGATTTTTAGCCATTGGATGCTATAACGAAGCACTTGTAAGGGTCAAAAAAGGCTCAAAATTATTGTCTGGTATACCTTCTAGATTAATTCAGCAAGCCCTAGTTAATGGTCAAAACTCTTGTGCCTTCTGCCTCCTGCCTTCTGCCTCCTGCCTTGCTGTTGTGTATTAAAAATGCACAACAGCTTATAATGACCAAAGTTGGGTTTCACTGCGTTCTACCCAACCTACTTTTATAGGTTAATTTATTCCCTGACAAATCCAGGCTCCCCAGAAGAAGGGATGCTCTAGTGGTCGATTTTCTGCTTGATTATCAAGGTCGTTTCGTGATATTCTTTCTATTGATGTCATTTGTTCGAGTATTTCGCTGCCTAAGGAAAACTGCTGCAATTCTCTAACTGTGACAGTGCGCAGGTAGTTTTGAGCTTTCTGTAGTGCTGAAGCTCGGTCTAAACCCTGTTGAAGGTTATCAAAAAAGCAGTCCATCAGCAAAGCAGTTGCCCTGTCTGGTACTGACCAAAGACTCATAATTAGAGTTTTGGCTCCAGCAAGGGTAAAGGCACGACGCATGCCAAAGACGCCCTCGCCTGCTTTGACATCTCCCATGGCAGTATTGCAGGCGGAAAGGACAGATATTTCATTTGCCCACAGATCCAGTGTAGCTATTTCTTGGGCGAAGATTAAGCCTTTACCTGCTTGAGGCGGTAGAGTTTTTCCTGATAGTCTGGTGTTAGCACCTGCCAGGGCTAGTCCTGAGCGCAACATTGGATCTTCAGAATTTGAGATTTTGGAGTTTCTCCCTTGATAAGGAGATTTAGGAGAGAAGTAACCGTGGGTAGCAATAAGCAGGATGCTGGGAGATTGACAGTTGAGCAGGTGAGATTCTAGGGCATCTGCTCCCAAATAGGGTTTTACTCCTAGTTTTTCGGCAACCCTTTCACCTAAAATGCGAGTACCGGGAGCTGGTGAAAAGGTTTCGGCGGCAAGAGTGTTGAGTAAGTCTGGGGCTAGTGTCGCTACTGCACCTAATTTCTCTGTTTCCTTTGCCTGGGCGAACGAAATTTTGCGTGGGATTTCAATTCTCCGCGTCTCCGCGTCTCCGTGTCTCCGCGTCTGCTTACTTATTTCCCCTGCTAAATTAAAGTCAGGATCGGCGATAATCATTGGGGCAGAGGCGGGACGTTTGGTAGAAATTTGGGAGCGCAGGATATCCCTACCGCTACTGAGATAACTGATATTGTACTTATCGATTAATAATTGTTCTCCAGTGGCGTTGAGGGGGAGAATTTGAAAGGGCAAGAGGTTTAACTCTCCATCAGGGGCAATTATTAGATTCTGGTGGGAGTTGAGGTAGGGAAGGATTTTATCGAAGATAACTTTACTTAGTTCAATTGCTTCTGGAGATGACTTATATTTCACGAAGGTAGAATCTTCTTCATGCTCAGATTGATCTTCATCATCTCCCCCCATATCAAGACTTACTAAAGTTTGAGGTTGTGTAGACGCCGACTTTCGCAAAACGGGAATTAGTCTGTCGATATTTTTTGCTTCCCCCAAGTCAATCATCTCTATTTGCTCTGGCTGCCCTGCAGGTAAGATAAATGCTAGGTAACGGGCGGGTTGCCGTGGTGATTCCCTAGGAGCGTTGGAATCTGCGGCATCAAATCTCACATATTCTACCAGGATACTGCCAGCAGGAAGTGCTGAGGCGACGGTGTGGCGATTAGCTTGTTGCTCCTGAAGTTGGATTTCTGGCACCTGTGATGCTAATTTCTTTTGCAACTGGTTATGTTCAGCTTGCAGTTGCCCTAGCTGCTGTTGATAGGCGGTGCGCTCTTCTGGTAGAGGTTGAGACCAACTGAGGTGAGCAATTTGGTTACTTAATGATTGCAGTTGCTTTAATTCTGCTTCGAGGTGGGGATAGCGTCCACTATAAATTGCTTGGTTTTGCGCCGCTAGGGCAGCGGCGGTTAGAGATTTGCGTCTTAATACTAAGTCTAGGGCTTCTTGTTTGGCTTCCTGGGAGTGGGAAAAGTGTTCCCAGACTAGGGAGAGAAAACCATAAAAATGTTGTCGGATAGTTTGGAGATAGGAAAGGCGATCGCTTTCAGAACTGATGGTAAATATTTGTCGAATCATACCATCATGAATTTTCATCGCTGCTTTCATCTTTACCAGTGCCTCATTTTGGCGGTTAGTAGCAGTCAATAGTAATGCTAGATTATTGAGACTAGTAGCAACATGAGGATGCTCATCCCCCAACAGCCGTTTTTTCATTGCCAAGGCATTGACATATAAGGGTTCAGCTTCTGAGTAGCGTTCTATTGATTCGTAGAGTGCTGCCAGATTATTAAGACTGTTAGCAATCTCAGGATGCTCATCTCCCAAAAGGCTTTTGCCCATTGCCAAGGCATTGACATATAAGGGTTCAGCTTCTGAGTCACGTCCCATATATGTGTAGAGTAATGCCAGATTATTGAGACTGGTAGCAACATGAGAATGCTCATCGCCCAATAGGCGTTTTCTCATTTCCAAGACATCACGGAATAAGGGTTCAGCTTCTGAGTAGCGTCCCATATCTGTGTAAAGTAGAGCCAGGTTATTGAGACTGGTAGCAACCTCAGGATGCTCATGCCCCAATCGGCTTTTGTACATTGCCAAGGCATCGAGATATAAGAGTTCAGTTTCTGAGTAGCGTCCCATTGAGTAGTATAATCCTGCCAGATTATTGAGACTGCTAGCACAATAAGGATGCTCATGCCCCAACAGGCGTTTTCTCATTGCCAAGGCATTGATATATAAGGGTTCAGCATCTATGTAGCGTCCCATATCTTTGTAGAGTAGAGCCAGATTATGAATACAGGTAGCCACATCAGGATGCTCATCGCCCAACAGGCGTTTGCTCATTGCCAAGGCATTGATATATAGGGGTTCAGCTTCTGAGTAGCGTCCCATTGAGTAGTAGAATCCTGCCAGATTATTAATACTCATAACAACCTCAGAATGCTCATCTCCTAACAGGCGTTTGCTCATTGCCAAGGCATTGATATATAAGGGTTCAGCTTCTGAGTAGCGTCCCATTGAGTGGTAAAGTAATGCCAGATTATTGATACTGGTAGCCACTTCAGGATGCTCATCTCCTAACAGGCGTTTGCTCATTGCCAAGGCATCCACTAATAAGGGTTCAGCTTCTGAGTAGCGTCCCATATCTTTGTAGAGAAATGCCAGATTATTGATACCTGTAGCAATATGAGAATGCTCATCCCCCAATAGGCTTTTGTAAATTGCCAATGCCTTGAGATATAGGGGTTCAGCTTCGGTATAATGTCCCATCGATTGGTAGAGTAATGCCAGATCATTGATACTGGTAGCAACATGATGATGTTCTTCCCCCCAAGTTTCTCGCGCCAACTGTAATGTATCCTGTGCCAAAGTTATCGCCTGCTCATATTCACCAGCATGATAAAGTTGAACAACCTTCTGAGAGAGTTGTCGTCTTCGTATTATTTTTTTTAATTGCGCTACAGAATTGCGTAACCAATTAAAAACCATTTCTCTACTCCCTTATATTTCTCAGAGTTCAAACTAAATCACAATTAAACAAGTTGCTCTTGCTACTGTCGATGTGTCTATTGATCTCTCAACTACACTGTCACTCCGTAAGCCGTGCGGAGAACTTGACAATCTCGATAATCACTCAAATAATCCAACAATCCCATCAAATGCTCTTCTCGTAATTGCAGCAGTTTTTCACCTGGCTTAGGCAACCAGTCCAACCCTGGCACATCCTTAGCAATTACTGCTACTATTTCCTCCTCACCCGGAGAACCTGTTAATTTAAAAGACTTATGGCGCGTATTATGCTGAGGTAGAATAAACAATCCTCCAGAGTGCTGTGGTTCCGGCGCAAAACCTGACGGACACAAGCAGTAAATTTTCCCTGATGTGCCTTTCTCTAATAACAGCAAATAGCCAGCACTTTCTAAATTGACTTCAAGTCTAATCTTACTATTTAAAGGAAAAGAAAGAGATTCCTCCTGCGACATTTCCGCCTCACCCATCTCCAGAGTTGGTAATGATTTAGGAAATAATACAGGTTGTATTTTGTCAGTGGGGTTTGCTTGTTCCCACAGTTGCTGCCAGAGTTGTTCGCGACTCAAAGTAATCAAGCGGCGCTGTTTGAGCCATTGTGGATATAATTCCTCTCGCAACCAATGCTTAGCAATTTTCCATTTACCCTTTGTTTTTCCCTGGTAGTCGCATCCCTCAGCTTCTAGTTTGTTGCAAATTACCTTTAAGCGATCGCGCATAATAGTAGCAGGAACAGCACCTTCTTTGGTTCCATAAATTAAATCTTCTTCAAGGGAAAACGCAACCTCTTTATCTGTAGAATTAGTGTTTTTCTCACGGAAGCGCGCTATAAAAACATCCCAAGTTTTCCCAGAGAAGCCAAAGCGATTTGCCATAGCTTTGAGAAACTCGTCTTCATGCTCTTCATATCTTGGTAAATTCATAATTTCTACCTGAATCAACTATTTAAGTCGATTATAGATAGACAAATTAGAGCTTGTCAGCGCTTATCTACTAACTTCTACATAGTTCTACTTTTATCGATTAAGTCACTATTACTTAAGTAGGCAGGCAAAATTAAATAAAATTCCAACTATAAAAGTAAACTTCTCTCATCGATAAAAAAAGCGATCGCTTCCTCTTCTAAATAGCAATAAAAACAAACTTTTCCTGTACAGATTTTCACAAAAAACAGGGGAATTTTTTTGTATTTTTTTGTTAAAAACTACTTGTTATTTTTTGATAAAACTATTAAAATTAAATTGTTGCAACACAAGCAGCAAAGTCAGAAGCCAGCCCCTAGGTTTGGACGCCCCTGGGCTGGCTCTGACTCCAACTCTCGTAAGGAGCTAAACTAATTATGTACGATCTAAACAATCACAAAAGTGATAAACCCTGGGCTGTTGTTCGTCTAGTTCACCCAATGCAATGGGTAGTTATCAGTCGCTACCGTAGTCGTGCTGATGCTGAAAAGAATATGCGATCGTGCCGTGAGCAAGTCGCCGAAATCAAGTTTGAGGTAGTGTTCGATCCGCCCACAGAAATAAGTAATAAGTAATAAGTAATAAGTAATAAGTAATAAGTGGGGACAAGAACACTTATTGCTTGTTACCTAAGGCTTATTCAGTCATAATCTTCTCCCCTCTCCCAAACTTGGGAGAGGGGCTGGGGGTGAGGGCTACGACTGCATAACATTGAGTCTGAAAATGCTATAAATGCCGATAAAACCTGAATTTCAGTCCACTTGAATGGACTTCTGCTATTAGCCGTGGAATTAATTCCACAGCGAGAAAATTATCTTACTTATTACTTATTACTTATTACTCATTACTTATTACTTATTCCATCTATTTATTTCTACTTTCTTCAACACCAAAACCCGGAAAGGCAGACTAAATTGTATACATAAAGCAATTTTCAATAGTAGCTGCCAGAGAACCCCATGAATCCCACACAAGTAGAAATTGTCCTAGTTTCCACTAATTCAACTCAATCTTTACCAGATGATTCTCAAGGATTATTAAACTCTAATAATCTAGTCAACGGCGGAGTGGCAATAGTCGTAATTCTAGCAATGACTTATTTTTCTAAAACTCTAATCAAGTCAATTGCTGACTTGTTAGCAGTCTGGAATCAGAAAAAGCGATAGGGAGAATGTCATCTTTATAGCACTACGCATTTAGGTTAGGATATTTCTAAATCCACCAACCCCTTTGATAGACTACTGTTCCCTGCCTCCTTTTAACTCATCTATCCTCCTGCCTTCTGCCTCCTGCCCCCGGGTGAGCGAAAAAAGGTGTGGGGAAATAATTAAGCAGACGCGGAGACGCGGAGAACTCAAATCCCACGCAAAATTTCGTTCACCCCCTGCCCCCTGCCTCAAAACAGTAACTCAAGATACTTTGAGATCCCGTGAAAAGTAAGATTTAGGGTGAGGGTTAACAAAGGTGATAATAATCCAAAAAGGGCGCACGTCGGTGCGCCCCTACGGAACATATTAAAGCGTCGGTAATTAGCTATTGTCGGCGCTGTTGCAATTTGCGATAAACATCCCGCACATCTACGTTGTGATGAGCTAAGGCGACAAGGGCATGATAAAATAAGTCTGCAACTTCAGAAGCGATATCTTCTGGCTCGTCATCCTTACAAGCCATGACTACTTCTGCTGACTCTTCACCGATCTTTTTCAAAATATTATTATCACCACCAGCAAAGAGCTTGCAAGTATAAGAATCTGTAACTGGATTTTCCTTGCGATCGCAAATTACGTCAAAAACCTGAGATAGAGTATCTGCTGGCGGTGCTGCTTTAATACCATATACCTGGTGAAAACAACTGCGTTCGCCTGTATGGCAGGCAATGTCGCCGATTTGTTCAACAGTAACCAGCAAAGCATCATTGTCACAATCGTAACGTAGAGATAGCACTTTTTGTAGATGACCAGAAGTTGCACCCTTATGCCATAGCTCCTGACGAGAGCGACTCCAAAACCAGGTTTCCCCAGTTTCCATGGTTTTTTGCAGAGACTCCCGATTCATCCAAGCCATCATTAAAACTGTGCCATCGAGGTAATCTTGTACAATTGCTGGCACCAGTCCTTGGTCGTTATAGCAAATGGCGTCAATAGGAATAGCTTGGCTCAAGGTAGTAGTTTTGAAGGCTGGCATATTTGCAGAAATTCAACTGTTTTTCGGCAGTAATTGACCTGAGTAAAAAAAGTACCATTTTTTACTGACAAACTGACCCAATGACACAGATTATTTAATATTTATCCTCCTCAGTAATCTCAAAGCCCCTCTCCTTGAGGCAGGGTTTAGAGTGTGGGGTTTAGAGGGGTGAACGAAATTTTGCGTGGGACTTAAATTCTCCGCGTCTGGAGCCTCTCCGCCTCTGGAGCGTCTGCTTACTTACGTCCTCTGGTATACTTATCTCAAGTAGCAAAGCCTAAAATGCTGGCTACACCTAGTACCTAGACAACTGAAGATATGGGGTTTTGCAGGGAATTTGCCTCCTGCAAGTAAAATCTTCAAGGAACGTAGGCGAGTAGTACTAAGACTATTCAAGTGGGGCTGGGCGTGTCCCTCACTATAAAACGCCGTAGTGGGAAAGAGGGAGTACCACGAAGGAAGTTCACCGAATTCTTGCGGAGCCAGAAGCCTACACTTACAAAGAAGAGAAGTGTCGGTACGTCACTTCAAAATAAGGTCTAATGTGACTGCTCCGCACACTGACCCTCAGGGTACAGGCGTGGGGCTCCTTGCCCGAACAGCTGAATCCTGAAAAAGACTAAAAAAGCATCTTACAGAGGAGAAAGTTTTGGTTAGCACCACTTCCTTGAAAACCAGCAAATCAGAAGAAATTTTTGCTGCTGCCCAGAAGCTAATGCCAGGTGGAGTCAATTCACCAGTGCGGGCATTTAAATCGGTTGGTGGAGAACCGATAGTTTTTGACAGAGTCAAAGGTGCCTACATTTGGGATGTAGATGGTAATCAGTACATTGACTATGTAGGAACCTGGGGCCCAGCCATTTGTGGTCATGCCCATCCAGAAGTAATTGCGGCTCTACAGGAGGCTCTAGCAAAAGGTACCAGCTTTGGTGCTCCCTGCGCCCTGGAAAACGTCCTTGCAGAAATGGTAATTGATGCCGTACCCAGCGTGGAAATGGTGCGATTTGTCAATTCAGGGACAGAAGCCTGCATGGCAGTTATACGCCTGATGCGTGCCTTCACCAAACGGGACAAAATTATCAAATTCGCTGGCTGTTACCATGGTCACGCCGATATGCTGCTGGTGCAAGCAGGTTCTGGTGTTGCTACCCTCGGTTTACCAGACTCTCCTGGCGTCCCTCAATCTGCCACTGCTAATACTTTAACTGCTCCTTATAATGACCTCGAAGCAGTTAAGGCGATATTTGAAGCCAATCCCGACTCCATTGCTGGGGCAATTTTGGAGCCAGTAGTTGGTAATTCTGGCTTTATTCCTCCTCAGCCCGGTTTCTTGGAAGGTTTGCGGGAACTAACCCAGAAATACGGGGCTTTGTTAGTCTTGGATGAAGTGATGACTGGCTTCCGCATTGCCTACGGAGGAGCTCAGGAAAAATTTGGGGTAACGCCAGATTTGACAACACTGGGTAAAGTCATTGGCGGTGGTTTACCTGTGGGTGCTTACGGTGGACGCCAAGATATCATGTCGATGGTGGCACCAGCTGGACCAATGTATCAGGCAGGAACCCTATCCGGCAATCCTCTAGCGATGACGGCGGGAATCGAAACCTTGAAATTGCTCAAAAAAGCAGGCACCTATGAACAGTTAGACCGCATTACAAAGAAACTATCAGCAGGTTTACTGCAAATCGCCAAAGAAACTGGACATGAAAGCTGCGGCGGACAAATCAGCGCCATGTTTGGCATGTTCTTTACAGCTGGACCAGTTCATAACTATGAAGATGCCAAAAAGTCTGATGCAGCCAAATTCAGTCGCTTCCATCGCGGCATGTTAGAGCATGGTATTTATCTGGCACCTTCTCAATTTGAGGCTGGCTTTACTTCTTTAGCTCACACAGATGAAGATATTGAGAAAACTTTGGCAGCAGCAAGGGCAGTAATGTCTGGTATTTGATTTAGAAAGGCAAGGGGAGCTTGTCATCTGGGTGAGCGAAAAAAGGTGTGGGGAAATAATTAAGCAGACGGGGAGACGCCCAGACGGGGAGACGCGGAGAACTCAAATCCCACGCAAAGTTTCTTCACCCTTGTCATCTTAACTGTCGGCACTTCCTGTCGCTTTGCTAACATCCCCCAGCCCCTTCTCTCAAGGTTGGGAGAAGGGGAGATTACAACAGATATAGCAGTACGTATTAAGGTTAGGACAAGCTAAATCGCAAAAACCTTGTCACAGTCAACTTCTGCCTTCTGCCTTGCGCGTAGCGCTATATCAATTTTTTACCTCTCCTTGTCATGCTAAAATTATTAGTAACCAGCTAAAAACTGCAAACGTTTAGCTCCGATATCCCTTTAGTAACCTACAGGGAAGTCTTGTGCTGTACCAATAGGTCAGTGTTGGCATCGGAGGCAATAGCTGATGAAAACTTCAACTGAGTTCTTAACGTTCTCTGTACGACCAAGCTTGATCAAGTTACGGTCGCATTGACTTTTTGGAACATCCTGATGGCAACCGTAGAATTTGATCGGGTTCTTAAGATTTACAAAAACGGCTATCGCGCCCTTAAAAACCTGTGTTTAAATATCGAAGATGGAGAGTTTCTTGTATTTGTCGGTCCCTCTGGCTGCGGTAAATCTACGGTATTGAGAATACTGGCTGGTTTGGAAGATATCACTGGAGGCAAGTTGATTATTGGCGGTGACGTAGTCAACAACAAAACACCTCAGCAGCGAAATATTGCTATGGTGTTCCAGAATTATGCCCTTTATCCGCATATGACAGTACGCCAGAATCTAGAATTTCCCCTGCGGATGATCAACGTTCCTCCAAAGCAGAGGCACAAGCTGATTCTGGAGGCTGCACAAAAGCTGGAGTTGACGCAACAGCTCAATAAAAAGCCAAAACAGCTATCTGGTGGCCAACAGCAGCGGGCGGCTATGGGAAGGGCAATTGTGCGCAATCCAGCCGTGTTTCTGATGGATGAACCACTGTCTAATCTCGATGCCAAGATGAGGGTGCAAATACGCACCGAGATTGCCCAATTACAGAAGGAAATGGGAACAACTACCGTGTATGTAACCCATGATCAAATTGAGGCAATGACAATGGGTAATCGCGTGGCGGTCCTTCGTGCAGGTGAATTGCAACAAATTACGAGCCCTCAGGAACTCTATGATAACCCTGCAAATGCCTTTGTCGCTGGTTTCATTGGCTCTCCAGCAATGAATATCTTTCACAGCCAACTGCAAAAGAATCAAAGGGGCAGTTTTAGTATTGATTTTGGTGGTCAATCTTTGGTAATAGATCAGGCGACAGTAGACAAATACTCCCAATTAGGACGTTATCTCAACCAGCCGATTATGGCAGGTTTGCGCCCAGAAGCTTTCTTTGTTGTTGGTGAGAGTTGTTCACAACAGAATTGCCTTGAGGTTGAAGTTGATGCAGTAGAAGCCCTTGGTCATGAGATGATTGTCTATTTTAAGGCACCTGTTTCTAGAGTTGAGGTGGAGGATAATCGAGGTCAAGCTGTTAATAATGGCAATGGGGAAAAAGACAGTTCTACTTTGATTACCCGCGTGCCTTCCTCCCCAGATATCTACCTAGGCGCTAAGCTGAATCTGGGTGTGGATACTAGCAAGTTGTATTTATTCAAGGCCGATGGGAAAGCAATTAGAGATTAATGTTCATGGTAGGCGCTACGCCCATGCTGCGCAAACATGGTTCATTGCTCATTGCCGATAAGCGGAGGAGTGTTATTTAAAAGCGCTCCGTAGTAACCGTTTGAATCCTCGTCGTTTTAACGCGAGGAGAGGTCAAATTGTTTATAGTTACTCTGCGATACATCCACTATTGTACCATTAAATCAGTTGTTATTTACGGAGCGTTTCGCGCACCTGCGGTGCTCTCGCTACATCCGGCACCTAGAAGGAAGGGGCTTTGCTCGAAATTTGGGTAAACTACCATATTTCTGTGTCCGCCATATTGTATTATCTCAATTTGTGATATAGATGTAAATATTTCTATCTAGATGGTGGAGAACAAAGTAAGTCTGCAACTGCTTCATCAGGAAAATCTATGTTAGGAAATAAATTAATATTCATTTTTCTTTTAACTAAAATAAGGGAGCCAAAACAGGAGGCAATAATTAATAAAATAAAGGTTGAGATGGCTAAGGTATGAGCAACTGTCAACAAGGGATGCTTGCATCGATTTGTAGCCGGTTGCTTACCTAAGCTTTGTTCAAACGTTGTTAAAGGGACAGAGAAAAAGTTATTTTTTGAAATAGGAAAACAATCATTTTGATTAGCAAAAGGCTCACTTTTAATGAAGGTTGACAATTCTATTTTGATAGCCTTCAGCTGCTCATCTGTGAAAGTAACTGCGGTCTCGGGAGGTATATAAGTGAGCAACTGATTTAGATAAGCATCAGTATTTGAGTTAACGAAAGCATCAGTACTTGATGAAAAATTTGTCATGAATTTATGACTCAGTGCTTAGATTTTCTTCCTACAAATTATTGCAGAAAGAACTGATGAGACTAAATTAAATTGAGTATCAATTTAATTTAGTAAATATGAATACTAAAAATACATTTATAAGTGAGGAAGTGACCATAAATTATTAGTTGTGACCACTCAATTGCTTAAGAAATTATTGATAAACGTGATTGACGACAGATGAGCGATCGCTAATAACAGACATATCGATTCTTGCACAGAACCAAGAGTAAGATTATTGAATGACTAAACTCCAGTTTCAAGCTCCTTCAAAAGTCTCTAAGTAGTCGGAAATAAATAAAAGCAACTGTGTAAACAATTATGAAATTGCCCGGAGTTCCCTTACAGCCTACACTCCACACCCTGCCTCAACCAGTAACCTTTATTGTTGTCGAGGTACTTAAGGTTTCGTGAGAAAATGAACCTAAGTTTAAAAAAACTCCTCGATGACTTCACTCACTCCCAATTCTGCCAAGCACAAACAAGCTAGAGCCTTAAAACCAGGTGCTATACGCCCAGCCAAGGAACTCTGTAGCGAATGTGGACTGTGTGATACATACTATATTCATTATGTCAAGGAAGCTTGTGCCTTCCTTAACCAACAGGTTGCCAAACTCGAACAACAAGCCCACGGCAGAAGCCGCAATCTCGATAATCCTGATGATTGCTATTTCGGCGTCAACCAGAAAATGACCGCAGCCCGCAAAATCAAACCTATAGAAGGGGCGCAGTGGACGGGAATTGTCAGCACTATTGCTATTGAAATGCTCAATAGTGGTAAAGTCGAAGGCGTCGTCTGTGTCCAAAATACTAAAGAAGACCGATTTGCTCCGATGCCAATTATCGCTCGTACCCCAGAGGAGATTCTGGCAGCGCGGGTGAATAAGCCCACCCTCTCACCTAACCTTTCAGTGTTAGAGCAAGTTGAAAAATCCGGCATGAAACGGTTACTAGTGATTGGTGTCGGTTGTCAAATTCAGGCTCTGCGTACAGTTGAGCAACAGCTGGGTTTAGAAAAACTCTACGTTTTGGGTACGCCCTGTGTCGATAACGTCACCCGTGCAGGATTGCAAAAATTCCTCGAAACCACCAGCCACTCTCCGGAAACCGTGGTGCATTATGAATTTATGCAAGATTTCCGGGTTCACTTCAAGCATGAGGATGGTTCCATTGAAAAAGTACCGTTTTTTGGACTAAATACTAAGGAGCTTAAAGATGTTTTTGCCCCTTCTTGCATGAGCTGTTTTGATTATGTGAACTCCTTAGCAGATTTAGTTGTGGGCTACATGGGAGCTCCTTTCGGCTGGCAATGGGTGGTGGTACGCAATAACAAGGGGCTAGAAATGCTGGATATGGTGCAAAACCAGCTGGAAACGCAGCCAGTAACCTCCAAGGGAGATAGGAAACAGGCTGTGCAACAAAGCATCCCTGCCTATGATCAAGGCGTTACCCTACCAATGTGGGCAGCGAAGATGATGGGGGTAGTGATTGAAAAAATTGGCCCCAAGGGCTTAGAGTATGCTCGTTTCTCCATAGACTCTCACTTCACCCGCAACTATTTATATGTCAAGCGTAATCACCCTGAGAAGTTAGAGGCGCATGTTCCAGACTATGCTAAGCGAATTGTAGAGCAGTATAAGTTACCTGACTCCTAAGATAGCTTCCCTCTGAGTAGGTTTGCTTCTTCCCAGTTTGTCTTTTATAAATAGCAAAGACATTACCCTGGACTTTGCGAAATTAATATCCAGGGTAATCAGGAGAAATTAGATTAATGATTGAGGTTTCCAGGCTTAAAAAAGACGTGGATTCTGATTGCCAGAAAATAAATAGGCAGAGCTATCGCCCAATGCTCTAGTTAACCTTGCACAATTACAAAAATTACTATGTTCAATGACTCGATCAAGGCAGTTGTGAAAAAAGGTGAATTAGAATTGGTGCTGTGAACAGTAGAGCAATATCTAAGATTACAATGGTTGCAAAGCGAATTTGTTCAGTGTTCATACTGCAACTTCTCCTAATACAAACCTTTAGCTTTCGTCTCAACTCGGAATGCTGTAGGCTTCTAAATTTACTCTGACTTGATCGTAGTTTATTGTCGATGAGTTTCCGTCTAACCATGGAAATAGTCCTGTTCTATCCCAAGGCAGAGTGATGATGAATACCCTTATCAAGAGTTAGAATAAAACTGCTACTTGTGCAACCGGCAACAGTCCTATATACTCAACCATATCGAAAAATTTTAATCTAGAAACGTATTTTATACTACCAAGTTCGCAATGAGTTCAGTCTCATGACTACTGTTCTAGTCGTTGAAGATACTTTAACAGATATAGAAACCATCAAAATCTGTTTGCAACAAGCAGATATCAATGTCTTGACTGCTCACACTGTAGAAGAAGCGCTCGAACAAATCACTATCCATCAACTGGATATCATAATTCTAGACGTTGTACTACCAGACCAGAGTGGTTTCAAGTTCTGCCAAGAACTCAAATCAGATCCAGGCACCAGAACAATTCCCATCATTCTCTGTTCCCATAAAGGAGGAACAATGGATCAATTTTGGGGAATGAAACAGGGAGCCGATGCTTACTTAGTCAAACCTATTGCTCCGGAGAAACTCTTGCGCACTATCAGGCAGTTGCTTATCAATTAAGCTGAGTTCAAGAAATTATGACTAAGTAGCCAATCACCTAATCACCTTTTGTAGAGACTGGTGATAAAAGAGTTACCCTTCATACAAAGATTTGAGATTAAAACATACATAACCTACTTACACTACAGCAGTAAGTAAAAAATTACCATCTTTCATAAAGGTGTTAGTACAGAGTGAATAATGGTTATTTTAGATATTAAGAAAATCAAGAGGCAAAACTACTGTGAAATTTTCGGTGCCAGAACATTTATCGATAGATGAGGAATAAGATAAAGAAATAAAAATGAAAATTGCAATCTTATCCCAGGATGGTTCGCTCTATTCTACCAGACGCCTCAAGGAAGCTGGTGAGCAACGAGGCAATGAAATGCGGGTAGTTGATTATCTGCGCTGTTATATGAACATCACTGCTCACAAACCAACAGTGGTTTACCAAGGCAAACCCTTGGAGAATTTCGATGCAATTATTCCCCGCGTAGGTGCTTCCCAGACTTTCTATGGTACAGCAGTGGTGCGCCAGTTTGAAGTAATGGGCGTCTTCAGTGCCAACGAATCTCAGGCAATCTCACGCTCTCGCGACAAGCTTCACTGCCTTCAGATTCTATCCCGCGAAGGAATTGGTTTACCAGTGACTGGCTTTGCCCACTCAACAAAAGATATAGAGGGCTTAATTGACATTGTTGGCGGCGCTCCCCTAGTAATAAAATTGCTTGAAGGCACTCAAGGAATTGGGGTAGTGCTGGCAGAAACCTATCAAGCTGCTAAGTCAGTGATTGAAGCCTTTCGCGGTTTAAATGCCAATATTCTGGTGCAGGAGTTCATCAAAGAAGCAGGAGGTATGGATATTCGCTGTTTCGTGATTGGTGAGAAGGTGGTGGCGTCGATGAAACGGCAAGGTGCTCCAGGAGAATTCCGCTCCAACCTGCACCGAGGCGGAACAGCTGAAGAAATCAAGTTAACCCCAGAGGAACGCACTACGGCAATTAGGGCAGCAAAAGCAATGGGATTGAAAGTCGCTGGTGTAGACTTGCTGCGTTCAAATCATGGACCTGTGGTGATGGAGGTGAATTCTTCACCAGGACTCGAAGGTATAGAGAAAGCAACCGAAATTGATGTCGCTAGCAAAATTATTGAGTTTTTGGAAAAAAATGCAGCTAAGGGAAAAAATCGCGGTCGCATTCAGTATTGAGTTTGATTTGTTCTTCCTGCCTTGTTAACGTCTAGCCTATGACCAACATTGAGATGGCAGGCATTACAGTTGCACCAAGAGAACGTAAGCGTCTGGAACTGCCAGTTGCCCGTCTGCCGACACAAACTATGCTCTCCTTACCAGTCACAGTAATCAACGGCATTGAAGAAGGCCCTCGACTATGGCTAAGTGCTGCTATTCATGGTGATGAAATTAATGGTGTTGAGATTATTCGTCAAGTCCTGGAAAAAATTAAGCCTGATTCGCTACATGGTATTCTAATTGCAGTGCCAATTGTCAATATCTTTGGTTTTATTGAGCAGTCGCGGTATCTGCCTGACCGTAGAGACCTCAATCGGTCTTTTCCTGGTTCCCCCCGTGGTTCCTTAGCTTCCCGTTTAGCTCACCTGTTTATGACTGAAGTAGTCAGCCGTTGTACCCACGGCATCGACCTTCACACTGCTTCTGTTCATCGCACTAACTTACCACAAATTCGCGCCAACTTGCTCGATGCCCAAACTCATCGCTGCGCTCAAGCTTTCGGAGCCCCACTACTAATACATGCAACCACCAGAGATGGTTCTCTCCGGCAAGCGGCAACTAAGCAGGGCATACCAGTATTGCTCTATGAGGCAGGTGAAGCCCTACGCTTTGATACTGAAGCCATTCAGGTTGGTGTAGAAGGGGTTTTGAGAGTGATGGAGGTACTGGGAATGGTGCAGCTAGAATTGCCTGCAAAGACAGTGAAGCCAGTGGAAGTTACTGGAAGCAAATGGGTGCGAGCCCCGCGCAGCGGTATTTTGCACCTGAAGGTGGTATTAGGTCAAAGAGTTAAGAAAAAACAGTTACTAGGAATTATTTATGATACCTTTGGCGAAACCAGTTTCAACGCCTGCGCTCCCTGTAATGGCTTGGTAATTGGTTATACGCAAAACCCATTAGTTAACCAGGGAGACGGGATTTTGCACTTAGCTGTTTTGAATCACTAAGAACGTTAATAGTTCATGGTTAATTGTTAATTGCCATGAATTATGAATTATATGTAATTAAAGTAGTCGGCATTGAGATTTAACTCACTCGATTCTGTATTTTGGACGATAGCAATTAATTCACCTTTAGTAGTGAATATGCCTGTGCCGGAGATACCGTTTTTGGAAGTGGCACTTAAGTGATAGTTGGAGGCTTTGCCTTTGAGTTCAATCACATCTTGTGAGTGTTGGAAATCGCTAATAGTAGCGTAGTCCTGGTTACTATCTGCTTTGTAAAAGATGCCTTTAGTATCACCAAGCACAAATCTATCTTTGCCCCTTCCACCCTTAAAGAAATCTCGACCTGTAGAACCAATCAAGACATCATTGCCTACTTCACCAACTAGCTGATCGTTGCCTTTGCCACCTACAAGGGTATCATTGCCTGAACCTCCTTTGAGTAGATCACTGCCTTGATCTCCCCACAGGTAGTCATTGCCCTGTTGACCCAATAAGGTATCATTGCCTTCACCGCCGTTGAGGAGGTCATTGTCTCTTCCACCCCACAAACGGTCATTACCAACACCACCATCGAGGCTGTCGTTGCCACTACTACCTTGGAGGCGATCGCTACCCTTTCCACCTGACAAGGTGTCTTTACCAACACCACCGTTAAGAAAGTCGCTACCAGCGTTGCCCTCAAGTATATCATTGCCAGAACCGCCGATCAAGGTGTCGTTTCCAGCCCAGGTGGTGTTGTTGCCAGCATCACCTTCGAGACTGTCATTGCCTGCACCACCTTCGAGGCGGTCGCTGTTATTGCCACCGAATAAGGTATCATTACCGCGATCGCCTTTAAGCCGATCATCTCCAGCACCACCGTTTAGATGATCATTACCTTTTCCACCCTTAAGAGTATCATTTTGGTAACCGCCGTTGAGAGTATCCTTGCCTGCACCACCGTCGAGACGGTCATCATCAAAACCACCTTCGAGGAAGTCGTTACCCTTTCCCCCCCATAAGGTGTCATTGTCGCCACCACCTTGGAGGCTGTCGTTACCGTCACCACCTTTGAGTAGATCGCGACCATTACGACCTAAAAGTATATCATTTCCTGCACCCTGCTCGAAGCTATCGTTTTTGCCGCTACCTTGGAGGAGGTTGTTGTTCTTGAGGCGTAAAGAACCGTCAGTTATATCCTCAAATATTTCAAGGTTAGATTGTTGACTATTGGCTGAATTGCCCGCCTTGTTTTTGTCAAAAATTGAGTCTTGTATAGTGATTGATCTGTTATTTGGGGTGTAAATTGCTCCGGCTTCACTCCCTGCATAATTATCTTCAAAGGTGGTATTTTCGATCTTGGTTTCAGAGCCCCATTGATTGTTGAAAATTGCTCCCCCTAGACCTTTGCCTGTTGCTCCCTTTGCCCTGTTCCCGGAAAAATTACTATTGGTAATCTTAACAGGTACTTCTCCTTGGTACCATAAACCACCGCCTTCTGCGTCCGACTTATTATTAGCAAAGAGGGTGTCTTTAATAGTTACAAAACCGGACACTCGTGCGCCGCCACCTTTAGCCCTTCCTTGAGAGTCTTTTGTGACCTGATTATTGATTATCGTGTTATTATCAATAGTCACGAAGTCTTGGTCATAACCCCACACACCAAAGCCGCCACCAAAGCCCCTTGTACGGTTGTCCTCAAAGTGGGAGTCGCGAATAACAATCTCGCCTCCCTTGCTATCTCCAGGTAAGCTGCCTTTGTAATAGCGCTCTTGATTGGGAATACTTGCCCCATCGCTATGGAGAGCACCACTAAATCTCCTGCTTTCATTGTTGAAAAAGGTAGAGTTTTCTATAGTAACTTCAGTAAATATAGTGCCAACTGCTCCACCGGCATCTCCCTTGTTATTGGTAAACTCACTATCTTGAACCGTAAGTTGGCTTTTGTTAAAGACACTAATTGCACCAGCAGCACTATCAACACCGCGCTGTGTTGCCTCATTGCCATCAAAGTTAGAATTAATCACGGTTACATTCGCGCCATCCTTTGCCCAAATAGCGCTCCCTTGTCCAGCAATATTGTTTTTAAATTCGCTATTGACTACCGTAATTTTGGCTTTGGAATCTTGTGCCCAAATTGCTCCCCCTGCATAGTCGTTAAAGGCATCGGTAAGCTTCAGGTTCCGCGTCGTAAACTCTCTGCCCTTGCCTGCCAACTTAAAGATTACCTTTTCCTTGTTTCCACTGAGAGTTAAACCAGGGGCATTAGCTCCATCAATAGTTAAACTTTTGTCAATTATAAAGGCACGTTGGAGAGTAATAGTTTTATTAGCGAGAGTACGAGCAAATTTGATCGTGTCTCCTGATTTTGCCTTAGCGATCGCCTCTCTCAGGGAGCCATCACCGTTATTTTCAATATTCGTAACAGTAATAGTCGCCATGATTCCTCCTTTTGAGTAACTTCAGTTGGTAGATAACCCTGAGTTACTGGTAAAGGATTACTGCTTGAGTAAAACACTGAAAGTTTGACTGGGTAGAAGTTACACAAAATCCTGATTGCTTGAGCTGTGAGATGCTCTATAAATTAGTTTTCCAGCACTTTCTGGATTATTCATGAGCCGTTGGTAAGACTCTTTTGTGGTTATGTTGAGAGGAACATCTTTCTTAAGACATACTTTGTGTTTCTTTCACATGTATGATACTAAAAAACCCTAAAAGGAGTGGTCGTGAAAAAGTTTGCTGCTTTGTTGGCTTTGATTTATCTCGGTTTTTCGATGTTGTTTCAAGCTCCTGCATTAGCAGAAAGCCGCTCGATGCTTGACTACAAGGTCACGCCAAAGGTGATTTACGGTGAAGGGGAGATTAACGGTGGAGCAGAATCTCGCGACTTGTGGATGGATTTTTACGAACCGCTGTACGAACCGCTCGAAGAGAGGAAAGAACTACGACCTGTCGTCATTTTTACCCATGGTGGCGCTTTTCATCGTGGTAATCCACGGGAAACTTTCAACGAAAATGGTGCGCAAGACACGTCACCAGGGGATTATTGCCGTAAGTTTGCAACAAGAGGATTCGTTTGCTTTGCCATTAATTATCGGTTGGCACAGGAAGAACCAGTACCGTCGGGCGAGGGTTATGACAAAAAAGATCTTGACAGGAACAGCGTCAAAATTCTCCTTGATCAGGTAAATAAGATCCGTATCTCTATGGATCTTGAGCCTCTAGACCCGAAAAATCGAGAAGACATGAAATTTCTTAATAAGGCAGTGCTATCGGCGGCTGAAGACTTGCGTACAGCTCTCAATCATATTCGCAACTCAGCCGAGAGGTACAAGATCGATCCAGAGCACATTGTCCTTGGTGGATTTTCTGCTGGAGGCATAACCAGTTTGAACGTTGCCCATGGCATGCATGAGCCAGTGTCAGGAGCTTTCATGCTCTCTGGTGGTAACGCCGGCTTCGACATCCTCGAAACGGTAACAGAATCATCAGATAACCCACCTATCCTTATGTTTCAAGGACAAAACGACTTGGAAGCCACTTTTATTGTAATACCGACTCTAATACAGCATTATCAGGAAGTTGGTGTTGAATATACCTATGCCTGGGTTCCTGCCTTCGGTCATTTCTACACCTCAGGGGCAACCAGTCTCTCCGGAGACGGTTCAAAAATGTCGGTTGAGGAACGAATCGTTAACTTTCTTGAGGACGTATGGGAGTAAGTCAGACGAGTTGACAGATTAAAGAAAAAAAAGAAAAGCCAGCAGCACGGAAAAATCCTGCTGCTTTTTTCCTTTATCGCCTGAAACTAGCTAGCTGCAAGGGTTTTGAACCTAATGGCTATTTTGTCCGACGCCTCGGCTATACCCCCATTAAGCTTTACGCTTGGGAGCGTTGTCAAAAGCGCGTGCTATCGCGTTCCATGCTAATTTGCGCTTCATTTGAGCATCAAGAGGTAAGGCTCGAACAGGTGTGCCGTCTTTTCTATTGCCGCCGAATTGGGGTTTGGTTCTCCATGAGTAAGGATCACTCAATCCCCAGGTAATTACTGAAATTACAGCTGGCTCGTCGAGCACTGCCGAGAGATAATCTTCATAAGCTCCAGCCACGAAATAATCGCGGAGATTTGTATCTGTTGGTAGATGTTTGTCTTTAACATCGAGTTCAGTAACCATAATTTTCAAACCAAGAGCTGCAACATCACCAACAAAAGCTCTAATTTTCCTTGGGTTGAAGGGGGCTTGATCCTTAGCCCATAAGTGAGCTTGCATGCCTAAAGCATGGACAGGAGTGCCTCTAGACTTCAAACGCTCTAACAGCTTGAGGACAGCAACTCTCGTGGCTTCACCATCCTCTGTGTCAGTGTTCATTCGGGCATCATTGTACACTAGTATTGCTTTAGGGTCTGCTTCTGCTGCAGCGCGAAAGGCAAGGTCAATGTAATCTGGGCCTAAAAATTTAAGCCATGGTGAGCGTCGCAAACCATCAGAGCGTTGATGTTTTGGGTAAACTGCCTCGTTAACCACGTCCCAAGAGTGCATTTGACCAGCATAATGTCCTGCAACTTTCTGAATATGCTCAACTAATATATGCTCAGCATTTCGCTTATTAACAGTATCTTTAAACCATTTTGGCAAACCTTGATTCCAGACTAAAGTATGCCCACGGAAAAGCATGCCGTGAGTGTGAGCGAAATCAGCCAGCCAATCGCCTTTGGTAAAGTTAAATCTATCTCGATTAGGGCGGAGTGTTGGCCACTTGAGGTCATTTCCTGGTACAAGAATGGCGCATTCTTGAGTATAGTGGTTTGCAAGCTCTGAGTTCGAGGATAGATCGCGGTATCTTCCACTTGCCCCATAAATTAATCCCTTAGCAGCAGCACGCTCTTTTAAAGAAGTTTCCCCAGTTACTGTAAAATCTCTTTCTGATTTGTCAACTGCTTGAGCTTGCTGATCCTGCTTAACCAATTTGCCCTTGGCACAAGCACTCATGCCTGTTACCATTGCTAGACCTAACCACAGGGCACGTCTTCTAGTTAACATCCTGTTGTTATACATTTGGAATATTCCCTAGTACTGTCAAATCTGATTTGAGGGATAAAAGCAAGAGGGGTAAGAGAAAAAATTCAACTTTTGCTGAGGCGTTGCCGCAAATACTCAGTAAAAATACGACCAAAGAATAGCAAGTTTCCAAGTAGGTAGCGTTCCCAGAGGCGTCGGGGTTCGGTAGTTAATCGGGTTAACCATTCAAATCCTCGATCAGTCATCCAGCGGGGACCTCGATAGACAGTATCAGTATAAAAGTCAAGGCATGCACCTAGAGGTAGAAATACTCGTGCCTCTATTCTCTCCTTGTTTTCTAAAATCCAACGCTCTTGCAATGGCATGCCAAAACCTACATACAATACTCCTGGTTTGAATTGATTGATTTTGTCAATAATTGCATCGTTTTCGGTACCTAATTTTTCAAAATAACCGTGGTGTCCCTGTACTTTTAAGTTAGGTGCGATCGCACTTAATTTGGCTATGGTTTTTTCCACTACACCTGGTCTACCTGCTAGCAAAAATAAGGAGACATTTTGCCGTTCACAAGCTAAAGCTAAGTCTTCTATGTAGTCTGGACAAGTCATACGATGGCAGGATTCGACGGAGCAGCCCTGTAGTTTTGCTCCTAATAAAACACCGAAGCCATCGCAGAATACAAGGTCAGAGTTATTCAAGAAATTTCGGTACCAAGGTAGTTTACAGGCAAAGTTCATTGCCCGAACATTGACATTACCTACAATTGTCTTTTTTTGAAGTTTTGCAGCTTGGACTACATATTCTATTAATTCATTGATTGTTAATTTGTGGAACCTAGTTTTAAGTAAGACTACTTCCTCAAAAGCTTTTATATTCATAGTCTTGGCCACCTAGCTAAATTTCAATAGTTATTAGCAATTCCCTGCCAATTCAGTTGATATTTAGCACACCTAATATCAACTTTAGTACGCAAAATATGGTTAAGTTGCGTACACAAACAGGCTTGACTTTTAAATGGTAGATACGCTCTAGTTGCTGTAATCTTGGCTAATCAATAATTACAACGATTTGTTACCAAGAACCATAATTGTCTGATGGCAATTTACCACCAATTTTTTGTCTCAGACAATTCTTAATTTTTCTAGTTGTCTGTGGTTTAATAAACTGCTTTACAGGAAAAAACAACAATTCTTTGCAGAACCAAACTAAGTAAAATCTTCGACGTCTAGCTCGTAAGTTTCCTGAAAGCTGCTGATCAATTTTCGAGCCAATTCTCCAGCTTTCTCGAATCTGTTTAAATTTGTTAATGGGCTTGCCACTCATACCGTTGAGTGAGTAAGAGACCAAGGGAGTTTCAATGTAGTTAAACTTAACTCCAGAAGTATAAGACCGTAGAATAAAGTCGTAATCAGCAGCTATAGAGTAGCATAAATCAAACAATCCTACCCTCTCATAGACTGACTTTTTCACAAAACAACTGGGATGATTGATAGTAAATTTAAATACTAAATTATCTAAATTTCCAGGAATAAAAGTATTTAAATAATTACCATCAAAATAGTTATTTATAGGAGAATAAATAATAGAAGCTTCTTGATGTTCTCTAAAAAAACTTTCTACGATTTTTATTGCTCCATCATTATACCAATCATCAGAATTGATTATGCCGATGATATCCCCTGTGGCGCGAGTTACTCCTTTATTCATTGCATCATAAACACCTAGGTCTTTTTCGGAAATGAAAAGACCTATTTTATCTAAGTACCGATTAATGATTTCTAAGCTGCCATCTGTTGAACCACCATCAACAATAATGTACTCTAGTTCGGATGTGATTTCTTGATTTACGACGCTTAGTATTGTTTTTTCTAGAGTATTTACTGCGTTGTATACTGGCGTGATAATTGATATTTTCATTAATCGGTACTCAGTTTAATCTTGTTTTGTTAGCTTATTAAACGACAGCCAAGCAAAACATTATGCTTGGCACCGCTATATAGGACTAAATATAAAGTTATTAGCATAGTCCTTATCAAAATTGTTGACAAATAGTTTATGATAAACACCAGCTAAAAATGGCTTTTGATATTTCTCATAGGAGAATTCAGACAAAGGAATTATTTTTCCTTTGTGCAAGAATTTTCCTTCATATCCAAGCTCAGTAATTTCCTCAAATAAAGCTTCCATCGGTTTACTACCTAAGTGCCTTTGTTCTATTTCTACAAGGAGAACTGGTTTCTCTCGAAGAATAGTGTTTCGTCCTCCTTTGATAACTTCGCTTTCATGTCCTTCAACATCAATCTTAATGAATGAAATGTTGTTGAAGTCGTAATCATCGAGTTTAACAACAGGTACTTTTAGGCATTTTTGATCGCCATCTAATTGGTTAAAACTAGCTAGGCCACTAATGGATTTTCCTTCTATGATAGGAACATGTAAAGTTAATAAACCACGGGATTCAGATAAAGCAACATTATGCACATTTATTTGACTATTGCTGTATTGGCTATATGCTAGTAAAGTTTCAGCACAACCTGGTTGTGGTTCAAAGGCTTCTACTACTTCACATAATTGGGAAAGAGCATAGGTATAAGCTCCTAAGTTTGCTCCGATATCAATCGCACGCTTGCCTTTACCTACCAACTCTTTTAAGAGTTGAACCTCACTTTCAAGTTTTCCTCTGAGCTGCCAATAATGAAAGCGCAGTGGAACCAGAAACTGTTCTGGACAGAGATTGAGCAGAAAGTCTTTAGTATTCATCATCCGAACCCTTGGATTTTTATGGTTATCCACTCAAATATTCAGACAAAATTTAAATTATCAGGAACATTATGTTTATTAAATAAATTTATAAGGTTTATTTACTCCAGTCATTGATTATAGATACTGGAAAATTGTCCTGGCGAATCTTTCAACAGAACTCTGCTCTACAAAGGATTTGAGGCTCGATGAATCCCACAGCTTGCTTTGCGATTTAAGCAGAAATTCCCTCAAGCCCTTGGCAATTTCAGCTGGTACAGTTGAGTCAACTGCTAAACCAAGTTTATAGCTTTGTACTAGCTCTCCCATCAAACCATAGTCTGAACTTAGTACTGGTTTTTGGGAAGCAGCGGCTAGCAGCAAAATTCCGCTCATACCAACATGCCTTTGGTAGGGAGCGAGAATAACGTCTGCAAGGCTGAAGTATGTCTGAACATCTTGCTCAGGAATAAACTGATAAGAACTAATGATTTGCACTGGTTGAGACTGGCAAACTGCTGTGATTTTCGATTCTATTAGTTCTTGTTCTGCCTGAGGATATGGTACTCCTGACAAGACAAGGCAGAGTTGTTGACAGAGATTAGATGGTAAGAGCAAGAGAGCTTCGAGCAGTTGAAAAATACCCTTACGCCTGGTCAATGAACCAAATAAGAGAAAAATTTGTCTGTGAGAATCAATGCCCAAACTTTCTCTTAAGTTCTCTGGTTGTAATTGAGATTTATTGGGTATTTGCACTGGATCAGGTAAGTGTATTACCTTGCCTGCAAATGATTTATTGAGGCGTTTGACGGCAAAAGGATCTAGGCAGAATAGAGTTTGCAGCTGTGAATTATCCAGGATACGAGATAAACATAACTTATCCCGCCAATGCCAGATTCGTTCTCTCCAAGAAGGTATATAGTTAGTGAAATCACTGTAGTGAAATATTGGTCTAAAATAGATACCGGAAAATGGACAAGGAGGCTTGACACCTAAAGCTACCCGTAACAGGATAGGGTCAAAGCACATGATTAAACATTGAGTAGTTCCTAAGGAGATGGCGTATTTACAAATCAAACGCCATTCCTGAAAGGAACGTAAGATGCGATTAGAGAAGGAGTCTAGTGATTTAAGAACCGCTTGTTCCCTTGGGGCGATCGCTACAAACTTGATATTCTTATGATTGTGAGCGATATCGACAATATTGGCATGTTGCTGGCAAAACTCAGGCGAGACAACGATATCTAAATGACCAGCTATTTTCTGTTGACACCAGTATCTCAGCAAATGTTGAATGTATACGGTATGGTGCCCCCTAAGATCCAAATCAAACAGCATTATCCTGCGATCGCTATTGTATCGATGGCTGTCAAGCTTAAGTTCTATAGTGTCATAAGATTTGGACATATTTTACTGTCTCTGGGCAGTTCATAACTCTTTAATGGCACAGGCGATATCAGCGAGAAATTGTTCTCGTCTAGTCGCCAACCAATTTAAGGCATTGTCGAATCTTTGCTGTGTAGCAGAAGAAGTGGTTACCGAAATTAGGAGCTTGGCGAAGTTTTCTGGCTTTGTAACTACTTGCACTGTTTGTGGATAATCAGGAATTCCCCGTAGAGCTACTGGTGTTGCTACAATTACTGAGCCTGAGGCAATGGCATCTAGGGTTTTAATCTGTATGCCACCACCACTAAGGATGGGAATTGCCACGACTTTTGCTTGCGCCATAAACTCTTGGGCATCAGGGACAAAACCCCGATAATGAATGTTAGGGTATTTATCGATTAGCCACTGGGCACCTCTACCAGCAACATGAATTGACAGGTTTGCGGGTAAGTGGGGATAAACATTTTGCAGAAACCATTGCAAGCCTTCTTGATTGGGTTTCCATGGCCAGCTGCCGATAAGTCCAATATCAAATTCCTTGTTAATTGGCTTATCTAGTAACTTGTCTAAACCAGGAGGTAGGAGGGATACTCTGATTTTAGCTGCTCCCTCAAGGCTATAAAAATATTTGGAATCATGTTCTGTAAGTGCCCAAACTTCTCTGGCTGTAGTCGCCAGTTTGTCTTCCATTTGCTTAATTAAGTGGGCTTCTCGTCTGTAGATCCACCTTGATATTAAATTGTCTGCATTCTTATAGTTATCTAGATAAATCTCATGTTCAATGTTGTGAGCAATGGTGATCAGCCTGTTCTTATCTTTAATTAAAGATTCTAGCCAACCTAATTGGGGGTGATCGATGATAACAGCATCATATTCGCTAGCGGCTAGCAGTTTTTTTACCGTTTTGATATAAGCTTTTGAATAGTATTTGGCAGCTGAATATGGTAAACCTCTCAAGAGGCTAAGGATTAACCAAAGTATTGGATAAAACTTAGCTCTCTTGGTTTCTATATAGCGTTTATCTACTAATATTTCTTGCGGATTTAGCTCAAATACATCATCTGTACGCATATATCCCACAACTGAAACTTGATAACCACATTGAGTAAGAGCATCGATAAAACACTGTGATGCTACCTCACTACCCATTCGTTTTTTTCTGGGGATAATCGTGGTTAGGAAAAGAATATTCATGTTTGTTTATCTAAGTAATGCTTGGTAATGAGAGGCTTGTTATCGCATTTTGCTTTATTTTTACTACACTTTAATTTCTGAAATTGCCAGCAGGCAATGCTTTCCCAATCCAAAATCTAAAATCTAAAATGCTATTAAACTGCTACCCATTTAAATCATATATTTATTTGATATTAGTTAATGGGCCAAACTCTTGTTCCTTCTGCCTCCTGCCTCCTGCCTTGCTGTTGTGCATTAAAAATGCACAACAGCTTAGCACTCAAGCCATTTTGAGAAGTCACGTTGCAGAAAATCTTGGAGATGCAAGATATCTTCTCGGTATATTTCAATCAATTGCTTACGGATTTCCCGTGGCAGTGGTGGTGCTTTAACAAGATTGCGATTTCTTAGACTAGTGTAGATTGACTCAAGTGGCTGAAACAGACTCTCAGGTAAAAGTGGTCCAATAGTAGCGTTGAAGCTTTTTTTCAAATTTTCCAAAGAGGTATGAAGACTTTTATTACTTGGTATACCACCTGTATTAGACCTCTTGATTGGTTTATGAATGAGCAAGTTTTCATCTACACCAAGAAATTTGTAAATATCCTGTAGCAAGGTATTTGGATCAGACTTCAAGTCTTGATAAAAGCAAATTTTTATCTGCTCCTGATCAAATATACTGAGATAGCGCTTTAAGCTGGCGCAGTAACGTTCATTGAGGGTACCACCGCTTTTTTTGTGAACTAATTGAGCAAAATAATTGAGGATTTCATAGTCACTAATTTGAGTCTTTAATTGATTGGCACGATACCTCATTAGATAGAGTGAATATGCTCGTTCAGCTGGATCACGAAGAATAGCAATTAGCTTTGCTTTAGGTATGTAATGCCTTATGCGCTCAGGAGCTTTCGAGTTAAATAGGTAGGTGGTGGAGGCTTCCCCAATTGCCGTTTCGTTAGAGACACCTCGGAACAAAGCCTGATAATCTTCTAAGTTGGTAATCGGAAAATTCTCTGTGCCATCATAAGAGAAAAAATGTGGCTCCTTAAGACGGCTCATGTAGATTTGCGGATGTGCATTTAAACTATCATAAAGTGTAGTTGTACCAGATTTCATTGCACCGATAATCAAAAAGTTGGGCATTGTCATATCCTTACTTCCCTCCTTTATGTATATCTGGGATAATTGAGTTGATGCGTAATCTCAGACAATCGGTCTTCGATAAATTTTGCATCAGATTCGTTGGTAAAATCTTTCCAGCTTTTGGTATGGCTTTTGATACTGCCAAATAAGTTAGGATCTGCTTGCCAACCAGTTGCTTTAATTTTGTCTTCAGGAATACATTCCTCTTCGTAGGATTCCTCTATAAAGTCAAAAATATCCTGAAGAGTACCTTTGGTGTTACTAGTAAAATCTTCATAGGATACCAGCATAAAACTACTAGGATTAGCAACTTTTTCCTGTAATGCTATGTTCATATAGCTAGCATATTTATTACAAAAAGTCTTAGGGGAAAGATTGAGCCATTTAAGCTCTGATTGCTTCATGCCAAGTTTGAGTGAATCTTTGAGTCTCCGCTGATAAGAGCTAAATACATCAATGGGATGACGAGGCATAAACAGAAGTTTGGCATGGGGAAATGTTTCTTTGATTTCTGGAAGTCGGGATATGTGCTGAGGAGTTTTCTCAATTATTCTCTTCATCCCTCTTGCTTGTTTGGCATAATAGAGAAAAATTCTTATCAAAATATCATTGTGGGCTGCCCTCCAAAGTGAAGCTCTAAAAACACTGACTTTAGGAGCAACTTTTTGTAAAATATCCTTGCCAATTAGTAGGCGCTGATAGTTTTGAATCGATTTAGTCATGCCGAGGAATTGATGATAGTATTCCTCATCGCCCAACATGTAGGTAAATGCATCAGAATTATAACCATAGTAAGTATTGTAAGGAGATTTGAAAATATTAGACTCTGTAAGTTCTACTCCATCCTTATGCTTATATTTCTGTGGTTTAAAGCTTGAGTGTCTCTGGAGTGTTCTGTAGAGAATACTAGTGCCACTACGAGCCGCACCTACAATGAAAACAGGTGACTCATGCTTCATGAGGTTTGATATTGCTGATGGCGTTAGGCTCATATAATTTCTTAAAATGTCTAAAATTTTTGATATAGATAGTGTCTTTGATTAATTTATGAAGAGTAAATATATTTGCGACATACCTAATAATGATACTCTTACCAGTTACTTAAGATACTAACTCCATCATCCCCTTGCTAGACTCATCTGTTTCTCCAAACAGAAAGATCTATTCCCATAAGTTCTTCTAAAAAAACAATATCTGGTTCATATTTTGAGATTAGCTCCATGCGTAAATTTGGGTCTATCGGCGCAAGAGCTTCACCCTGTTCAAAAATACTCCGCATCCCTGAATTTTTGGCAACATTCCACACCCAATCTAAATCCTTACTTTGAAGAAAAGCTCCAAAACGAATAGCTAAGGCTCTAGCACGTGAAAAACGAACTCTACGAGACGGATTAGCTCTTTGCGTCAAAGTATTTCGGTCAAATTTGTTAGCATCAATACCTAAAAAATTAGCCAGTTTACTTAATGCTTGCTCCGGATAATTAATAGTATCCTCGTAAATCAAGATTAGAAATCTTTCTAATGGAAAATACTGTAAGTACCTTTTGAGTTGCTGACTATATAAACCTCTCAGAAAAACTTCTGATTCCTGCTTGAGGTATTCCTGAAAAGTTCTGTTTTCATCAAAATTTTTTACCGAGAAACCATACTGTGAATATGCACGGTCTGCTGGATTTCGCAAAATAACAATGAATCGACAATTAGGTAGATGTTCTCGGATGCGATTTGGAACCTGTGAAGCGTACAAATACTTTGGTGTAATTTCTCCAATATTTTGGTATTTAGATGCTTGACTAGACGAGGGGAAAAACTCTTGATACCAATTTATTCCACGTTGATAATATTGGTCAAAAAAGTGGACTTCCTTGCGTCTTTCTGGAAGATAAATATCGGGGTGAGAACGCAAAATTTTGTCTAACCAAGTTGTTCCTGAACGCATAGCACCGATTCCTAGAAAATTAGGTAGTGTCATTATTTCTATTTTTATACTTCAAATACAAAAAAATTAGGTATTACTAAAATACAGTTTTCTTCAACTCATTTCATTCTTTAACATAAGACCGTGATAGCTGATATGTTTGCTTGATTTGATATTTAAATAACTGCTTATTGCTTTCCACCAATATCACTCTCATGGAAGCAATTATAATACCCATACTATAGAATATACACCATCCTGCCGGCATAAATGCATTGGAAATACAACCCCATATGCAGTATCCCAAAATTGAGCAAAAGACTGTTTTACTAAGACTTGACAGCTCAAAGTTACTCAGCCTTGATAACTTGAAAGACTCTTTCAGTAAAATTGCGATAAATACTAGCAATATAAATAGTCCTATAGTTCCCCATCCTACGTATGACCAGACGTATAGATTATGTGAAGGTATTATTTTAAAGTAACTTCCTGAACCATAACCAATTTCAATTGAGCGGGAAACATAATCCCATCCAAGTGAACCAAAACCTACCAGAGGTGAATTTTCTCGCGTATATGTAGTTGCAGGAATCCATAAGTTCTCCATTCGCCAGTTTAAACTACCTTCATCTGCAGCTTCCCGCGAAAAGGCAGACCCGACAAAACTATAAGTAAATATATAAACTAAACCAATAATAGGAATTAAAAATGGGAAAAAATTAATTATTTTTTTGAATGACAAGTTAGAATAAAACAAAGATAAAATTAAAGGAAAAGATATTATTAAAGCAGTTCTTGTGCCATTAAATAGTAGTATTATAGGTATGTAAAGTAGTATACTAGTTCTAAGTATAATTCTCTTAATTCCGGAAGTTTTTTCAATGTAAAATAGAGCAAATGGCAATAGAGTCATAACGGCATTAGCATCTTCATTAGCAGAAGCAAAAAGTGCGAAAGTTTTAATTTTTCCGGACTGTCCATAAGAAGATAAAACACCAATTAAATTCTTGCCTGATGAAATAATAAGATAAGGGTACTGAATAATTGCTGCTATAAATACAAGTAAAAAGGTGAATGAGATGATCTTAATGATTTTGTGACTTGTTTCATGATTTAAATTTAGTACTATGCATAAATATGACAGCCACAAAAAAACATAATCTGCACTACCTGACAAATGACCTGATAAAGCCTTAGAAGGAAGTGTGAAAATCTGAAAAATCAATAGAATCAAGAAAGCAAATATTGGAAAAATCATTTCTAGCCAAAATCTTGATCCTATTTTTTTTATTCTTCTGCTCTTAAATGTATCTATAAGTGTAAAAAATAAGACTGGCAGTAACCCAACTCTAACAACTCCAATCAAGCTGAAACCTCCCAGACGAATGCTGGAAAATGTTGCTGCTACCTGTGGCAACGAAACAATAAAGTTAGCCAGTAGCAGAAAGGTAGGAATATAGACAGCTTTAACTTTCATTGTTTACGAGGGACGTAACTTGCCAAAATCTCGGTGAAAAGAGATGAGTAGCGGTGTGCTTGAATTTCCTTGGTAAATTCTTGTTCTGCTTTGGCACGGGCGCGAGCGCTTAGTTTCTGATGTCGCTCTTGGTTTTCTAGCACCCAGGCAATTCCCTGAGCTAAGTCTTCAATTTTATAAGGTTGGGCTAAATAGCCATTTTGCTGGTGTTCAATCATATCTGACATACCACCAATGTTGAAGGTAACACAGGGAGTTCCACAAGCGATCGCTTCGAGAACAGTGTTTGCCAAGTTTTCTTGAATCGAAGGCAAGACAAAGACATCTGCTGCTGAATAAACTAGAGCGAGAGATAGATCATCGCTCAAGGTACCCAAGTAATGAGTTTTAAAACCAAAGTCAGGGGGATTCTCCGGCTCAGAAGCACCGAAAATAACTAGCTCTAATCCATGTTGCCAACCAGATTTACTCAAATCTTGCAACGCCGATTGCAAGAGGTGAAATCCTTTCCTCTTATTACTAGTTGCTTTTAATGACCCGAAAAGAACAAGCTGCTTATCTTGAGGTAAATTGAGTAGTTCTCGCGCTACCTGTCCCTTGATGGGCTTATACTTTTGAGTATCAATACTATTGGGAATTAGCTCGACTCGTCGAGCTTGGAAAAGAGAACTGGAACTGGCAGATTTTGCTAACCATGAGCTAGGCGTCACCACAGTCAAATTGAGATTTTTCCAAGCCTTGAGTTTGCGCTGCCATACCCAACGCGATAAATCCCAATTTCTGGTACTGCCAAGTTGAGGACACTCACCACAGGATACTGTGTAGCGATCGCAATCACCACTATAGTGGCATCCCCCTGTAAAAGACCACATATCGTGGAGAGTCCAAACTAGGGGACGATTTAATTTTGCCAACGTTTCAATTTGTATAAATGCTTCGCCAGTCCAATGCAAATTAATTATCTCTGGAGCAAGTTGAGCAATCTTAGGGATAATTCCATCAGGGAGCCACTTAAGAGAAAATGTAGAATTCTCAAATTGACGATAAAACTTTAAGGGTAAAGCATCAACAGCAATCCTTGTCCTAGCAATACTTTGCTCTAGCCTGGTTGTAGGTGCACTCACGGCGTTATCATTACTAGACTTATACTGTACGAGCATCCGGGAATCGATGCCAATACTTTGCAAGCCTTGGTGTAATCGATAGGCAGCACGAGCAGCTCCACCAGTGATATCGGAAGTGTTGAGAAGCAAGACTTTCATAGGAGTACCTTAAACTTCTAACCATGGCGATAAGTCACGCTCGATGAGGTTCTGGAGTTCAAAGATATCCTTGCGGAATACCTCAATTAATTCCTTATACACATCCAGCGGACACTGAGATTTAACAAAGTTATTGGTTCTAAGATGGTTGGCTACGCGCTTTCTAATTCCGACGGGAAACAATGGCTTGAGAAAATTCTTAACAGGGTTTTTGTCCCTGAGAAAAGCATCTAAAGTTTTATTCTTGCGAGTGCCGGAGATATTGAGACGAGTAAAAACCTCTGGTATAAATGTCTCATCTACACCGAGAAATTGAAAAGTGTCTTTCAATAACGCAGCCGGATTAGTATTCAAATCTTCGTAAAGGTAGATTTTAATCTGACTAGAATCAAACTTCTCAAAATAACGCTTCAGCTGCACAGAGTAAAATCCCATATCTTGGTAACGCCAAAGATACTCCCAGTTTTTCTCTATACGAACTTCTTCTGCTTGAAGTGCCTCCGCAAAATCAGTAAGCGGCTCACGACTATCTCTAATGGCATGCATAAAACTTGAATAAGCCCTATCTACTGGGTTGCGCAGGATAACAATTAGTTTGGCATCAGGTATGTAGTGCTGTATGCGTTTAGGAGCTTTCTGGCTATACAAATACCAGGTAGTTGCCTCACCAAGAGCTATTTCATTGGCAGCATCTTCAAACAACTTGCCATAGGCTTCTATGTTAGTAGTAACATGGCTATACAAATCTTGATCGCCTGGTCCGCAAAAATTTGGTTTTTCACCCTCGAAATCAAAAAAACCAGGTTCTTTTTCAGGACTCATGTAGATTTGCGGATGCTGGTCTAGATAATGGTAAAGAGAGGTTGTTCCAGCTTTTTGCGCACCGATGATCAAAAAATTAGGCATAGTCATACGTTTATACTCTTACCTATGTAACTCCTGAAAAAAATGCAACTACAAGCGTAGATCACCTCAATAACAATAAGTTTTATATTTATTTACTACTTATAAATAAACCTTTGGTTTGCCTAAAAATTTGTTTCGATAAACTTTTTTCCCATACTTTTTTATAGCGTCTATAATCATGCTCCCGGTCTACAGCTATGCCCACTGGAGCTTTTAAGGGAAATGTCATAGAGTGTAAGGGCATGTTAGCTCTTTTGTCCTTGGCTAATTTTGTATTTGTGCCTTCTTCTGTAAAGCCAAGATTAGAAATTAAATTTTTAGAAGGAGTAATGGACATCCCTGAATAGAGGAGGCACATAAAGAAAAATTGATAAGCCCAACTATTATTATTGCCAAAATAGGCAGCATCTAATAATCGTTTTCTATTAAGAAATTGTTTTTTATCGGCAATTACATCACCAACTCTCTTCTGGGCTTCAGGCTCTGACCACAACTTCATATCCACATCATAACACTTCCAAACTCTTTTCCATGTAGCCCATCCCCAGCAATTAAAATAATAAGAAAAGTGATAACTTTGAAGGTTAGATTTCCACTCACCCAAAAGATTAGTACCAGTGATGGTCATCACTCGCTCATCATCCCTATACTTTTCTAGTAGCTCCTCACAAAACCTAAAGAAAGTGGGATGAGGTAAGCAGTCATCTTCAAGGATAATTGCCTCTTCAATCCTGTTAAAGACCCAATCTAATCCACTTGATACACGCCCTTTACAACCCATATTGAGATCAGAAAAGTTTTTTAGAACCTCACAGTCCCAATCAACGTGATCAATAATTGCGCGGGCAGCAGCACACTTTTCCGCTTCACCGGATCGGTCTACACGAGGGCCATCTGCAATTACAAATAGTTTTGGAGGTTTGACTTTACGAATTACTTCAAAAACTTTATAGGTAGTATCTGGACGATTAAAGATAATAAAGACAACAGGAGTTTTTAATTGAAAATTATTCATTTATTCTCCTGAATAGAAGCCAGTGGAGGAACGTAACGCATGACCAAGTTTTTCATCCATAAAAAATCGCGAGAAGAATTTTTAAAAGACAGTTCGTTAGCAAATGTATAAGTTGGGATATTAAACAACTCCTTTTGATAGAATAAAGAAGTAGATGTTCCGGCTACACAGCCAACGATATTGAGTTGTTTTGTGAAAAGTTCAACTGGCCAAGAGAAGTGAATGTTTAGTTCAAGTGGCTGAACTGAAGTTGCTTGCTCTAAAAGGGTATTAAAAAAAGGTCTGTCGATTTTAGGATGCTCTTTCCAAAGAGGGGTAAAATTTTGCTCAGCAAGTATTGAGAACACTCTTGAGTAAATATTAAACTCCTCATCCCAAGACATCAGATTATATTTTGAAAAACACTGACCTAACACTAAAACTTTATTATTAACCTGATTGTTGATTTTTAGTGTTTTTTGTAAATGGGCATTATTATTAATCAGTTCAATAGTGGAAAGAAGAGATTTTTTATTGATTTGTTTTACTGATGTTTGTTTTAAGTATTCAGGAACAGTAAAGGTGTTGGTAAGAAACAAGTAGACTTTGGTCAGACGAGAGATGTGATTTCTTAATAAACCGCGATTATTAAATGAATAAAAACCACATTCTTGTTTACACAAAATACCTTCTAATTCCGATTTAAATCGCCTCAATTGAGATTGCCAGTTATCATCCATAACCTGACTACCTCTTCCAGGAGCATATTGATGTAATCCCTCTTCATAGATCACAATAGCTGCTTCTAAATAAGATTCTACTATCAGCTTGGGAATTTTACCGTCTAAGCGACAAAGCCAAATTTCCTCAAATTGCTCTATGAGAATCTTATCTCTAAATGCCTGTAAAAGCTTGGTAAAATTGGCACGGTTAATTTCGGTTAATTTAGAGTTAAATAAATCATCAATCCAAATAATTGATTGCCAATCCCATACCAGAGATGCTATGCGCATCATTGTCTGTTTGGTCTGATTAGATAATCCTTCACCCAGTAAGACAAGATAATCTTGAGGCAATAAACTTAGCTCTGTCGTTTCCTGACGAATAGCAGATGCAGCTAAGATAATCTGCCAGGGACCTATGGCAACAACTAGGCGGTTCATTCTAACTCCTTTTTTCCTAATTTTGTGTTGGCGCAAAAACTTATTACCCAGTAACTACCCAGCTCAAAACCATTGCTCTAATCGACCAAGTGCAATCCAGAATCCCTCAGCTTCATTTTTGTGTCCTTGCCAAATCTCTGGAATAAATGAAGCCTGTGGTGCAGTTTTCTCTAAATTTTCTGCCAAAGCAGGAAAATCAATATCACCTTCACCAATTTGTAAACCTTCACCATCTACATCTTCAGCATCAGCAATGTGTAGATGAGCACTGTAGGGACCAACTTGTTCAATAAACTCTTTGAATGATAATTTATGGTGATTGCAAGCAAGTTTAGAGTGGGAAGTATCTAGACATACTCGATAACCGTGTTGGCGACAAAACTCTGCTGTATCCTGAGGGTCTATGAGCAAATTATGGTAGCGCTGACCACCAAAATGCCAGGGAAAAGGAGGCATGGTTTGGGGAATAATTTCTACGCCCTCCATGTCGAGTGCAGATAGGCTTTTGAGGAGTAATTCATATAAACCACTCCGTTTAGATAGAGGCAAAGGTGCATCAATCGTAAAGCCCCCAATGTTAGTGACAATGCCAGGTCGAGATGCTTTTTTGAAGAAGGGTTTTAGGGAGCGAGTTAGATCAATTACTCTCTGCAGTTCCCGAATTGAGTGCTGGCGATATTCCTGATCAGTTGAACACAAATCTAACAGATGATCCCCGGCAAATAACTCTGGACTATGTACCACTAAATCTAGGTCATAGGGCTGGTCGAAATATTGATTAATATCTTGCTCTAAGTCTTTATAGCTCAAATGAAACTCCAGTAAATCTGGATTCGATTTCGTCAATATAGTCTTGAAATCGTGGTAGCGGACAGGTATACCCCAAGGTCGTTTAAACTTGTAGTTGCCTGCTTGAACCTGTTGCTCAACCAAATCACTAGCAAACAAAAAGTCTCCAGCTTTAAAGCTTCTTTTTGCCCTGAGTCCAATTAGTTCAGCCTTGCGATTAGGCTGTAGACCTTTACCAGGGCTTTTGACTTCGAGCATTTCTTCGGTAATCATTTGTCCTGGTTGCAAGTCACAGTTGATCACTAGACTTTTTGCTAGGGTTTCTCGGTTGATCAATTCCCCTTGAGTGAGTCTACGTTCACCAGAATTTCCTAATGCTTGCTCCACTTGACGAATACCCTGCACCATTACTTTGAACTCTTCTGGTAACAGACTTACTTTGTGGTCATTACCTTCCATTGATTTATCCAAGGTAAAGTGTTTTTCGATCACTTTTGCTCCCTTGGCTACGGCAGCAATTGCCACATTGATATCTCGCTCATGACCAGAATAACCAACGGGGCAATCACCAAGTTCTTTGAGGCGTTCTAAATAGGCTAGATTAACATCTTTGAAGGGAGCTGGATAGGTAGAATTACAGTGCAGTAATATATACATCGCTCCCAAGCGTTTCAAGAAACGGACGGTTTCAATAATTTCGACTTCCGTAGACATGCCAGTGGAGCAGATTAGGGGTTTGCCAGTCTTGGCAAGTACTCTTAAGAGGTCATGATTGGTTAAGTCTGCCGAGGCTACTTTGTAGGCTGGCATCCCGTACTTTTCCAGGAGACTCAAACTTGAGTGATCCCAAGGGGTGCAAAGGGGCAGGATATTCTGCTTTTTACAGTAATCAAAGGCAGCAAACATTTCCCCTGGGGTAAGTTGGAAGCGAGATAGCAAGTCCAAGGTGTACTGGGAACCCAAATCTTCGCTAGCATCATTGGCATTACCAGCATTGTGATAGAGAGAACTCAAATCCCGTAGCTGGAATTTGGCACAATTAGCCCCTGCGGCGACAGCTTGATCAATTAATGTTTTGGCTAATTCCAGATTGCCGTTGTGATTATTGCCAATCTCAGCAATTATAAAGGTAGGAGATTCAGAATCAATATTAAATTTGCCGATTTGAATACCCCCTAGTCGCTTTCTGGCAATAGCAACTAGGTGGTGATTCTTGTCGAGCAGGGGAACAAATTCAATTTGTTCAGAGAAGTAGGACTCAATCTTTTCAGGGTCATCCTGAAAAAAGGCAAATTTGAAGTTTTTATTGGTAATGTTAGTAACAGACTGATTCAAATCAATGGTGATCTGATTCACCAGCCAACGCCGGAAGTCGCCGTCGGTCATGATACCTTCGAGGACACCGGATTCCGTGACTGAGAAAATAACCCGACTTTTGTTGTCACTAATCTTTCTCAGGGCGTTGAGGATGCTGTCTTCGGCAAAGACAATATATTTAGTGATGTTTCTGTCAATGAGCATCTGGTTTCAACTACCTTTTTAGAAGGAACTCTGCAATTTCAAAGTCAAGAATCGAGTCTATTTCCCAGCTAGCTGCTTCGCTCATTAAAAACATAGAAATCTTGCCACCTAGGCGATTTCCTAAATCTTTTAAAACCCAGGGTTTGAATATGTAAATTGAGCCATTTTCTACATACTGCGGCTGCATATCCTGGCGGCGTTGGCGATGGCGGTAGTCATAGTTGATAGATTTGGCTACTCCATCAACTTCTTGCCAGAGAAATCTGTGGGAAGGGGAAACTGATAAGAGGGAATCAGCATTTTCTGCCTGAAGTTTGGCAATCGCATGGTCAATATCTGCGCCGGTTCTAATGGGAGAAGTACACTGTAGGAAAACAATCAAATCTGGAAAAATTCCGTTTTTTTCAATCTCCGATAGTGCATGAATGAGGGCAGATTCTGAAGATGCAGTATCACCAGACAGTTCCGCAGGACGATCGATTACCTCTGATCCATATTTTCTAGCAATTTCTGCGATTTCCGGATCGTCAGTGGAAACATATACTTGATCTACAAGCTTTGCTTCTTTGACATCCAAGATAGAATGGGCAATTAGTGGTTGATCTGCCAAGGGACGTACATTTTTACGCGGGACACCTTTAGAACCACCACGAGCTGGAATAATGGTTATGGTAAGGGTCAATTTGCTAAGCCTCCTTGTAGATGTTTATACACAGAAATCATGACCAAGTTCATCTATGCTGTCTGTAATATCGCCTTCTGACCTAGATTGAATAGTTCACCATTATCAAATTTTTCAAGTTTGAGATAACACACTAATACATACCTTTTATTCTGGTCATGTTTCTGCCATCCTTTGTGAGCTAATTGTTGATTTGAAAGAATCAAGGTTCCAGCCTTTCCAAAAATAGATACCGATTGTTTATCACTGTAAAAAAGTCTCATATCCCCTACCGGGTAATTTTTACGTCGAGACAGAACAGTTATTAAGCGATTGTATAGATGGTTGATTATCTTGCGAAATGTGTGACGATGAGAACCTGGAATTATGGTATATGGACCGTCTCCATAATCAGCTACATCATTTAAGTAAATAAAGGCTTTAAATCCTGGAGGTGTTATATTGTCATTATGGAACCCTCGCTTGGACTCTGTATCGAGATTGTCAACTTGTATGGAGATGGTTTTAAGTCTTAATTTTTGACCAATTCGCTGCTCGAACAACTCTTCAATCTTATGGGAATGAAACAGTTGTGAGAGTTGAGTATCTACTTCTTGAACGTTCATAAGCTGTTGAACCTTGCTATCTACTTCCTGGACAGCATTACGGCAAACCAAATAACAATTGCCATAGATTAAATAACTTTGGTCGCGTAGATAATGGTTAGCAAGCTCAATTAAGCGATCGCATTCATCTTGATCTAGAAAGTTTTGGATGATCTCGTAGCCTTGGAGAGAAAATTCATTAACCGGTTGCTGTAGATGATTTTTGCAGTCTCTGAGCAATCCAGCTATTTCCCACCGAACATTAGTTATATGGTACTTGATATTTTTAATCACTTTCCTAATCATTAGATTCAATCTCATACTTTTTTGATTTCTACCTTGGTTGTTGTTAATTTGCGATAAATGTCGTTCCAATATTTTTATGACTTCTAAAATCACTTCTGGTAAAAATAAAATTAAAAATCAATGCAATTTAACTAGATAAAATTAGTTATTTTAAGTAATATATATTGACTAGCTTCAATGTATATTATCCATACTAATATTGATATTTTTCAATGAACCAATCAGTTAACTTGGTAATCCTGTCGATATCATCTAAACTCATCTGTTTTTTCCATTTAATCGCATGTTTAGTATTAAAAGGCTCACTTGCTTCAGGAATCCAGTCCCATCGCTGCTGATAGGGGTCTGCCTGTCGCTTGTAAAATAGATAATCGTTTGAGAACTCACAACCTAAGAAATGGTAAAGTCGCTTACAGGTTTCCGCCTGGTT
>JAAHGS010000210.1 GCA_010692645.1 Symploca sp. SIO2E9
AACATTTCAGTCTAAGTACTGGATAAACGCTTCTGGACAGATGAGCCTCTTGTGTCTTGATGAAAATCAATACACTAAGTTCGCTGGTTGAAGGAAGAATCCCTCGTCTCTGGCGAGGGAGTGTCAAAAAGCAGCAGAAAACAAGAAAAACAAACCTATCCATAAACCTAGGCTCACTGGTATCCCAAACAGAATTCCAGCGATTGCCCAGCCTCTTTGATGTGCCTTGAAATGCTCAATACTCCGCCACCTCTTACTTTTCCAAGCCCATTCATTGCCACGAAAACCGATAGCAATTGCAACCAACCATCCAATTTGGGGTACAAGGGCTAAAAGTCCAACCCAGACATTATTGGTAACAGGCCATAGCCAGGGAATCAAAAAAGCTCCCCAATTCCAGCCCTTGATTTCCTCAGGTATAGGTACCTTAGGATCAAATAAGCCACCCTGCCCTGAATTATTAACGAAAGCAACTGGAGTTGGTCTGATTAGCTGACTAGCTGTGTTCTTGCTAGTAGCCATACCCGAGGTTAGAGCCGAGAGGGCCTCAGCAGCAGTTTTGAATCTTTGCTCTGGGGCAGGTTCGGTTAACTTTTCAATCCAACTTACCATGCCAGGACTAAGGCTGACTTGCTCTTGAAACCTAATGCGCAAATTCTGCTGCGGCAACTCAGCTGGTGTCGTACCTGTGAGCAAATGAATCAAAGTTGCACCCAAGGCGTAAAGATCTGAGGCTGCTACTGCCCTACCACCGAACTGTTCCATGGGTGCATAACCATAGGTTCCCACTACCGTAAAGGTTGCTCCCTCCTTGATAGCACGGTTCTGTACTGCCCCGAAATCCACTAAATAAACCAGATCATCTTCACCCCAAATCAGATTGCTTGGTTTAATATCGCGTAGTTCTCGGATAAAAGTCAGCCCAGAAGATTAAAGACGCGGGGACAGGTCGACACGAACAATTCCTAATTTGCACAAGCAGTGCAGTTATTATCTCCCTTTGACTCTTTAAAACTATCCTTTTGAACTGTCCGGATATAGTAAACTGCCTTACATCCCTCTTGCCAAGCCATAATCAAAGTTTCTAGGATATCCTTAGCCTTGATAGCACGCTCAGGCTCTTGGGAAAAATACACGCCTTGGTTAAGGTTAAAGATAAGTTCCATAGAAATACCAGTGTCAATCCACTGCTGGATAGTAGCAATCGCCTTAACCACCTGTTTTTGCTCCAGATATTTGCTTTCTTGGTAGTACCAAAAATGCTCATTGATAAATGGTGGTGCAATCGGCACTGTACCTTGAGCCCACTTATCGTAGAAGAAGCGAGAATAAACTGGTAGCACGCTAGCTGTACAACCTTGAACTAGGGAAGAGGAAGTATTGGGAGCGATCGCACTAATATGAGAGTTACGGATACCGTGTTGTTGGATGCTATCGGCTAGTTGTAGCCAGCGCTCCGGCTTGTGGGCATGTTCCAAAAACCATGCGGGGGGTTTAGCACCAATAAGCTTACCTTTGCTCCACTCACTACCAGGAAAAGCCCCATAAGCACCTCGCTCTTTAGCTAACTCCATGGAAGTGTGGGTACAGTAATAGCCAATATCTTCAAACAAATTACTGATTTCTTGGAGATGGCGATAGGAAAGCTGGCGCTTGGCTAACCAGTCAGCTAATCCCATCGCCCCAACACCAATCGTGCGGTATTTTTGATTATGAGTTCTACTGGCATGAAATGGTGGGTTAGTGATCTCAATGGTATTGTCGAGCATTCTTACCGCTGTTCGACAGATATTGGGAATCTCGGTTTCCTCCAGATTTGCCAAGTTAATACTATTGAGGTTGCAGGTATGGCCTTCGGCTCCCGGCTTGACATTAGAAAAAGATTCACAGCATAAATTAACTCCAGGGATATATCCTTGATGCTGATTCGGATTAGCGCGATTAATTGTATCCTTAAAAGCCAGGTAGGGCATGCCTGTCTCAACCTGCGATCGCATTATCGTCTTGAAAAGTTCGCGGGCGTTAACTTTTTTATAAAGAGTAATAGTTTTCCCCAAGCTCTCCTCTATCTGCTGGTAAATTTGCTCAAACTCCTCCCCCCAAAGCCCAGAAATCTCAATTCCCAACTGTGTGCGCACCTGGTAGGGATCAACTAAGGTCCATTCCTCTTTGGCAACCACCCGACGCATAAATTCATCTGTCACTACCAGTTGAGGGAAAATGTCATAGGCTTTCCGGCGCTGATCCCCATTTTCTGTTTGCATCTCTAAAAACTCAGGAACATCGAGATGCCAAATATCCAAACTAACCGTAATTGCCCCTGCCCTACGACCTCCTTGATTAACTGCGATCGCAGTATCATTGAGTAGTTTAATCCAGGGCAGTATCCCCCCAGAAGTATTGGGCTTGCCCATTACCCAAGAGCCTGTGGCACGTACACGGCTGACATTTACCCCAACTCCACCCCCATTTTTGGAGATTCTCGCTGCATCCTTAACGGTGTCAAAGATACTCTCGAGGCTGTCATCCATCGCCAGGATAAAACAGCTACTCAAAGAACCATTGGGAACTCTGAGATTAGCTAAGATAGGAGTAGCTAGAGAAATCTTCCTAGTAGCGATCGCTTCGTAGAATTTCCTTGCCCAAATCAGGCGTTGTTCTGGGGCTTCTACTAAAGCTAGTAGGAGGGCGCAGGTTAGAAGTGCTTCCTGGGGTAACTCATCTCTGGTGAGATACCGTTTGGTCAGTAGTACAGCACCGGCGTAGTCATAGTCAAGATCCCAATCGGGATTAATCCAAGAACTAGCTTGTTGCAGTTGCTCTTGGGTGTAACTGAGGAGGCGTTGGTCGTATTGGTTGCACTCAACCTTAGACTCAACAGTCAGACAATAGTTGTCGTACTGATAACCGCGACTCTTGAGGGTGTCCTTCCATAAACTCCAGATATGTAGTCGCCCTGCGACATAACGCCAATCTGGCTCAGATAGGGAACACATCTCCAAAGCACAGTTGATCAGGTTATCTTGGATTTCTCTAGTGGTGACACCGTTGCGCAAGCGGGTTGTTAACCCAGCTTCAAGAGTTATGGGATTGGCCTCTAAGCCAGCACAAGCCCAGTTGACAACAGAGCGAATCTTGGAAATATCCAGGAGAGCTTTGGAGCCATCCCGCCTGATGACGTTAATATCAGCATAATGCGAGATTTGGGCTGCTACTGGTAGAGTCTGTTGCATATCTCCGAAGGCGTGTAACAAAAATTAGATGAGTCTACTATCTTAAACCTTAAACGCTATTTGTAGTGTTCCAACGCTAAAATATAGGTCTAATTAATCTATATGTAGTGATTTGCGCTCTTGAGGATGGCACTCCAAAAATGTGATATAATCGTGCTGGAGACTGAGAGCTTGCATAATTAGGGGCAAAGAATTCTCTCGAGAATCCTGCAGCATGTTTTTCAAGGAACCCTGTGAACATTTCCCTTCCTCAAGAGTGCATTTTACTCACCACACTCAGTCTTTGCTTGTCGGCAGGGCCAAGGCAGAAAATAAAGTCCGTATGATTTAGGCCTACAATATTCCTTGCCCAAAGAGGCTAGGAAAATATTAATAACTCGTATCATGAATCCAACTGCCCAAGAGCTACGTGCCATAGATGACAAGCTTTCCCAGCGTTTTATTGCTCTGGATCCAGATGGTTACTTCATCATCTACCTTGATCGAGATGCAGGGTTAATCTGTGCTAAGCACTTCACCAACCAAATTAATGAACAGGGGTTAGCGGTAGATCCAAAAACAGGCAAACCAATTCCTTGCCAGGGTAAAGTGGAACGAACTCCCACTGCTATCTACAAAGGTAAAACAGCCAAGGAATTGGGCATGAAGATTACGGAAGAAACTAAAACCTGTCCCTTAAGTTGCTTGGATCACGCCCTTTATTTGGGACGAGAATTTGTGCGAGCCGAAATTGCCTTGATCACAGGGCAGGAGTACATTCAGGACTAATACTACTGTGGGGAATTCATATCCTGTCCCCGCGTCTTTAATTCTTGGAGTTCCCTTAAGTGAAGCGAATATCTCAAAAAGCTATATCTAATAGGCTTGTTGATGATCGAGAATGGTAGCTTTATTTAAGCCGTGTTCTACTAGTCAGAACGTTGAAGATGGTGAGTCTGCTAAGGTCATAACTTTTGTTCTTAATACCCCGTCAGTGGATAATTTCACCACTATTGATGCGGCTCAAGCTCCCAATACCAATGACGGTAATCTAATATCCGAGATCCTCAACGATGCAGTAACTGATATAGATGTAGGTTCTAGCGATGCTGCATTTAATAATAGTGTTGGTTTATATATAGTTCAAAATGAACAAGGAACGGTTATTGATCCTTTGACTAACCAACTAATTAATCCAGGCGAAGCTGGTTATGCCGAAGCAGCAATTAGCATTGGTCAGAATTTGTTTGAAGCTAGTCGTGACGAAACAGTTTCAGTGCAGCTGGGCAATGCTATTTATGCACCTTTCATCATTGCTGATGGCACAACTGAGCAATTTCTGAGTAATAATCCTAATAATCAAGGTGAAGGAGAGCAGGAGCCTTTAGCTTACTTTGCTTACTTGGGTGCTAACCCAGATGGAGTTGATCACGTTCAGCTGTTAGGGGACAATCTATTTGGTTTTGAGGATTTGTTTGCTGGTGGAGACCAAGACTATTTTTCAAAACGGAGAGATGTCAATGTCACGAACCTAAATGATTAGTAGTCTCGGCGGCAATATATAATATCTCTTGGAAAAAATCAAGCTTGAGATCTATTATTTATTAATGAGAAGACTCATCAATCAACTACACAAAGGTGGAAGATACCTGCAACGCTTAGTTCTACGACTGTTATTAGTCTTTCTAGTTAGTGGCTTAGTTGCAGCACCAGCTAATGCTACCAACGTCTATCAAATGCCCAACCTCAGTACTGGTGAACCGACTTGGGTAATTGACGAATCAGAGGTTATCAGCCGCCTCAATGAAGGCAAACTGAGTAAAACTCTGGAGACTTTAGCTGCAGAAACTGGCAATGAAGTGAGAATGGTAACTATCCGCCGCTTAGACTACGGCGAAACCATAGACACTTTTACGAAGGCCTTGTTTGAGAAATGGTTTCCCACTGCCCAAGCCCAAGCTAATCAAACTTTGCTAGTCATTGATACTCTCACTAACAACTCTGCTATTGCTACTGGCGAAGCTGTCAAGTCGATTATGCCTGATGAAATTGCTGAAAGCGTGTCATCGGAAACAGTGCAGGTGCCATTACGCGACGATAATAAATATAATCAGGCTTTCTTGGATGCTAGCGATCGCTTAGTCGCTGTGCTTAGTGGTGAAACTGATCCTGGTCCCCCTGTAGTGGAAAATAATATTCAGGTTGCAGGTACTTTCACTAGTGCTGAAGACACTGATACCGAAAGTGCTACGAAGTGGGTAGTTATCCTCTTGGTATTGGCTACAGTTATCCCGATGGCTACATATTTCCTTTACCAAGGTTTTTCGTGAATAGAATATTAGGAGTTGAAGTAGTTCAGGCTCCTTCCTGGTTTGGAATCGCGATTTTTCCAAGCCGGGAGATGTCAAGATTAGGCAGGCATTAAACCGAAATCCAGTTGAGCAGCTATTCTTAAGTGTGAGACTCAGCTACTAACGTCAGAGGTCAAATCATGCCCTACAGCCAATTTAGTATTGAGACAGTAGCAATAGATTTTGACCTCACTATCTCTGAAAACGTCTATTTATTTGCCAATATTAACGAACAGATGAAAGTAAAAGGAATTATACGCGGCAAAAATATTGAGCTTTTAGAAGCACTTCCTGTTCCCGATGGACTGGAAATTTTTATCGAAATTCCCGACAACTTATCCTTTGAACAAGAAGGAAAATGGGAACAGCTACAAGCTATTATTGGAGCGTGGAAAGATAATGAAGAAATTGAATAAATTTTTAATGACATAGATAGAGAACGTCATGCTGATTTAGGTCAAACTATCAATAAAGGCAGTCGTTACAGGAGTATTTTTGGGTATGCAAATCGCTGCTGACATTGTTAGAGCCACATAGAGGACACTTCACTGTCCTCTTGAAGAGATTACCATCTAGGGCTTCCCGTTTAAAGAACTTATTCCAGAAGTGAGAGCTAGTCTAGATATAGCAATTATAACTCTTTTGTTAAAACATAAAGTACAGCCTTATCTAAGTCGAGTGGAGTTGCAATATGTCTGATGAAGAATTTATCCAGGAAGCTCAAGATCTAATCAAGCGCGTTGTAGAGGCAGAAACAACGAACTTCCTTGAAATAGCAGAAATTGCTGATATAAATCCTGAATATCGCCATGAAATAGAAGGAATTGAACAATCCTATATAGCCTGTAAACAAGCTTCAGAGTGGCTATCTAATCACAGGACAGAATTAGTTGCAGAAGCACGAAGGCTAATTGGTGACAATCAGTTAGAGATAGAAGATTTTAACAAAGTAGAAGTTTCACTAGAACAGGTTGAGAAGTTCTGTAAAAGCATTAATATATATCTGCTTTGGATTGAGAACTACATAACAGATGGTGTAGTACCTACTCCACTTCCCAAAGAAATTATGACTCTAGTCTTACCAACTGAATATTATCTCAAAGTACTTGAAGCCATTAAGGATCATAACATTTCCACTGAAAATGGTCTGTCTAGTCAAGCAGTCTATGAGCTGAGAGGTTACTTTAAGCGTTTTCTAATTCAGGGTTTAAAAAAATACTCCTAAGTCACTTTTCAACAACCCCTATCTTTTCCTGTGAGGAGTTACGATTTCTCCATATTTCTGTTAGTTGTTGCCATGTGGTATCAGAATTACTTTTCCTCAAATTATTTTCTACCTTTTCCAGTAGGGTTCCAAGTTTTTCTTGAGGAGTTTTATATTTTTCGGAATTCTCGTTCATCGAAAGTCTCTAATCAACTACATAATCTTTTATTCTTCCCAATAACTCCAAGTTCCGGATTAAATACTTGCTTATGGGTTGAAGTATATTAAGATTTACACAAAGCCATCTTGAAATCCCCATTTCTCGTAAAGGTAATTCATAAATTACCCCTACCTCCAGTATTTTTTGTGTAAGTCTTGATACAAAGATGCTCCTCCTTCACTCTCACACTTTACCCTGAAGTCTAGAAATGCTTTCTTAAATATGTGACAATTTATATTGTGGCTAAATCTTACTTTCTCTCAATCATCTCTCTTCAGCTTAGCCACCAACTCACCTTTGATACGATTAAGAATCGAGTCTTCATCCAAGGAAGAGAGAATACGACTAACTACAGCTTTTGGTCCAGCTTCACCCCAAGAAGCCCCATTTGCCAAATAAGTCTTAGTAACTTGTCCAATTCCATAGGAAGAAACCCCAGCAACTCCAGCCTGAGTTATTGCCACAGGGATATAGGGAGTTAAAGATACCCCAGCCGTTGCAGGTGCAGAAAGACTCAATAAGCCTTTGAGGGAACTCAATCCTAAATTTGCCAATAGTTCACTAGCAGTAATTCCCCCCATACTAATAGCAATCTTCTGTAATAAACCTACAGCTCCCTGCTGAGTCATGGAAATGCCATAGAGGCGTGATAGACTAAGAATCATTACGATATCGATCGCAGTAGCTGTAATTATGTCAACCAAGGTAATCGGGTTAAGTGCGATCGCTACTGCTTTAGTCATTACCGCTTTCCAGATCATATCATTGGCACTCTCTTCCCTAATCACCATTTTCCTGCTGACGAGCTGCTCATTAAGGTCATCTGCGTAAAGCATGGTATTTAAGGCAACTAGAGATTTACCTTCCCGGTGCAAAATCTCCAATACTTTTAGCTTCAAATCCTCAATTTGCGGTTTCCCCAGAGTTCTTTTTACCTTAATACTGCCGTCTGCACCTCTTACCGCCACAGTTTCTAACGGTGAAGCAGCAACCATAACAATCTCTGCCGGTGTAAGTAGCTGCCGTACTCGCTCGTCTCGAATTTTACGATAAATTGCCTGTCTGTCAGCATCCGGATATTGGTCAATTTTGTTAAATACCAGCAACATTGGTTTGCCACTGGCTCTTAACTGAGAAAGGGCATCATACTCTACCTTGGTCATATCACCAGCGATGATAAACAGTAGCAAGTCTGCCTGTTTAGCTATTGTCACCGCCAAGGTTTCGCGAGTTTCTCCGTCTACTTCATCAATGCCAGGAGTATCAATCAGCTGAATCTGGGAATCACCAATACTGGGGAGGGCAACACTGAGGATATCTTGGCTCTTATCTGCTCTAGTTTTCTTTTGAGAGGGAAGACTTAGCGTCTCTAAATTCCAATTAGCTTGTTGAGATTCTCGGGTAACTCCATGCAGTGCCCCGGTTTCAAATACAGGTTTACCTAATAAGGCATTGAGTACTGAAGATTTCCCTCGTCCCACCATGCCAAAAGCAGCAATCTGCACGCAGGTATGTTCTAGCTTATCAAGTAGATTAGCTAAGTCTTCAATTTCTGAGTCTAAACCAATTTGTTCTCGGGGCGTCAAGTCAAGATTAGTAACTAACTCTCGCAGTGTGTCTTGTGCCTGTTTGTAGTTGAGTTGAACCTGAATTTCTTCAAAGCTGGAAATTGCCCTATCTAAATCCCCATCTAAACCCTGAGAATTTGAGGAGTCAGATTCAGGTAATGGATTTTCTGGTTTCTCTTGATGACCAGAATTCGGGTGATTATTCTCAAGGGGCATTACTCTGATTTTGTTGCTGCGAGTCTAATCGGTCTCAACTTAGATATCATTCTAACATTTGTAACTGTTGCGTCATTTGCCACGCTTCCTGAAAAAGTCAATAAAAAAGCCCGGTTACTATAGATGTGACCAGGCTGATGAGTTAAGTTAAGATTCTTGATCTAGCTAAAGTTTTGACTCTGCTTAAGCAGCCTCCAGGTTAACTTTGACGACTTTGTTCTTTTCATCTTCCTTCTTGGGCAGAGTCAGATTCAAGACGCCATCTTTGTACTCAGCTTTGACATTGGTATTTTGAATCCTAGCTGGCAGAGAAATTACTCTGTGGAATTGACCATAGTGGAACTCAGAGCGAGTATTATCCTTATTCTGTTGTTGGCGTTCACCACTAATGGAAACGGCATCTTCTGTGACTTCCACCTCAAGGTCTTTAGATTCCATGCCTGGAACTTCCAGCTTCAAGATAATAGCAGCTTCGGTTTCAGAGAGTTCAGCCCGAGGAACTTTGTGGAAGCGGCAAAAATCTCCCCGAGTTGTGGGAGCTAGACTTTCATCAAATAGGCGAGTTAATTGGCGTTGTAGAGTATCAATTTCTTGCCAAGGGTTGTAACGAACTAGTCTCATAACTCTGGCTCCGATAAGTAATGTTTGAATGAATCAGTTAAGTTTTTTTGTTTCTGCTTACAGTTCTTATCTTAGGCAGGAAGAAACTAATGCCAATTCGGTTTTAGGTAATAGGCAGATGGTAATTGCCGCACTGTAATTACTGAATCAATATGCATGTGCGGTTTACTGGTTAATTTCTATTCGGTTGTCTCTAAATACCTTGAAGGCGTACCCTATTCTAAATTTTGAGTGAACACTTCAACACCGAAGAGAGTTTCAATCCAAACCCTAGCCCCGCATGGTTTAGGGTTGTCACGTCGATAAACTACCCGGCACGGTCCTTTGATTTCTACCTCGTGACCATAAGTATTATTTTGCCCTTGCTTAACGCTAATCACTGGAGCGGGCTTTTCCTGTTTTTGATTTTGGCGAATAGTCTGCTGATTGACGTGAATGATCGTCACAGGGGATGGCTTTTTTCTGCGCCAACGGGCTTTAGGACCTCTGGTTCCCTCACTAACTTGTGGCATTCCCTCAACCAGAGGAATTATCCAAGACCTACCAACTTTAAAGGCTCCTTGAATTCTGCCTCCTGAGAGTAATTGGCATATTCGCCTCACAGATACTCCCATCAGTTGTGCCGCTTGTGCGCTACCAACAAACATTTGTTTTTAAACTATTCTTATTGCCGTATAATTTATTTTATGGTGCAACCGTAACGGGTAGAGTACAATTTGATGTTTTTTCTTCCGAAAAGTAAATTCAAAAATCTCGTTCTTGGCGAACACAGGACTGGTCAGTAGTCTAAACTTGGCAATAAAGAGCAACCCGCATATACCAAACGCCGGTTAACATTTTAGTGGCTACCATCGAGGGATTTAAGGACGCAGAATAGGACAAACTTGCTTTGCTTACCAGAAATTCTATTCTGGCGGTGATCCCTACCGAGATTTTGGATTAGTAGCCTCCACTAGTTCGTCGAGCGTACATCCGAGTACCTGAATCATTATCTTTACTTGAGCAAAATTCGGACGTGGTTCTTTTAAGCCGCGCTCCCAGCTACTGATAGTTACGTTAGTGACTCCCAGTGCATCTGCTAGCTGTCTTTGAGTTAAACCTGCTCTTTCCCTTAATTTTGCCAGCGTTAGTTGATTATTTTCTGGCTTTAGTTTAAACTCTGACTTTATAGCCATAGTTTTAAATTCAAGGAGATCACCTAAATAGAGACTGACAAAATCCTCAGCAGCAGAGGGCTTAATTTCCCTCAAGGCTGCAACTATATCAATAATAGTGTCGCCTGTAGGATCTGTTAGTTCGTGAAACCAGCGGTAAACAACGGAGGCTCTGACTCCTAGAGCAACTGCTAGTTTGTTCTGACTAACCCCGTGAGCCTTTAACGCTTGCTTGAGAGCTTTACCTGCTTTTCCCATGCTCATAATCGGTCAACAGCCATGATTTCACTACGACGCCGCATCAACCCCCGAACTTTCGTCATTACTATTAGACAAATCGCTAAGCTTCTGAAAATCAAGCAAGAGCGCATTATCAATTGGGAAAAATGGCAACATGTACTCTGGGTACATATTGCAGGATTGGGCGGTTACTTCGTAAGTTACCGCAAACTAGAGCAATGGATTGCGGCTTGTCGCACTCTCATTAGTGGCTGTCGGAATTTGAGTAACCTTGATGTTCTCTGGCAGTCAATTCTCAAAGAAGTAGAACGATACACAAAAGAAGCATTAGCCAGACTCAAAGCAATCTGGCAGGAACGATACGATTATTTATCTACTCCGGCAAGAAGACCCTCGAAACACGCGACGGGATGAATTGCCAGTCAGTGTTTAGGAACCGCCTTGACGCTCCATAAGAATAGGTGTATAATAGAGCATAAGGAGGTGATACAAGTGTTTAATCTGACCTACGAATTTAAGCTTAAGCCAACCAAAGCGCAGGTAGATCAGTTCAACGACTGGCTTGAACTTAACCGTCGT
>JAAHGS010000211.1 GCA_010692645.1 Symploca sp. SIO2E9
CTCCCCCTCCCCCATCTCCCCCTCTCCCTGTGCTCAATTGGATATTTTTTCATTTGGAAGTCCCTGATGCTAGGGGTTAGTAGGAACAGCCTCACGCCAGTTAGCAGCTTTGGCTAACAGAGATTCAGCAAAAGTCATTGCCTCTTGAGCAGAATGTCCTCCAGCAAGTTGGGCAATTTCTTCACGGCGTGTCCGATGATTATCGAGGAGACTAACACGAACAACTGTGCGCAAGTCAGGGAGTTCATGTTCACAGAGAGCTTGATTTGGAGTTAGTTTTTCCTGATTAGTCCAAATAGGTTGGTCAATCACCTGCTTCTCAACTCGGAAATGTCTGTCTGCCATGGCTGCAATTAGGGGTTGATGAGTAACACAGAGAACTTGACGTCCTTGAGTTAGTTTATGTAATCTTTCGGCAATTGCTTGCGCCACGCGCCCAGAGACTCCGGCATCAATTTCGTCAAAAATTAGGGTTTGGCAAATCTCAGCTGCAGCTGTAGACAAACAAGCTTTCAGTGCTAGCAAAAAGCGGTTCATTTCACCTCCAGAAGCAGTATGAGATAGAGGTTGCAGTGTTTCTCCTGGATTAGGAGAAAAGTAAAAGCTTACGTTGTCAGCACCAGTAGCTGTGGGAGCAGCAGGCACAATCTTCACGCTAAACCTCACCTTTTCCATTGCTAGGGGCTTGAGTTCGTTTACCAAGCGCTTTTCCAGTTCCTCGGCAGTACCGAGACGCAGTTTTGTCAGTTGCTTACAAGTGCAAGTCAAGGTTTCCTGACATTGCTGATAAGTTGTTTCTAAATTTTCTAGAGATTGATCCTCGCTCTCGAGTTCTTGTAGTTCTGCCTGGAGTTTTTCATAGTGAGCTATTGCCTCGCCTAGGGTTGGTCCATACTTGCGACAAATTTGTTTAAGAGCCGCTACTCTCTCCTCCACCACTTGCAAGCGTTCAGGTTCAGTTTCTAGCCCATCTCCATAAGCATTAATTTGATGAGACGCTTCCACTACCTGCGCCAGAGCTGCACTAACTAATTCTAACAGTGGCTGCAATTGCTCATCGTATAGCACCATCTCGTTCAAAGTTGCTTCGGCTTGCGCCAACAAATCAGCAGCAGCAGTCCCTCCTTCGTGTTGGTAAAGTGCTTGATAAACCTGGTAACTCTGCTGCTGTAGTTCCACGACATGGTCTAGACGCTGGTACTCCAGCTCTAGTTGTTCCAATTCTGAGGAGTGTGTGAGGTTAGCAGCAGTTAGTTCCTTAATTTGATAATCTAACCAGTCCCGATGTTGCCAACGCTGTTGCTCAGACTTGAGCCTTTTCTCTAGAGCTTTTGAAGCTTCTTGAGAGGCAATGTAGGCAGAGGCAACTAGTTCACGCTGTCGGAGCAGGGGAGAACCGCCATAAAGATCGAGTAGCAATCGTTGATGGCTGCTTGACATTAACTGCACAGTTTGACCCTGAGCCGTGATTTCCACCAAACGCTCACGTACTCGTTCGATTAGTTGTCGGTTGACTAAGACACCATTGAGTCGCGAGCGTGAACGCAGGTTTCCCTGACTAGCTGTAATTTCGCGGCTACAAACCAAATCAGTCTCATCGAGTAGGTCAATCTCCTGCTGGCTCAACCACAACCTTAAAGCTTCATCTGCACCGAAAGTAGCTTCCACTAGAGCGCGTTTAGTCCCAGTGCGAATTAGCCGATTGCTAATTCTTCCACCCAAGGCGATATCAATTGCATCTAAGATAATTGACTTGCCAGCGCCGGTTTCACCAGTTAAAACATTGAGACCAGCACTAAATTCTAATTCCAAATCGTCTATTAAGGCAAAGTTGTGAATCCGCAAATAAAGCAGCATAAGCTGTGACGCATTTAATTGGTATCTTCAAATAAGAAGGGTAAGGGGTTAGACTGTAGCACTTGCTACACCAAACCGAATATTGCTCATACCATTTCACGAAAATCCTGATACAAATTCTTCCCCTGCCTACCCTGCTTCCAATGCTTGCCTGAATTTATTAACCTTAAATAAGGGGTGATTGCTCTGTAGCTTGACAAGCAGCGAGCAATCTAAACTGATTAAAATTAAAGACCATAATTAGATTTTGTTACAATACTTTACAGAGTCACTCTTTATAGTTCAATAATAAGTATGAATGCTAAAGCAGTTTCCTCCGCTTCCCACGAAATAAAATCCCAAGTAACAGTGACTCAAAACCACACAGTGCAAGTACCAGCAGAACCTGTAGCTGTTGAGTATAGCTCCACTCAGACATCGGAGTCAGAAGCTTTGCGTTATGACCCAGTCGCAATCTCAGCTACCTATAGCAAGATGCCACTGCGGGTTTTGGGGCGAGCCCTCAATATTGTCTGGCCGCTAGCTTCTTTGGCTTTCGGCATGTGGTGGGATCACCGTTGGGATCGCCAGGAGTCGAATCAGCGCAGTCGAGCCATTCAGTTGCGGGAAACTTTAACTAATTTGGGGCCTGCTTATATCAAGATAGGACAGGCACTATCAACGCGACCAGATTTGGTTTCGCCAATTTTTTTGGAGGAATTGACGAAACTGCAAGACCAGTTGCCGCCGTTTCCCAATGAAGTTGCTTACAGATTTATAGAGGAAGAATTAGGCGATCGCCCCGATCAGATTTATGCTGAACTGACGCCGCAACCTGTGGCAGCAGCCTCTTTAGGACAGGTGTACAAGGGCAAGCTCAAGACTGGGGAAACTGTAGCTGTGAAGGTGCAGCGCCCAGGACTAGCACAGCGTATTGCTCTTGATGTCTATCTTCTCAGAAGCCTTGCCATCTGGGCGAAGAAAAATATTAAGCGGCTGCGCAGCGACTTGGTGGCAATTATGGATGAGTTTGGCACCCGCATCTTTGAGGAAATGGACTACCAGCAAGAGGGACGAAATGCCGAACTATTTGCCAAGTTTTACGGTCATCTTGCTGAAATTTATGTCCCCCGAATTTACTGGCAATATACAGGGCGTCGTGTCCTAACGATGGAGTGGATTAATGGCACTAAGCTGACTGATATGCGAGCAATTATGGCAAAAGAAATTGATGCCAAGCATTTGATTGAAGTTGGAGTTCAATGTTCGCTCAGGCAGCTTTTGGAACATGGTTTCTTCCACGCTGATCCTCATCCTGGTAATTTGCTGGCAACTCCTGAAGGTAAACTTGCCTACATTGATTTTGGCATGATGAGTCAGGTTAAGCCCTATCAGCGCTACGGCTTGATTGAGGCAGTTGTCCACTTAGTAAATCGCGATTTTTCAGGCTTAGCAAATGACTATGTTAAGTTGGAGTTTTTAACAGAAGATACTGACTTAACACCGATTATTCCCGCGCTGGCTAATGTCTTTAATGATGCCTTGGGAGCGAGTGTAGCAGAACTCAATTTTAAGAGTATTACCGACCAGTTGTCGGCTTTAATGTATGAGTATCCTTTCCGAGTGCCTGCTTACTATGCACTGATTATTCGTTCTTTGGTAACCTTAGAGGGAATTGCGATTAATGTCGATCCTAATTTTAAGGTACTAAGTAAAGCTTATCCTTACGTGGCCAAACGGTTGTTAACTGATACATCGCCTCAATTAAGAGCTTCTTTGAAGGATTTGTTATTTAAGGAAGGGAGTTTCCGTTGGAACCGTTTGGAGAATTTATTGCGCAATGCAGGTCAATCACCTGATTATGATATTAACAAGGTCTTAGATCAGACTCTAGATTTTTTGTTCTCAGAACGAGGTGCCTTCATTCGCGAAAATTTGATTGATGAAATTGTTAAAGCTGTAGATACTTTTGGGCGTCGGACTGTTGTCAATTTAGCCTATTCTTTGAGTGAAAGGGTGGGATGGAGTCTTAATCAAAATTCGGAGGTGAAGGTAGATGGTGTAGGGAATGCAGAACATATTAAAAGAATTTGGGATATTCTTAAAGAAACTCCCGGTTTTGACCCACTGCAATTAGTACCAGTGATTCCCCAAATCTTGATGAAGCCGGAAACTCAGCAAATGGGACAAAAAATTGCTGGTCGTTTAGCCCAACGGGTAATAGCGCGGATGATTAGGGAAGCTTTGTTAGAGGACACCCCTGAGGATGTGTTACAAAATGGTCATAATGGTCATAGAGGCATGACTGAGAAGGATACTGCTAATGCTAATGGCAACAAGACATATCCCCAATTAGCTCTACCTGCTGCTACTGGCAGGTAATCAGTTCTTGATAGACCCTCATGCATTTAATTCAACAAGAAGGGGAGAGGAATTGAATAATTGTATAAGCTCATGTCTGAACTAGAAGAAGCAGTTAAATTCATTGAGAGCATAGAAAAGGCAAATTCTGGAAAGTCTACCTATGAAATCGCTAATATATTACGCGGTTATACCAGAAAAGCTTACACAACTAGATTGTGGAGTACAGCAACTGGATATACTCAAGAGTATATTACGGGAGAATTTGAGGGTAAGCTTAATCAAAATCACCTAGTTTTAAGTGGCGAAGTTACTGATTTTGGTCACTTCATTGCTGCACTCTCAGACCAAATAAATCAGTCAGGAATAAAATGGTCAGATTTAAATGGCTGGACAGGTGATTATAGCTCATGGTCTGGAGATATTGGTTCGGCAATTGTTGTGTTTCGTTCTCAATACGAAAATATCCAAATTAAAACTTTAGAAGATGGTTTAAGTCGGTTTGCTAGAGACTCTGACTATGCTGCCGATATTGCTGCTTACGTAGTTGGATACCTAATTAATTCGGGGAGAATAGGCTCTATTTCCCAGGCCATTATTCAGTATAATTATATTCCCTATTTAAACCATGTCAGGACTTTCATTAAGAAACGATTTGGCAGAATTATCAAAGGTAATAGTTTACAAAGACCAGCAATTTTAGAAGCTCAAATTAGTCGTTCTGTCGCCAATTTAATTAGATTTTCTAATCTTCCAGATTTGTGGGAATCTGTTAAAGATTACCTTAAGTCAGAATCAGAATTAGAATTCTCAAACTTGGTTCAATCTTCCAGAAGTGATTTGTTAAAAGGTTCTTTACATTTCCTTACTCACCTTGTCAATAAGGGAGGTTTAAACAGTGTCCGATTTAAGCCATACCAGATACCAGCAATCCCTTGGCTAGGAACCTTCAACTATCAAGTGAGTGTATCAAACTAATGGCGATTACCTAAATGTTTGCTACAAATACTTTTTAAGTAATAAGTAATAAGTAATAAGTAATAAATGTTTGGGTTGTTACTTATTATTTCAATTCAGACTATTTTTAGCCCACATTCCGCACCTGAATTTGTAGTATTCTGAGTAGTACGTAAACCCTGGATAGCTTGGCAATGGCTTTAAGTATAAATACTCAAGATTTTTAGTTTTTTGCGATCACTAAGCTATCCAACAATGCGTAATCATTACGTATTACACTGTGAAGTGCGGAATGTGGGTTTAATAGTGAGCGATATGTGGAGAGAATAGGAAGATATGGGGAGGACTTAATCATGGTTGATGCCATGGAGAGGAAAAACAATCAGGCAACAGTAATTCCCGAATGGGAACCTCCTGAGCCACCCACGGATTTAATTTTTGATGATGGAGAACCCTTGGAAAGTAACCGCCATCGTATTGCCATGAATGTGCTGATTCGTTCTATCCTACAAGCTTTGGAAGGGCGCTCAGACTACTTCACTGGTGGCAACATGTTTGTCTACTATAGCCGCGAACAGAAAATGAACCGGGACTTTCGTGGTCCCGACTTCTTTGTAGTCCTAGGGATAGAAGGCAATCGTGACCGTCAGGGCTGGGTAGTTTGGGAAGAAGAGGGACGTTATCCTGATGTAATCGTAGAGTTATTATCACCAAGCACAGCTACAGTGGACTTTGGAGAAAAGAAAGCTCTCTATGAGAAGGTGTTTAGAACACCAGACTACTTTGTATTTGACCCTTTTAACCCAGATTCACTACAAGGATGGCACTTACTATTAGGAAAAGGGTATCAGGAATTAAAGCCTAATGAGAGAGGCTGGTTGTGGAGCGAGAGTTTACAACTGTGGTTAGGAACATGGGAAGGAGCGATTACTCGGGAGCCAGTGGAGGGTAGTTGTCATTGGCTACGCTTTTATAAAACTGATCGTACTTTAGTGCCTTTGCCAGAGGAAGCAGCAGAGCAAAAGGCTGAGCAGGCAAGACAACGGGCTGAGCAGGAAAAACAACGGGCTGATAAGGAAAAACAACGGGCTGATAAGGAAAAGCAACGGGCTGAGCAGGAAAAGCAAGAAAAGGAGAAGCTTAAAGAAAGGCTCAGAGCATTAGGTGTGGATCCAGACCAAGAGGTATGATCCTATATTGAGATAAAAGCTATGTGTAACTGGGCAAAACTTTAAATGGCTGATTATTAATTTGCCATTGGCAAATGTCTGAATATAACTGTGTCTTGTGAAAGTAAGCTTCTTCGTAAGCCAGACGTAAACTACGTTCAAGACTATTGGGTTCAATATCAGCAGCCTTGCAAGAACCAATCGCTTTACGCAAACCGATGGAGAGAATTTCCACTAAGTCATGACCACAGCAAACTTGCCAAGGATCATAGTTGTTATTTTTCTGATATGTGAGTTTTTTTTGTAATTCTTCGTCTTCTAAAGAAAAAAATTGGGATTTATTTTTAACTTCTTCAATCAATTTAAGTTCATCAATTTGAAGAGTTTGTTCATTAATAAATTTACTGAATTTAATGCCATTAAAAGTAAGAGATAATCCATCAGATTGAGATATTCGCAGTAGATAACCAATTGAGAGCCCAGCTTCAAGTAATATTTCTCTGATATCTCGACCAAAATTCGTAATTTTATCCTGTGAACCGAACTCAGCAAGTACCTTGTCTAGTGCAGGTGAGTTAATGAGCATGGTTTCTATATCATGGGTGTCGGTACGAAGCAGATTAGGAATTTTATTTAGCGAAGTTTCAAGGTGATCGAAATCTGCATCAACAATGGCTAATACTCCTTTAAAGCTTGATTTATTTAAAATTTCCAGAACTTTAATAGCTTGTAATTTACTAGATGGTTTACCTGCAGTAGTTTCTAATCGACAGTCTTTATCGTCAACAAAGCGTTTATAGAAAAGTTTATCTGAACTGCCTTCAACTAATATAAAAGTACCTAAAAAACTACTCCTTTGCATTTTAATTGTATTAGCAATACGCTCAGGTGTAAGAAACTCTCTCACTGTGCTGGCCCCTTAAGTTCAACTGTTAAATCCCAGCGATCTTGGATAATATCTGGAGAATGGGTTGCCATAAGTAGGTCTAAATCTGCAAGTTTTGTAATTTCTCGTAAATCTTCTAAAAACTTAACCTGCCATCCCACATGAAGAGACAATTCAGGCTCATCAATCAAAACTAAAGAGTTAGGCTCAACTTTAAATAGTAATTCATAAAGAAGAACCAACTCATGTTGCTCTCCAGATGATAAATCTGTTAGCGAAAGAGATTTATTATCTAATTTTAGGGAGGGAGGATAAGATGTTGTGAAAATAAATCCTTTATCTTTACTGAAACTCATTTCTTTATAAGAAAACTTGTTGTTAACAATCTTCCTCAATGACTCGAGCTTGCTTGCAATTGTACTAAAAATACTCAGTTTAGTTTCAACATCCTCAATATATACAGACAGAACATTTTTAATGCTTTCATTCATAGCCTGAGGTTGAATTTGAGAGTCTGAGTCTTCATCCTTATTCAAAAAGCCCAACTCTATAAGATGAGAACGAGTCTTTTCAAGTTGGGTTAGCTGAAAACTAAGTTTTTCTTCAGTCAAATCTGGTGATGGCTGCTGTTTTACTACTCTTGCTGGAAAGGTTCTATCAAGAGATTGAGATATTGTTCCGTATTCAGTAAGCTTATCTTGCATAAGTTCTGCAAGCTCATCAGAATAGGTCAATACAGTTGACAGCGTTGAAGTTTCTCCAGGGTAAAATTTAGAATAACGATTAGGAGTAACATTTATTAGACGTTGGGATTCTATAAGACAAACATGAATATTATTCTTCTGATTTTCTAACCACTCAGGTTCATTTGATAATTTTCTATATTTTTTCGGCAATAACTCTCCAAAGCGCTCTAGAATTCCTTCGACATATAAAATTTCTTTAGTGGGAAAATATTGCCAGCTTTTAGTACCTAGTTCCTGAAGTCCAGGTATTATCTCTTTAAAAAGAGTATCTGGAAAATCTATAAAATCATCAGGAGAAATTTTTCTATCTTCTGAAATATAGGAAACAGTCTCTGAGCCAGGTTGGCTAAAAAATAATTCTATCTGATCTCCATTATCTAAACTTTTATGTTTTTTTTTGATCTCAATAACACTACGATTATCAAACTCAATTTTAAAACTGCTAAAGGGAATAGTACGAAGTACTGAGTATCGTAGAGAGTTAAACAATCCATCAAGCATCTTTAGCATTACAGTTTTTCCAAAGCCATTAGGGCCATGAATAATTGTGATCCTCTCATTCATGTTTAAAGGAATTACATGGTCAAAAATTCCAAATAAACCCCTGACGGCAATTTCCTTGATGCGCATGATTTTCTAGTTCCCTAGCCATAGCTGGTTTGACGACATTGATTATGATCACCACAGATATAGTTAATTCTCGCAGAACAACTGAGTTGCTAAATGAGTAATCCCTGAATCGCTCAACAGCATAAGCTCCAGTCAAAAACTGCAAATGGTCATGATCTCCATTGTAGAGAGTATAAAATTAAGTTGCACTTGAAACGCCAGGTAGGGGAGAGAAATTTGCCAAGAAATCGTTAGCAAGTTTACTGTAGTGACGAACAAGTATATGAGGAGCGTCCCATTTGTGTAAATTTGTAGTGCAGGTATCTTACCTGCTTACTGTAATAGGTACGAGTTACACTTGCTGTAATAGATCCACTTGCTGTAATAGTAGTGAGTAATATGCTCCCACTACCAATATTTTGGCAACTTTGGGATCCACCCAGTACATGAGACGATAGTGTATAACCTTGAGATTATCTAGCGCAGGAGTAAGGAGCGAACCGTTATGACAGAATCAGTTGTGCCAATCCCGACGATTTTGTGGCAAGTCCTATTGCTGTTAGTGGCAATCGCGCTGGAAGCCAGAATGTTGCACAACAAGCTGGGTATCAGCCGCAAAAGTAGCGTACAATACGCCACTTCCATGAATTTAATCGTGACAGTTTTTGGGTGGTGGGCTTTTTTTCTGATCAATTCCCTGATAGCTCAAGAATTTAAAAACCAGATAATTAGTTATATTTGTTTTGGTAACATTCTGGAGAATCAAATTTCCAACTTGAATTTAATTATTGGCTCAACTGGAGTTTTTATTCTTTTCGGTGCCTTCCTAATTAAACTCAAAGTACTGGAGTTACAAGAAGCTTTTTTGAAAAGTTCCAAAGCTCAAACTGAATCAAATGGTCGTGCCGGATTGACATATCGGCTCAATCAGGCAATTATCCATACGGATGTTAATCGCGCGACAGTGGTTTTTACAGCCAACGCCTACAGTAGTATTATCATTTTACTGCTTTTGTTTATGAGCTTCCTATTTCTCAATAGCCCAGGAGGACAATTAGTATGAAATTATTCCGCGACTTGTTAAAGTTTATTGCTGGGATTTTCATCGTCAAATGGGTGGTAGAAACATTTAGACCTCCCCACGCTTTTTCCTGGCAGACATTATTTTGGCTAAGTGTATTTTCCTATTTCATGTCATTGCTCGCAACTGATTTTGTGCGAGTCTTACTGCAAGGTTTTGGTTGGATTTTTATAATTCTGATGGTTTACTGGTGGACAAGTTCCATTAAAGAGTTAAGAATTGGTCAAACTTACTTTGCTCCCTGGATTACAGGAATTCTTGTCAGTATCTATATTTTTGAATTATCAGGTCGTAACAAAGGAGAAATTTCACCAGAGGTACTGATTTTCTGGCCTTTGATTTCAGCGGTGATTGCAGCAATACCTAATTTTCTGGGAGAAGAATTACAGTTCAAAGCGCCATCACCAGAAAAGCGTCAAAATCTAGTGGTTTTATTCAGCAGTCAGCTACTGCTGACAAGTTGGTTCCAGTTTGCCTTTTTGATTCAAAACTGGACATTACAATATCCAAGTATACTGACCGATGATTTTAGCAAAAGTGCCTTTGTCATTAACGTGGAATCACTGCCGTCGGATCCACCCAGAGGTGCTTTAATTTTAAACACAATGAAAACCAAGTTAGAGGAGAAATTAAAGGATAAAAACTGGTCAGAAGTTGAGCGTTTACTTCTAGAGGTAGAGCGCAAAAAATGGTTGCCAGAAATAACAGAAGAAGCAAAGAAGCAAATCTCCTCAGAGGAGATCAAGGAAGATAAGCTGTGGGAGTTAACATATGACATTAAAAAACAAGGTTCTGGCTACAACTTAGAAATCCTGGCAGCTTGGGATGGACCACGTTCACAACCTCAAAAGTATTCCCTTAAGCAGTCTTGTCAAATTGATCAGGTTTATCCGCAAAATGATGCAGCAACCAAATCGATAGGAAAAATCGAATGTAAACCCCTACAAGGCTGGGGAATAGACTCTCCGATAATTTCCTAAGAGATAAGCTGCTTGTGCATTTAAAATGCACAGGAGCAGGTCACAGGGAAGAGGAAACTCTCAACATAAATCCTAGAAATTCTTTAATTTTTAACTATTTTCTGTTAAGGACTATCTTTCTTGCTGGTTAAATAATAGGCAATTTAAATGCGTCTTAGCGTAATCATAAATTTGTCTGGAGGGTTGTTGATAATATAGCTTTGGAGGTGGCGGGTGAGTTGGGGCAGAATTTGGGTGATTGCCTCTAATGGGTTTCGAGAAGTGATTCGAGACCGCATCTTGTATATCATTGGTTTATTTGCATTACTACTGATAATAGCTCAGCGTCTCCTACAGGAAGTGGCGGCAAGCACTCTAGACAAAATTCTTATAGACTTTGGTTTGGCGGCAATAGGCATCTTGGGTGTGGTCATGGCTGTATTTGTCGGTACTGGCTTGATTAACAAAGAGATAGAAAAACACACTGTATTAGTTTTAATTCCCAAACCTTTGAATCGTGCTGAATTGATTATTGGGAAACACCTGGGACTATCTTCTGTTTTAGCTGTCTGCATTGCGGCTATGACTATAATTTATCTAGGCATCCTTAGTTTCTTTCAAATCGACTACCCACTAGGTAGTATTCTGGTTTCGATTTTCTACCAGTTTTTAGAGCTGTCTCTGATTACAGCCATAGCATTATTATTTGG
>JAAHGS010000212.1 GCA_010692645.1 Symploca sp. SIO2E9
ATTAAAGACGCGGGGACACGGTGACACGGGGACGCGGGGACAAATTGGATGGGGATTTGACCCCAACCAATTTTATGCACCGCAAGTGACGGTGGGGTATTTAACCCAAATTAATTTCGATAAAAATGTACGCCATTACAGCTTAGAGTCTGGATCAAGCATCTCCATCGCCATTTGCAGGCTTACCTTCATGCGATTGAGGGATTTTGCTAAAATACCAATTTCGTCATTAGCATCATGTTTAAATTCGATATTCATATCACCCGTACTCACTTGTGTAGATAGCTGAGCCATCCGTTTGATGTGTTTAATCACAGAGAACTTGAGGAAGAGATTTATTAGCAAAATTGCCAATAGGAAAAAGCCGCCCAGAATCCCAATCACTACAAACCTTAAGCGCTTAGCCTCATTAAATACTGTACTGGCTGGTACTGATAGGACTTGTGCTCCTACAATTTCATTAAGCTTCCAACCAAAACCATTTTGATCTCCGTAAGTCAAGATGTGGCTTTTAGGAGCAGCCTCGGGAGTACTATGACATCGTAAACAGCTACTTTGGGTAATTGCAAGAGGACGAGCTACATAAAAAAGCTCGCCACCAGGAAAGCGACGAAAGTCAGTTTCTTCCTTGAGATTTTTCTGGTTGCGGAACCTCTCGACTATTTTTTGTTCAAAACTGTCAGCTTTATCTCGCTTATTCGTTGGATTTAGGGTTGCTTCTTTATAGAAAAAATTTCCGTAGCTGCCGTTATCTCGCTCTCGCAAATAGTCAAATACTGAACGAGCAGAATAAGCAGGTACAGTCTCTGGCAAGAACTGGTCTTCTGTCTCTAATCTAGGAGCAAGCTCTGGTATAATTTCTTTAGATGTGTATTCTCGAACCGAACTCATCGTTTCAATCAGAAGTAAGGCTCTGTCTTCTACTACATGTCTAGCATAGTTATCTAAGATTTTAGATAAAGCGAATCCACTGATTAGCACAACTACCAAAAAAACTGATAGCAATAGTAAATTGAGTTTAACACCTAATTTAAGATTTTTTAGCATTTTGTAACTCCTATTAGCTGATGAATTAGTTTACAATTTGCCTTTTGTCAATCAGCTAAATTTTCATGTGTCTTAACTGAATATTTACACAAAATACTCAGTTAATAATTATAGCTAATTTGTAGACTAAATGTAGTTTTAAACCTCAACTTTCGTGGACAAAAATAAAAGTTTAATTAGTTTTTATTGATCAGCAAAGATTTCTGGTAGACTAAAATACCTATAAAATACTTCTCAACCATCCTTACAGCATGTTGTCACGCCGTCTCTTTCTGCTACAGCTTCTGTTTCTCCTGACAGCTTGTCGAGCAGCAGAGCCTGAATTTATAGGAAGATTAAGTATTGGAGTAGTAAGTTACGGCGAAGGCAACCGTGCCATAGAGCGATTCTCTGCTCTTAGGGATTACTTAGCTGCTCAACTCAAGGCTGTGGTGGACCTGGAGCCTGCCTATAACGAAGTCCAGGCATTAGCACAGATTAAGCGGAAAACTTGGTCTTTGGTGTTTGCTCCCCCAGGTTTGGCAGCAATTGCCATTGCTGAAGCGCAATATTTGCCACTTTTTCCTCTAGAAGGACTTAATAAAGTACGCTCAGTAATTTTGGTACTAGAGGATAGTCCCATTCAAAAGTTAAATGGTCTTGCAGGTAAAGTAGTTGCTCTTGGTCAACCTGGTTCTGCTACAGGGTATTATCTGCCCATTTATAATCTCTATGGTCTGACCCTAGCTGAAGCGCGCTTTGCTCCCACACCCAAAACTATGCTGCAATGGATTGCTGATGGGGAAGTAGTAGCAGGGGCTATGTCCTTAGCGGAGTTTGAGCGCTATCGCTCCGAGTTTGCTCAGACCAAATTCCGTATTTTGTATCTAGAGAAAAAAGAAGTTCCTGCCGGAGCGGTTCTAGCAGGACCGAGGATAGAGCTAAACCAACTCGAACAAGTCCGCAGAGTACTTGAATCTGCTCCTCCAAATATGACTGCGGCAGCAGGGTATATACCCAATACTAAGACACCTGACTATGAATATCTAATTGAGGTAGTCAAAAGGGTGAGACCGATTGCTGAAAGGATCAAACAAAAGCCTGTTCCTTTGTATGAGACAAATTGACATACACCCGAGGCTGAATCGAGGTGTACTATCCCTTCTATTGACCATTATCTCCCCAAATTTAGCAGATAAGAGCTTTGCTCCCGATTTTTTGGGTTTACTAAGTCATAGATAGGTGTGAATATATCACTATACCATCAATTGAGGTTTAAAACTAAACTTTTTTCAAGGATTATCCTGAAACTATAGCAGGAAACCCGAAGCAGGGATGTAGACACCCTGATACGGACTTCTGTTATGCGCATTCACAGCTCGATCATCTTGTTGAGTCTGCTAACAATCTCACTAGTTCATGTTCATGCTCACCAAACCACTGCCCATGGTCACCGCATGCAACTGAACTCTGTTAATGAGGCTCAAGTACTATTAGTTGCAACCGAACCCTGTCCAGAGGACAACAACCAATCTCCCAATCGCGGTTGCCCCCGTTACCTAGAGACTAGCCAATCAACCCAAGTTTTGACTCCCGAAATCTACCATCGTGGCAGCGGACGCATCTCACCCATAGAGATAGGATAGCACCATAAAAGAACCTAATTCTTTGGGTATGAAGTTGGCACACATAATCGGCGCTCCCCTATTTTAACAAGGACGGGGGGCATTTTGTCTTTTCCTTGGCTTTTCAATAGTCGATTTATTTCCTATAATAGTAGTTTCCTTATAATAGGGAAATTAAAGTTGAAGTATTAGGGTGTTCTCAAGAAGCGGAAGTCCCGCTTCACAAGCTAAACTCGCTAATGAGTTGAAAACCAAGTGAGGTAAGTCACTCAGTACGCGAAATCATGGCAGGGGTTAGGAAATCAGAAAAAGCCCAAGCTCCTTTCCTTAATTGTTAAGGGCTGTTTAGGCTTTGCGATTTCCATGCCCCAATTGTGGTTTTCTGTACTAAGGAACTTAAATTCTGTAACCCTGCAATACAATCGCCCCTATAGATAAATGATCAACCACGTCGATCTGATCAAAAGCCTTAGCCCCAGCGCCATGGATCAGATTATGCTGTACCTGGCTTTCAGTGCGATGAGGACCAGTGGACATAGGCACGGGGCTTTTCTGGATGCGGCAGCAACTGCTGCTAAATGCGCTATCTACATGACCTATTTGGAACAGGGTGAAAATATCCGCATGACCGGGCATTTGCACCACATTGAACCCAAACGGGTCAAGGCAATTGTAGAGGAGGTAAGGCAGGCTCTAACTGAAGGTAAACTGCTGAAGATGCTAGGCTCTCAAGAGCCTCGCTACCTGATTCAATTTCCTTATGTCTGGATGGATCAGTATCCTTGGAGACCAGGGCAATCACGTATCTGTGGTACTAGCCTCACCTCCGAACAAAAGCAACACATCCTGAGCAAACTGCAAGATAACTTGCCAAATGCGCAAGTGGTTAATTCCCTTCAGTTTCTGGAATTAATAGAATTTCTGCATAGTCGTGCCCAAGAAGATTGGCCCCAAGAGCGACGCCAGCCTTTGAGTGAAGCCATGGGAGAACATATCAAACGTCGCTTACTCTATTCAGGGACAGTAACCAGACTCGATTGTCCTTGGGGATTGCCCTACTACGCCTTGACTCGTGCATCTTACTCCCCAGCAGATGGCAAGGCTCGTGCTTATACTGTAGTTGAGGATACAGCACGGTACTTCCGATTAATGAGGGATTGGGCTGACCGTAAACCAAAAGTAATGCGGTTGTTGGAAGAATTAGATATTCCACCAGAAAACGTTGATCAGGCAATGGCAGAGTTGGATGAAATTATCCGCACTTGGGGAGATAAGTATCACCGCGATGGTGGTGAACCATTTATATTGCAAATGGTTTTTGGTCCACAAGTAGGATAAAGGAGCGAAGGTTGAATGGCTAGCAATTGGGAAAATAAGCTGCGATTTACTGAAACTTTGCCAACTAAAACCAAAAAAACTTTAAATTTTTAGCCTTCAACCTTCTAACCTCCTTCTCGCCTTACCCCAAGCTGAACCAGTTCCATGCCCAAGCTAATAATACTGCTGCGATCGCACCGATTAAGGTATTAATAATATTGACCACCTCATTAGTCATCCAGTCCCATTTAGATTGGAGAGTGGCACCAATTACGCTTTCGAGGTTAGTGGCAATAAAAGCCGCTATCACACAAAAAATTACACCTGTCAAGTCGATCAGACTAACGCCCCAACTAACTAGAGCAATCGCTACTGAAGTCAAAACCCCTGCCAGTGTTCCCTCCAAACTGACAGCTCCTTCTGTTCCCCGCGCCACAGGTTCTAAGGTAGTGATCAGAAACGTCCGTTTACCGTAAGCTTTGCCCACTTCACTAGCGCTGGTGTCTGAGAGTTTGGTCGAGAAACTGGCTACATAGCCCAATAACAGTAACTCTCGATAAGGAGTTCCCATTAAGAGGGTTCCTAGAGCGCAGATTGCCCCCACCAGTGCTGATCCCCAGACATTTTCCGGTCCTCTTACCCCCGAGCGCTTCTCGGCAATACCTTCGGCTTCCTTTTGCTTCATGCCGATGCGGGTGAGACTAGAGGCGACAAGGAAGTAAAACAACACTACTAAATAGCCCTGCCAACCAAGAGTAACCCAAATTAGGACACCTAGTACCCAAGCATGGAGTAATCCTGCTGGTGTGAGTAATTTCTTCGGTATAATCCAAGCGATTATCAATAAAACCGTATTCAATCCCACAGCAACGAGCCAGGGGTTTAAAGAATTTAGATTAGGAAGCATCACAAATCACTGAGGAACAGCTGATACCAAATCTGGGTTAACTACACCTTTTTTGGTAGGGATAGGGTAGGGGTGAGCGAAAAAACGTGTGGGGAAATAATTAAGCAGACGCCCAGACGCCCAGACGCCCAGACGCGGAGAACTCAAATCCCACGCAAAATTTCGTTCACCCATAGGGTAGAAGGAAAAAAGACTTAAGCTGAAAAGGGGGTTATTCAAGATAATTTGGTATGACTTCTGCCAGAATATCATTAGTTCTGCTGAGGTAATTTTGGTTGATTGCAAGTTGATCACTCTTGTGCCTTAGAGCTTTCTTCAATTTGCTCTGAAAGAGCTGAGGCTAATACTCGCATCGTTTGAGATGCTCTCACCATCCAAGCATGAGCAAAGACTTGTACCTTTATCTCTCGCCCCACTGGCATTTGTGAACTACGAGCAGGCACAATCACAAAATCCCAAGGCGTCCAGATGTAAGTGAAGTTAAGCTTTTTAAGCATACTGCTGTCTCGATTTAAATCCTCTAGAAACTGACTACCGGGACGCATTTGAACGCAACCAGGGCGTGCTGATAGGTGAGCTAGCCAGGTACCATGGTTAGGGGCGGAGATACTAATAAAGCGCTGTACCCGCTCAATACCTCCCAGACGCTGTAGGTAGTAGCGTGTGACTAAACCCCCCATACTTAAACCAACTAAATCTATTGGTTGTCTGGAGCTAAAAGTCTTGTCTACATAATCAGCAACTTGAGTTGCTAGTTGGTCTAGACTAACAGTGCCGTCGTTGGGTTTAAGGTTGAGAGTATGAACAGACCAACCTCGCTTAGTTAAGTAGGTAGACATTCTGCGGAAGACTCTGGAGGTTCTGATGATACCGTGGACTAGCAATACCGGATTACGGTGATTAGTAGTATTCATTTTAGGCAATAGCTCTAGTTTTCTATCCTGCTAAGAGCCGCATTATATCTTTATGAACTACTCCGCCTTACTTCGTAGAAGGCGGAGTTTGAGCTCAGCCACTATCAGTAATTAAGAGCTTTCGCCGTTTCAAAGCCCCCAGTTGCGCCATAGATCCCCTATGTTTACGAGTCTTTGACGTAGAGCTTGAGGCTCCACGGTTAGAGAGGCTCATCCCGAACCCCATTGACCTCTTTCGACGGCTCAAAAACGTTAGGCAATGTCAACAAAGTCTATTTTGTAAAAAACAGTAACAAAATAGACTTTGTACAAAAAAATAAATTATTATTGTGTAAGCATTTAAAAATCGTAGTTCAAACTGCATCTTTTGCAGTTATTACCTAGATACTAGCAATTTAGTCATGGTGAAAAAACTAATCAATTTTGGCTGTATCCTAATTCTATCCTTATCTGTGATTATTTTAGGAACAGGAAAGGCATCTGCTGAGATGACAGAATTAAAAGTTGCACTGTATCCATACGTTCCTAATATTCAGCAATTCAGAGATGCAATCAGAGAGGAATGGAACAATGCTAAACAATCAGACCCTTCCTTGGAAAACACTCAATTAAATTTTATTTGTGAACATGTAGATCCGGGAAATTGTCCTTGGGATGGAGGTTACGATGATCGTGATTCTCCTCCAGATGCAGACGTTTATGTATTCGATGCCATGTTTTTTGAAGAGTATCGCAGTAAAAACTGGCTAGAGCCCATACAGGCTAGTGAAATCGAAGACAAGGAAGACTTTGTTCAATATGCCATAGATGGTGTTCAGGAAAGTGGAGAATATTACGCAATTCCCCAACTTGGCTGTGCCAATGTTCTGTTCTATAAAGCAGATGATCCGCTTGCCAATGCAACGAATCTAACTGATATCAACAATGAATTGGGTGAGTGTACATATACCAGCGAGATTCCCCCTGATCCTCGTGGGTTTATGCTTGATATGAGTGGCAGCACGACAAATGCATCTCTTTACTTGGACATTGCCCATAGCTTAACTGGAGACGATTCCTTCCCTTTGCCTCAGAAGGAATCGCAACTTAACTCCGATGCCATAGACAACATGCAAGAATTGCTAGCAATGGCAAGCTATGAGAATGCAACCGATTCAACAGAGCCTTATATTAAGAGCTACCAGCGCGCAGAGTGGTTTAGTAAAGGTTGGGGACGTGCATTCATGGGCTATACAGAAGCTATGTCAAACATGAATAAAGAGACAAGAAATGACATTGGTTTCAAGGTAATGCCGTTATCAAATCAAGATGAATCTTACCCAGGAGTTTTCTACGCTGATGTGATTGCTATCAATCCTATAACTGAGCAGAGAGGAACACGTGATCAAGCTGTAAAGTTAGCTAATGTGATGGCAAGCAAAGAAACAATGCTCAAAAGTATTGGAGTAAATGGGGGGACTTATCCCGAGCCCCAGTACCTTATGGCTAACCGTATCAGTGTATTCAATACCCTTAAGACATCTTTCCCACTTTATGGGGATATGTTGAGTCTGATCACGGATAATAATCCAATTATGTTTAAGTTGGATCAGGATGCCCATAGCAAGCTAGAGGAAATTAAATATACTATTCGTAGTAAGGCTCGGGAGAACTATTCTTGCGGTTGTGATTATCCAGCTACCGAACCTATTACAAATAACAGTGTTGCCCCTGCTATTTGTAATACTACATGTGCTAGCAATGGCGGTTGGAATCGTCAGTGGACAAATGAATACCCAGCTGCACAAAGTGGATCTGTATGTGGTTGCAATACCTGCAATTTTTAATCTGAATCCACTTAACGTGAGTTCAATGAATTTAGTTTGATCCCTCTCCAAACCTTCTCTCTTGATAAGAAAGGGATAGGTTTGGAGAACTCAGTTATTTTAATTCTCGGAGAGTGAAAGAAGAAAGATAGATTTTTTCATTTGCCTTAACTGACTTGATTAAATCCACTACAGGCTGAGGATAATCCACACCAATTCTTACCTCGTAGAGTTTCTGCTCTAAAGGTTGTAATTTCCAAGGTTCATGTACTTTACTTCCTGGGAGGGAAGCAATTTCTGGTAGCCAATGTTTGACGTATTTGCCTTGGGAATCATAGTCTTTGGACTGCTTCTGAATATTGAAATAGCGAAAACCTCGAGCATCATTTCCCACCCCAGCAGTGTAGTTCCAATTGCCCCAATTACTGCAAACATCGTAGTCAATCAGCAGCGACTCAAACCACTCTGCTCCCATTTGCCAGTTGATACCCAAGTTCTTAGTAAGGAAACTAGCAACATTTTGTCTGCCGCGATTAGACATAAAGCCCGTAGCTGCTAACTCCCGCATATTGGCATCTATTAGGGGAAAACCTGTCATTCCCTGCCGCCAGAGTTCAAATCTCTCCCAATCTTCTTGCCAAGGAATTTTTACCCCTTGCAAGCCAGATTGACGGAATATATGATTACCATGCTTAGCGCAGATGAAGCGGAAATAGTCTCGCCACAGCAACTCAAATACTAACCAATAGGTAGAGTCGTTTCTAATTCTGTACACTTCGTATTCCTGAATTTGCTTGTAAATATAACGAGGTGACAGACAACCCAAAGCCAGCCATGGGGAAAATTTGGAGGAGTAATCAGCACCTAACATGCCGTTTCTAGTTTGTTTGTAAGCCTTAAGGTTGTCTTGTTTCCAGAAGTAATGCTCTAATCTAGCTAGTGCGGCTGTTTCCCCACCTTGGAACTGCAAGACAGCACGTTGATCAAAACTCGGTGGCTCTAATCCGAAATCTGCTAGCTTTGGTATTTCACCTACCTCTATTTCTGGTAGTGGTGGCAAGCTTTCAGGGGTTGGGAAAGTTGGAGCAACTGTGGAGGATTTCTCAACCCGCTTGCGAAATTGGGTAAATACCTCTGGAATTTGAGGGATAGTGAAGGGCAAGTCATCGAGATCAAAGAGGGTAGTGCCCCAAAAAGACTGGATTTTTACACCAATTTGAGATAAAGCTTTGTTGAGGGCAGATTCTACTGCCAACTCTTCTGATGTAACTTCACGGTGATAGTAGAGGGTCGAGATTTTGAGTGATTTTGCTATAAGTGGAATAATTTTCTCAGGTAAACCCTGACGTACTACTAAATCACTGCCTTGCGATCGCAAAGAATTCCGTAAATCAGCTACACTTTCGAGGAGAAATTGGGCGCGAAATGCACCTGTTTTAGGGAAACCAAAGGAAGTGGTTCCAAATTGGCGATTATCGAAGCAGTAAAGGGGGATAACTTGGGCTTTTGTCTGGAGAGCTTGGTAAAGTGGCTCATGGTCATGAAGGCGTAGGTCATTACGGTACCAGATGAGGATGGGTTTTGTACTCACTATTGCTGATTGGGGTTAAAGTTGATGGTGCTGTTGTTAAGGTTAACGGAAGCTGAACAAGTAATAAGTAATAAGTAATAAGTAATAAGTTAAAACCAGTATATTTATTGCTTTTTAATGAATGCTTATTACTTAAAGAGTATTTGTAAGAAATATTTAGGTAATCGAGATAATGCTTTTTTGACATTTCCTCCTCACTGTTTCCAGGAATGAGATTACGGAATCTTTGTATTGTTTCTTGTGTTTCTTGTGGTCAACTTTGATATTATTCCATAACTGCTGTAGCTGTTGCCTGGTAGAGCATTTTTGCAGTTGGCAGGCAACAGCATTTTGCCACTGCCACAGTTGGCGATAACTGATGAACTGTCCTCCTCTATCTTGACGATGAACAAATACTACATAAAGCCAGGTTTCGACTTTGATAATTAGTGATTCTCGAATTCTGAGGAATTTGGCAATTTGGCGCTTGGTGATGCGAAATTTTTGGGAAGGTTGAATGCGGCGGAAGAGAGCTGTCATTTTGGTGCAAGGATTTTTGGTGAGCGATTTTAGGCTTTAGATTAAGCAATAATAATCTGGTTCCCTCCCTACATGAGGGAGGGTTGAGTAGGGTTTCTAGCGGTGATTAAGCTGATGCTCTAGTGGTAATACAGGATCAAACATCACTACGAATTTTGCCTCAGGCATTAGATGACGGTAAGCGTTGAAATGTCCTTCTGCATCGGAACGGTTGCGGAACCGCCCAACTGTTATATTTTGCATATTGGGAAGTAAGCGAACAAGCACCCAAGGTTGAAGGCGTTCTCTGTAAGGCATAATAAACTTGTCTCCATAACGATTGGAGCCAGGGCCAGCGGCGTTCTGTGGAAAGTTCCGGCGCTGGCTTCTGACTAAAAACCATATTACAAACAAACTTATGGTTTTGTCTACTTAGATAAATCTGTATATAGTTAAAATGATTATGAACCAATGAACTCAGGCATTGAGCTAATGAAGTTAAGAAAACGGCTGGGACTTACCCAAAGAAAGGTAGCCGAGGCGGTAGGTGTGACTGATCAAAGTGTAAGCAATTGGGAAGCTGGTAGATTTGAACCTAGGCTGACGATTAGTCAGATGCAGGCCCTGTGTCGCATTTTGCAATGTTCTTTAGACGAACTACCTAACTTCAGTGATGATTAGTGTTGGGTTTAAACTCAAACAATAGTCTGAATTGCTCAATTGGTATAAATAATGACCCTAGGGCAGAAACTAAGGGAACGACTTGACACTCCCCGCCCTATAAGAGCGGGGATTCTTTCATCTCGGGGATTCCAATGAATTTACCCTCTGAAAGCATCTTGACCGTATGCCCTACGGCTGCAAGTCCGCGTATTGCGACTACTTGGGCGGCTGCCACGTCCCTATCTGTGGTATAGCCGCAATTGCTGCATGAGTGGACACGCTCAGCTAAAGTTTTCTTCCCCGTTTCTGTTAAACAATTGGGGCAGATTTGAGAAGTCTTTTTGGCGTCTACCTTTTGAAAAAATACACCACGCTTTAAACAGCATTGGGAGAGTATTTGCAGAAACTGACCCCAACCTGCATCTAGGCAATGTTTTGATAACATGCCTTTAGCTAGTCCTTTCAGGTTTAAGTCTTCTGCAAATATCATTCCTGCCCAATCACAAAGCTTATGGGCTAGCTTCCAATGGTAATTCTTTCGGATATTTTCAATTTGCTCATGCAGTTTACTTACTTTGTATTGCGCTTTCTTTTGATTCCTGCTCCCCCGGCGCTTCCTACTAACTCTCTTTTGCAGCAATTTAAGCTTGCGTTCGAGGCTTTTGAAAGGTCGTGGATTGGGGAACAATTTGCCAGTTGAAGTCGCTACAAAACTTAAAATTCCCATATCTATCCCCAGCGGTTCCCCATGAGGAAGCACTTGAGGAATAGCCACTTTCCACTGAACCGTTAGCATCACAT
>JAAHGS010000213.1 GCA_010692645.1 Symploca sp. SIO2E9
CAAATGTAGCAAGTGGCGTGGCGATGGCGGGCAGCTTGCCCGTGTCAGCCTGCCGACTGGATAGTGCCGACACTACCAGGGTGAAGCAGGAAGAAAATGTTAGCAATTGTTAGCATTTTTGGAGCGGAGTTACCAAACCAATGCGTGTATCTCAGCGTAACGCAATTGAGGACTTGTTCCTTGTGGTTAGCCGCAGCCATCGGGATAAACGCTTTCAGCAGTTGTTGGAGCAATTATCCTGTAAAGAAAAACACTACCTCGGCAGCGTCGGTATCAAAATTGCCACCATTATTGAACAGCAAGCAGATGTTTATATCTCTGTTTCTGGTAAGTCGGCACCAAAAGATTGGGATTTTGCTGCCCCAGAACTTATTCTTACTGAAGCTGGTGGAGAGTTCACCCATTTTGACGGGACACCAACCTTATATAATCAGGATGATATCAATCAATGGGGCGGCTATATGGCAAGTAATGGTCAATGTCACCAAGCTCTTTGTGCCAAAGCCTCAGCAATTTTGGCACAGATAGATGAGTGATTTCTCCCATATCTAAAAGAACATAGGCTTCCTCATGAGAACAAGGCAAGTAATAAATTTTAAATAACTAAGTAGGTATTCAGTTAAACTTATTACTTATTACTTATTACTTGTTACTTGCGCGACAATCGAGACTCAACATCATAATATGTGGGCGTCACAAACGCTGCGCAATCACGGCATAGAAAGGATCACCAAAACCAACGCCAAACATCTGGAGAAAACTGGCAACCTCTGACTTGCGGGTAATGACTTCTGGTTGGCTAAAGCCTGGTACAGATTGAAAGTAGCTTCTTACTAATTTTACGCGGCTCTCTTCTGTACTATCCCGCCACGCCGTGATTGCTTTTTGGAAAAACATGCGATTAGAAAAGCTGATAATTACTATGCCACCAGGTTTAAGGATGCGGTGAACTTCGGTAAATACGGCATCTGGATATTGCAGATACTGCACCGAAACACAATTGAGGACAGCATTAAAATCTTGATCCTGTAGGGGCAGCTTGGGATTGCGGTTGAGATCCTGCACAAAGTAATGATTTAGTTGCTGATTGCGGGCAAGTTCTTCCTCATTCATACCATGTCCTTCGATGTGAGCAAATTGCATCTCCTCTGGCAGATGAGAAACATGACTACTCATCAGATCAAGGATATGGGTATTTGGTTCGAGGCGATCGCGATATAGTTGTGTAAGCTGCTCGATAAAGCCTTCATCGACATGGGTGACGAAGCGCGGCATCGAATAAAACAATGTATCGTCACTATCATCGAGTTTAGTGCGTTGCTCTGGTCGCAGCAGCATAGTTATGGACTGAGAATAGCTCTACATTACTCAGTTTAGGGAACATGAAGGAATTTTAAGCGCGTAGTCCAAATAATTATAGACATCTCCAGAAAGGCAAAAGTACGTTCCAGAATGCTTTCTTCACTGAAATTGACTTGAACAGTTTCAGTTATTGTTACATATATTCTTCTAAAAAAAAATAATTTACATTTTGACATATGCAATGCAAGATATATTAGATTTATATGAGGTTTATAGGTTGAATAGTTACAATCTTCAAGGCTAGTATTTCACTTGTAATCAAATTTACCCAGAAAACAAATATGGGAACTCAATTCAAGGGAATCTTTCTTCGTGACACACTACAGGACAAGGGCATAGAGCCATCTGTTGGCAGTATTTACTGCTCTCCTGATATCATTCTCTCGAAAACTGAATCCCAAGATCCTGCAAGCGATTTTGGCGATTGGAATAGTAATTACAATTCTGCCTTAGAGTTTGGACAGGATAACTATGTATATGTCCGTTGTCAGAATACTGCTTCGGAACAACGAACGGGAACAGTCCATGTCTACTGGTGTCCAGTTAGCCTGAGTCTTCATCCTAGCGAGTGGCTTCAGAATAAGCTACAGACTAGAGCTGGAGATGATTCTGTCACGTTTACTTCTATGAATCCGAAAGAAAAGCGGGTGGCAGATGTCCCATTTCTCATCACTCCCCCAAAAAACACCCACGTTTGCTTAGTGGCGATAGCGACAGATGAGGAACATAGCCGTGGTCTGCTGCCAGATACTACTAATGTAGCAGATTGGGTAAACTGGGTTCGCAATCATGCAAATGCTGCATGGAAGAACTTAGTCGTCGTTAATACTCAACCGGATAAGTCCTATCACTTCGTCACTAATATCACCAATCCAGATCAGGAAAGCCTCGATTTCCAAATCAAGACCAGTTTGCAAAATGCCCTGCAGGGAACTACGATCGAAAACGAAGTTGAGCTGGCTGGACAATCGGTACATCATCAGGAAGTTACGAATCCAGACGATAGCACCCTTGACTACCGCATTATGATTCCTCCTGGGACCTACGAACTAGACGTTAATATTACTTCACCAGAGAATCAAAATCTTCCCTCCGACTTGGTTATTGATATTACAGCATCGGTACCAGGTCATGGCGAGATTAGTGGCGTCAAAGTCCAACTAACTGATGCTTGAACTTAAGTAGGTAGTTAGACTTGAAGTCCGCAGCTGTAAACATCTACTATCAACTTCTCAAAGCTGACTGCGCTTAAATTATGATAGCTCAGAACTAATGTACTGCTTGGTGCAAAGCTTTCGCTTGCCTTATTTATCAGTAGTTTTAGCTAAATTATAGTTTTATATTATAGCTTCTGATTATAGGGCGATCGATAACTAAAAACAAGCTTTCATACCAAATTCGGCGATCATAGAGTACCTACAAAAATAATCAAATCCTCTCTAGGCAAGGACTTTGATTTTTTGAATAGAGTCTCATGAAAGCGGATTTGGTTTGATTGCTTACATAAGGGATAATTTACCAATTATCATCAACGCTGAGATTAATCGTTAGTTGCGGGATACCTGCAGGTACTGCGGTAATACAAGCACAAATTGTCTCCCCATTTTCTATATCCACCTCACAGGCATGACACGAACCCATCAAACAACCTGTAGGGATAAAAACCCCAGCGCGCTCAGCTACTTGGAGTATTGGCTCTCCCACCTCAGCATGAACTGTAACGTCGTCTGGTAAAAATCTAATCTTCATACTCATCTAAAAAACCGCTGGATACCTCTGTCAGAATCTTTGATTTAAGAGGGAAGGAAAGCGGGGCGGGATTTAAGCAGCTACCGCTTCCCTTGTTTCAGATGCAAGCCACCGATATAGACAATCTAGTTAATTTAAATTTTCTGCGATGCTAAGAGTGCATCTAGATCTAAATTAGCTTCAACAGTATCAGCCAAAGAGTTTAAAAGAGTTTCTCGCTGTTCCCGGTAATTGGCAACACCAGTGGGGAGAGAAGGCATTCCTCGCTGCTGTCGCAGTTGATTTAACCAGGCACGTCGCCAAGGTCCATTGTCAAAAAGACCATGGAGGTAACTTCCCCAAATTGATTGAGAGATATCAACAATACCTAAACTAGAATCATCAAATAGAGGCTTGTAGGAAGAATTTTGCTCTTCTTCATGAAGTTCTAATAGTCGCGAACGACCCTGATGAATTTCGTAACCAGCTACTGGCAAACCTGCCTGAGGATAGTTGGATGTAACTAATCGCTGACGAGAAACTTTTTTGTCAGTAATCATAGTTGTTAAAGGTAACAAATTTAACCCCTGGTAATGTCCCTCTTCACCTTCTACTCCATCAGGATCTGCTATGGTTTTGCCCAGCATTTGGAAGCCTCCGCAAATTCCAAGAACTGTGCCGCCTGCTGTAGCATAGTTTTTAATTGCTGTAGCCATACCAGTTTTTTGTAGTAGCATCAAGTCAGCAATTGTGGTCTTACTACCTGGAATAATTACTGCATCTGGATGCCCTAAATTATCGGTTGGATTCAAATATGTGACCTTGACACTAGGCTCAGCTTCGAGTGGTTCAAAATCAGTAAAATTAGAAATTCTCGGCAGCCTAATTACTATAATATTGAGACCGCTAGTTGGCTGGTTACGAGGATTTCGCTCCAGCAGGCTGAGGGAGTCTTCAGCAGGAAATATTTGCTCGAGCCAGGGAATAACTCCGACAACAGGAATTCCTGTGCGTTCTTCTAGCCAGATAATACCCGATTGCAACAGCGACCGCTGCCCTCTAAACTTATTAATTATCACCCCTTTAATTAGTTTCCTTTCCTCCGGTTCTAGCAATTCGAGAGTACCAACAACGTGAGCAAAAGCTCCACCCCGATCAATATCAACCACTAGTAAAGTGGGAGCATTGAGATACTGCGCCACTCTCATATTGGTCAAGTCGCGGTGTTTAAGGTTAATCTCAGCTGGGCTGCCGGCACCCTCGCAAACTACTAAATCAAACTCGTTGCTTAGACGCTGCAAAGATTCTTGAATTACCTGCCAGCCCTTCTCAAAATACTGTTCGTAGTAATCAGAGGCGCTAACCTTGCCTACTGCTTTGCCCATCAGAATTACTTGTGAAGTCATGTCACCCTGGGGCTTGAGTAAAATCGGATTCATTTCCACACAGGGCATAACCCCAGCTGCCCAAGCTTGTACAGCCTGAGCATGTCCAATTTCTCCCCCTTGCGAGGTTACATAAGCATTAAGAGCCATATTCTGTCCCTTAAAAGGAGAAACGCGCCAGCCGCGCCGTGAAAGAATTCGACATAGAGAAGTTGCAATCAATGATTTTCCAGCGTGGGAGGTTGTACCCACAACCATAATGGCTTTCATACTCAGGATTATGAGCTGCTAAAGGAATCAAACACCGAGCCCTGTAGATCAATTGTTCTGGCGAAGCTTACAGTGACCAACTAGCATACTGAACAATTTTCGATATGGCTACCTGTAGATTAGTCACCGTGCATCGGTGGCAATCAGTGACTGATTACAAGCCCATCCACAGAAGTTGGTAGGTTATTTGACGGCTACTCAAACAGGCAATCTTGACCACCGGTTTAAAGTATTGTAAAGTCGATCTAAAAACGAGGCAGGAGGTACAGTTCCTTCCCGATGTTCCCATGTTTCCACTAGTTGACGTCCCAAAGGAGTCAAACGAAAACTGTCCGTGATGCCCTGACCATCTACTTCTCGCCGCAATACACCCACTTGAATCAGCCACATTAAGCCACTTTCTACAGCCAACTCCGACATTGGGCGTCTGGTGTAATTGTAACCAAAACCCTTTTGTCCGGCGATATCTGGGAGGGGAACACTCCCAGAGCGCATTGTTGTAAATAAAGTCAACTGGAAGGGTAAACAGCGTATTGCCCTGGAGGCGCGTTTGAGAGTATTTATTGGATATTGAATTGATCCGGACTCCTGAGACTTAATGAAAGTCATTAGCTATATCAAAGAATCGTGCATTTTACTTCACATAATCTAATATTAGTAATTGGAAGTTCGCTACAAACAAATCTGAAAGGAACCTATGGCACTACAAGTTGGTATGGATGCACCGGCATTTACTTCTAAAGACGACGAAGGCAAAACGGTTTCACTCTCAGACTTTGCCGGCAAAACCGTTGTTTTGTATTTTTATCCCAAAGACGACACACCCGGTTGCACTAAGGAAGCTCAAAGTTTCCGTGACAATTACACCGAATATCAAGGCAAAGAAATGGTTGTTCTCGGTGTTAGTATGGATGATCAAGCATCTCATCAGAGCTTTAAAGAGAAATATGGTTTGCCTTTCCAATTGCTAGTAGACACTGATGGCACCATTACCAAGGCTTATGATGCTGATGGTGGTGGTTACGCCAAGCGCATTACCTACATCATCAATGGTGAGGGCAAAATCTCCTATGTTGATCAGAAGGTGAATACTGCTACACACGCTCAGGATATCCTGGCAAAGATGGGCTAGGTAGATTTTAAGATAGGGGCGAGGTACGACCTGCCCCTACTGAAATTTTATGGGAGTTTTGATTAACGTCAACTAGCTTTTTTTGCTCACCCGGTGGGGTGGTTTATTTCCCCTACTGAGCATCTTCGGGTTCAGCAGTAGTACTCTGGTTCTCAGGTGAAAATTGGGATTCGACTCCCAATTGCTCTAACTGCCGACGCCGGAACTCAGAAGCAGCATCTTTGAGATTTTCGCGCTGTTCATCTACGTACTCATTGAGGTCGCGATTATTACCTAGTCTAGCTCGATGAATCAAGTCAAAGGGACTAAAACCGGCAGTGCCGCTGAAGGGATCCCGCTCGTTTTGCCCAGCTTCAAAATCTTCTAGGGGTTGAACATCATTTGCTGTTTGTGCTGAGGCTGGTTGAGGCCCAAGCACCGATGTGATGCTCAATGCTACTGCACAAATACCCAAGCCAAGGGAAATGCGCTCTAGGAGTGTTAAGGGAAATTTGGTAACCGACTGGTTAAAGCTGTTCATAGTTTTTTGCAGCCTAAAATGCGATCAATTATGCAAACCGACGTCTTAACAATGGCGCAATTGCCACTAATACCAAAGCATTAACACCAAGGAGTACTAGTAAGGCTATGCCAAAGGTAATCGAACCCCAAGGTGTCTGCATGACAATGCTACCAAGTGACCAGCTATCGTGGAGATAGAGATAGCGAATCGGCTCAATCGCATAGCTTAGAGGATTGAGGCTGGCGACAACTTGTAACCAACTGGGCATAAAGGAAAGGGGAGCTAGAGCAGTACTAGCAAAAAGTAATGGTAGGTTGGTGACGAAGATCACTGCTAAAAGTTCAATGTGACCAGGTAAGGCAAAAGCCAGTCCTAGACTTAAAGCAGTTACCGCTGTAACTAGCAAGAAAACAATTAGGGCAATAATCGCTAAACCCAGCAAGTTAGGCAAACCTGCTCCTAAAAAGGCGCTAGTTACGATAATTGCTGTAGTCTGTAGTAAGCTCAGGGCAATAATGTAAATAGCTGAAGCCGCGACAATTGAGAACCGAGATGCTAGAGGTGCTACTAATAAGCGGTTCAAAAAACCAAATTCCCGGTCAAACATAACTGGAAGTCCAGCATTAAGGGCTCCGGCAAAGGCAGTGAAGACAATTACACCAGCACCGAGAAATTTTCCATAGCTCATACCCTCGCCAAACATCCCTTGAGGAGCGTTTTGAAACAATGCCCCAAACAGAATTAACCACATTAAAGGCTGAATAATCCCAGCAATTAGTGTAGAGGGACGCCGTTGCAGTTGAATGAATAGTCGCTTAGTCAAAGCCAGAGTTTCTTGGATGAATTCACCCACACCAGGAGTCTCGCTAACTGGAATCTGACTGGCTAAATTGGGGGACCAATTAAGGTCAGGTTTCGGAGGGGTAACAGTTGTACTCATTTTTATTCTTAAGAGAGTCTTCTACGGTTTTTAGTCAAAAGATTATTGACTGATTAACTAACACAAAACCTCTAGCTTTTATGTATGTTTTGCTCCTAAATTAGCTTTATACTTAGCGCATGCTTTGCTTTTTTTCTGCCTTTAAGTCACGCGTTCCACTGGCAGCTAGTTCAGCATCCATGAGAGTTTTGCCAGTGGCAGCGAGGTAAACATCGTCCAAACTTGGTCTAGCTTGAGCAATTCCGAAAGTTGGTAAACCTGCTGTTTGCAAGCATTGCTGTACAGAAATTAAAGCCTCACTTTGGGGTTGAACTACTAGATTAAGGGAGTTACCCTGGGCACTATTAATAATTACTTCTTGCACAAAAGGCAGAGTTTGAAGTAGTTCTTTAGCTTGTTTTGCTTCCTCAAGGGGGGAAAACTCTCGAATCCGGAGTGTAATTCTATCGCCTCCAACCCTATCTTTCAACTGTGAAGGCTTGCCCTCAGCAATGACCACACCTTTATCAATAATTGCCACACGGTCAGCCAAAGCATCAATCTCTTCTAGATAATGACTGGTAATTACCACTGTAGTTCCTGCTGCCCGTAGTTGACGCAGAAAATCCCAAACTACAACACGGCTTTCAATATCTAATCCTACTGTGGGTTCATCTAGCACTAAAACATCCGGTTGGTGTAGCAATCCTGCTGCTAAATCCAGACGTTTACGTAAACCACCGGAATAAGTGCCAGTCTTCTTGTCTGCATATTCTTGTAACCCTAGCATTGCCAGGATTGTACTCACTCGTTCTTTGGCAAAGGCACTGGGTAGGTGATAAAGTGCAGCCTGTAGTTGCAGGAGTTCTCGACCTGTGAGCATCTTATCAAGAGCAACCTCTTGGGCTACATAGCCAAGACGCTGTCTTACTGCCCTAGGTTTGTCTATTGCAGAGATTCCCGAGACTTCGATTTTACCAGCATCAGGTTTACTTAGGGTACACAGACAGCGAATGGTGGTTGTTTTCCCGGCACCATTGGGACCAAGTAAGCCAAAAATTTCGCCCGACTCTACTTGAAAGGAGATGTCTTTGACCGCTTCGACATCACCGTAGCACTTTTTGAGGTTCTCGATTAAAACAGCAGCTGACATAGGAATATATGTGCCTGTCGAATTGATACAAATCTCAACAGTCTCTAGTTTTATTGTAAAGGGTGACCCTAAAAATGGGTTTCAATCCCTGCCCTTCTAGTAGTCTGTAAGTTTGAATGACGGGTAGATACTGACGCGGTGACGCGGAGAAACGGGAAAAGCCAATTACACTGCTTAATGATTCTGAGCCTGATATTGCTATTGTGCAACGGTTGGGACGTGAATATCTACAGCATCACCCTTATCCTGAAAATGTTTTCTGGCTAATTGAATACTCAGATTCCAGCTTGGGCAAGGATTTAGAGATTAAGAGTAAAGTCTATGCGGAAGTTAAAATCGGTGAGTATTGGGTAGTCAATCTCCAGAAGAGAGAGTTGGTGGTATTTCGAGAACCTCAAGATGGTGAATATGCTTCCATCTCTACGCAAACTGGAGGTATTATTTATCCTTTAGCTTTCCCAGATTTATGTGTTTCGGTAGATTTGATTGTCAGCAGATAGTCGTAGTTAACAGATTAAGAGAGCAACATCTTTTACTGAAATCGACATTTATTCTTCTTCGACATTGACTGTTTGTTCTAGAGAATCCACTTTAACTTTGGGGACTGCCCAGTGTTGTTTCTACGGTCAAAAGAGGATAATTTTATACTTGATTATATATTTCCTGGAGGAAATTCAACTTATCTTTGATTTCATGAAGCTAAGTTAAGACGTCCGTTAATATATCCGGATTTTCATAAACAACTAGTGATAAAAACATATATACCAGAGCAACTACCTTACTTGAGACATGTTTGCACATCTCCATAAGTCACAAGTAAGTATTGGATTTTAATTCCATCATCAATTAGGAGATTAAGTTGTTCATAAAAGGAGCTATTACAGATGGGCGATAGTGGTTTATATAGCGTTTTCAGACTCGATGTGATAAAGCCACACACGAGTAGAACAGCGCTGCCCGATCGTTCCGTTCCCGACCGTTACTGTACTACACCATGTGAGAAATTGCTGTAGAATCGCGTTTTTTCTGATTATAGTCTAGTACAACCAGAAAAATTCACGAGGATTATTCTTGGTGTTAATGGATGTTTTCACACCAGCTTGACTGGTAAAAACCTTCATTGAAAACCGTTGTAGCCAAACTTATATTTGGCTTATTTATACTGGGTGAAGTGATAAGCACTTCACTCTTATTCAGATTACTACATGCGTTGGAGAGTGTGCCATTTTTTGTGAAGATCAAGCAGTACTTGATACTTGTTTTTATTATTACCACCTCGGTTTCTTCGTTGAGATATAAACGCTGCAAAATACTCACAATATTCTTTGATGATTGTATCGTAAAATTGCCACGCTAATTCTTCATTTATGTATCCGGCTTCAATATAAATGGCAATTTCTGTTAAAAAATTGAAGACTGTGATAACTTGCTGCTCTTCATGAGGATGGCTTTCAAAGTAATCAAATACAAATTTATCCTGGGTTTCGGGCGGTTCTGCTCTAATTACATCACAAATTTTTCTCATAGCTTCTCTAAGGGCAGCATATTGAGGATCATTCCACAGATGTATGTAATGTATTGTCCTGTCTATTATCTTTTCTTCCTTAGTCAGAAGACCTTGTTTGGCATTCGCGGCGCTGATTTTTAAGGCTTGTTTAATGCTTTGGTAAGCGTAGTATGCTCCAATAACTGTTCCGGCTGCACTCAAAACAGCGGCACTGAATGTAAAGCTATCTCTCCATGTTTCACTCTTGATCAAAAAGTGAGATAAAATTAGAAGGAAAGATACTGATATTATAAAAGCCAGTAGATTAAACGGTATTTCTACTTTTAATTTACCTAAGCTATTAAGATCAGGAATATGAGTCATAGTGTGTTATTTGCTGTGACTATCATGCTAAATACCGATTCCGCAAAAAAATGCTTATTGATGCACACACTGATGTTCTTTATGCTGTTTGCACAGTTATATTAATATTTGCTGATATAAGTAGTGATAGAAGTTTTATACAAATGTGACAAAGATCACGTTTGCGATCAAAGTTATCGCTAAGAATTCATAGTAGCTATTGCTCTATATAGCACCAGATTAAGACCAAGTTTCTTTTAACGACTGGTGAGAGGGTACTCAAGGCTGAAACGACTCCTCTTATTGTTCTAAAAATGTACCGTTTAGTATGACAGTCGGGTTCAGTTTAGTAGGTTGGGTTGAGGCAACGAAACCCAAAATGTATAGTGGTTAGAGTTGGGTTTCACTTCGTTCTACCCAACCTACTTTTATTCAAGGTTAATTTACCGGACATGATATGAAATTTTCTTAGGAGGGTAGAAATGTCAAGGAAGAGAAATTTCTTCATTGCCATACTCCAACGGGTGAAGTGAGAGGTGAAAGTGAACATGTTCCGTTTACTTGGTACAGCAATCGGTATTTTAGTTGTCTGCGCCTCTGCTTACTGGGGTGCTTTTGACTTCGTACAGCTCACGCAAGCTAATCAGAAAATAACTCAAGAAGCCGCTCCAAAAATGCTAACAATTGCTAACATTTTCTTCCTGCTTCACCCTGGTAGTGTCGGCACTATCCAGTCGGCAGGCTGACACGGGCAAGCTGCCCGCCATCGCCACGCCACTTGCTACATTTG
>JAAHGS010000214.1 GCA_010692645.1 Symploca sp. SIO2E9
AACATTTCAGTCTAAGTACTGGATAAACGCTTCTGGACAGATGAGCCTCTTGTGTCTTGATGAAAATCAATACACTAAGTTCGCTGGTTGAAGGAAGAATCCCTCGTCTCTGGCGAGGGAGTGTCAAAAAGCCACTACTCATAATGATACCGACAAGCCAAAAAATCAATCTGACTACTTCCAACCCGATAAACCAGCCGATGTTCTAAGTCAATGCGCCGTGACCAAATATCTGCATCCAGATACTTTAATGGTTCTGGTTTGCCAATTCCTTCAAATGGATTGTCCATTACAGCAGTAACCAGATCCAAGATTTTTGAGGCAACCTTAAAATTGTGTTTGAACCACCAAGCTAAATCTTCCTTAAACCTAGAACTAAAACCAGGACTGCGATTAACGACTACTGACTTTAGTTGATCAGATTCAGTCCTTTTCTTTTTCTTCTTGCTCAATTCCCAACTCAGAGTAAAGTTCTTTAAGGGTTTGAGACTTAATTTTTCCAGTCTTAGATTCCTCAATTGCATCCAGTAGGCGACTGGCATTGGCAGGGTTTCTGAAGAGATAAACTGTCTCCACCAAACTTCTCAAATCCGATTCCGTAATCAAAGCAACATTTTCACCATCACGACGATTGATGATGTACACCTGATTATTTTGTGTAACTAAGTCCAATAACTTAAAGAAGTTATTTCTAGCATCCGTTGGAGATGTAATTTCGTAAGAAAACATCAGTTTATGTACAGATTCATGTACATATATTATAAGGCAATTCAAATTCAGGCGCGGTCTTGGTTCATTGCTCATGGTTCATGGCGAAAAAAACTATTGCGTTAATGAAATAGTTTATTTTTGAATAAAATGAAGGTCGTTATCGTGATCAGACTTAGTTTAGTTGTTTTCATGGTATAGTTAGATTCTTTTGACTCTAGCCCTATAGATGACAGCTCAGGCAACCAAATTCCAATACAAGCCTCAACACAAGCCCAACCAGCTGATTTACGGGGTTGGTCAAACAGGGCTAATCACTGGTTGGACAGTGAAGCAGGTACTCGCTAAGCACCTTGAACCCAAAGAGTTTGCTGTTATCGGTAATTTGTATAGCGCCACGCGGGGCATTAACTTTTTAATCAGAAATCTGTTAGCTAATCCCCATGTCAGGTTTTTGGTGATTTTGAATGCTACTAAAGAAGATAAAAATGCTGGTTCTGGAGAGTGTCTACGAGACTTCTTCCGCCATGGATTCGAGGAGGGTTACTCTGATAGTGGTCGTCCCTGTTGGGTGATAAAGTCATCTATCCCTGGTTATATTGATATCGAGATTGAACATTGGGCTTTAGAGAAATTGCGGCAGTCTATAGAGTGGCAAGAGGTAAATTCAATTAGTCAAGCTGTTAGTCAGGTAAAAGCTTATGCACAAAGGGGCATAATTGAACCTTGGGGTTTGCCCTTAGAGTTTCCGATTCTTAAAGTAGTTCCGAGTATATTGCCAGGCTCGCGCTATGGTCATCGTATTGAGGGAAAAACTATTGCCGAGACTTGGGTAAAAATTATTCATCGCATCAAAACAACTGGCACAATTAGACCAACTGGTTATGATGGGCAGTGGCAAGAGCTAATCGATTTAATGGCAGTTGTTACAGATGAACCGGAAGATTTCTATTTCCCAGAACCTAATTATCTGCCTGTTAATCTTAATCTAATTAACGAATATATTACACAAATCTTAGGTGATTCACTACAAAGAGAAGAGATAAAATATACCTATGGTCAACGTTTGCGTTCTTGGTTTGGGCGTGATCAAATTCAGCAAGTAATTCAAAAGCTAATAACTGATATTGATTCAGCTAGGGCAGTGATGTCTCTGTGGGATGTTAAACAAGATCATCAGGCAAATAGCCCTCCCTGCTTAAATCATATTTGGGTGAGAGTAGTTAATAATGAATTATCTTTGAGTGCAACTTTCCGAAGTAACGATATGTTTAGTGCTTGGCCAGCTAATGCGATTGGATTGCGGGCCTTGCAGCAATATATTAAGGAAGAAATTGTTAAAGGTTCTGGCTATGACTTGAAAATAGGACCACTAATTACCATTAGTCAGAGTGCTCATATATACGATGACTGTTGGGAAAGTGCTTCACAAGTGATTCAATCTCAGTATGCCAAGATTACTCAACAGAGAGATTATCAAGATCCTGCAGGTAGTTTTGTGATTAGTGTTTGTGATCACCAGATTATTGTAGAACATGTGACTCCTGGTTCTGGAGAAGTTATTAACTGCTACTCAGGGAAATCGGCAAAACAGCTTTATCAGAAAATTGCAGCAGATTGTCCTAGCTTGCAAGTTGAACATGCTATCTATTTGGGAACAGAGTTGCAGAAAGCGGAGATTGCTGCAACAATGAAGGAAGGGTTTGTTTATGAACAAGACAAAATAATACATCAAAAAAGTATTTATAACAACTAGGAAACTAGAGTTACTCTACTTCTAGAGTAGTTATGTTTAGATCTCATTTAGGATTGCTATATTATTAATTTTGACATAATGGAAAATTATATGATATAATATAGGGCTAAATATAAATTGAGAGTGTATTTTAATGACTAACGAAACCCTTCTTCGTGAATTTAAAAGAATGAAGGAGGAGAAAATATTGCCACCCGATTTTGTGGAGTCTTGCATTGCTACCTTTCGTCAGGAACAAGAACTCATAAGAGAACAGCAGAAATTAATAGAAAAACAGCAGGAACTTATAAGTCATCTAAAGCAAGAAGAAAAACTAGAGACACAAATATTAAAAATCAAATTAATTAAGGAAAAAGCCAAATTACCACAATATGCACATCAAGGCGATGCTGGTTTAGACTTATTTTCTACCTCAGAAGTTGTTATTAAACCTGGTGAAAGTAGCTTGATATCTACAGGGATTAGCATTGAATTGCCTCCAAAAACCGAGGCTCAGATTCGACCGCGTAGTGGTTTAGCTCTTAAGCATCAAGTAACAGTCCTTAATACCCCTGGAACTATAGATCAAGGCTATCGAGGAGAAATTGGAGTAATTTTAATTAATCATAGCAAATCACCATTCAAAGTGGAAATCGGTATGAAGGTAGCCCAAATGGTGATTAAGCCTGTATTATCAGTGCAGGTAAAAAGTGTGGAAGAATTGGGTGAAACTGATAGAGGTGTTGGAGGATTTGGTTCAACAGGTAAATAATGGATGAAGACTTTCAAAGACCAACCTGGGATGAGTACTTTCTGATGCTGGCTAAACTAGCAGCTACTCGCTCAACTTGTCTTGCCTTTCCTGTCGGGACAGTTATTGTCAAAAATAAGCAGGTTTTAGCAACCGGTTACAACGGTCCTCCCTCTGGTTCAGCTCATTGTACAGCACAAGGATACTGCTATCCTGGTTTAAGCAGTTGTGATGCTAGCAAGACAATGCCATCTCGTGCAGTTCATGCTGAGGCAAATGCGATCGCACAAGCAGCTAAACATGGTATCGCTACTGCTGGTGCAAGTATTTACGTGACTTTAGAGCCCTGTCTCTCCTGCCTGAAGTTGATCATTTCAGCAGGCATTAAAGAAGTTTTCTACGAAACTTCCTTCAACAAAGGAGAAACCCTCCTAGTGAGAGATTCTTTTATCGAGGAAGGCTTAGTTATCCTCAAGCAGGTGCACGTATCTGAGGCAATAGCACAAAAAGCTGCCTCATTCCTACTAAATCCCACATCTGTTACTAAAACTGAAACTTTAGAAGCTCTAATTGCTCCCAAATTTCAGGGGCACTGACAGCAGTTGAGCCACTCCCACGAATTGAATTCGTGGGATTCAGGCATTAAGGGTGAGATTGCAGGCACAGCCTGTCTGACATCTCCTACGCCTAGGGTTGAACTCCCAACCCTTTTAATAATGATAGTATGTCTACAATCGAGGATCAACCAAACATCTAACGCGGCTTGAAAGCCTTAACGCTACATCCCACGCTTAAAAGACGTGGGATGCAGCTTACTTCTTTGTAATTTTTATATTTACAAGGTATAAACAAAAATGCGCCAACTAAAAGTTTACTTCGTTGAAGGTAGGGACTGCCGCCAGGCGTTCAGATAATTGAATGCTAGCCGGTGTGTCTCAATTACTAGGCGTTGGCGTAAATCAGGTTCTTGCCCTAAAGAAATCCAGAGTAAATTGCCTACTGCCTTGACAAGAACAAACGATATCACCTTACGATCCTCTAAACTGAGCGATGCATGCAGTTTTGGCAATATAGACGCCATCGTCTCAATGAGTTTGGCATCATTAGCCTCATCCACCTCTGGCATTGTGGTTGTTATTTCCATAAAAACAGCGCGATAGCCAGGGTATTCAACAAAAAACTGCTCAATTCCCTCAGTGAGTTGCTTCAGATAATCCGACAAGGGAAGCTGAAGCATTTCAGGCGTGTCAAATGTTTGTAAACGCTGGTTGAGTAAATCGGTGTAGCGTGCCGCCAAGGCTTCCAAAATAGCCGCTTTATCTGGGAAAAACTGGTATAGGGAGCCGATGGGAACCTCCGCCTGAGCCGCGATTTCTTTCGTCGTTGCGGCTGCATATCCATTCTCCATAAACATTGCCTCCGCAACATCCAAAATCCGCTCAACTCGCTCCAAACTACGAGCTTGCTTTGGTTTGCGCCATCTCCCAGGTGTCGCTTTTGAAGATTTTTCCACGATTTAATCAATCCCCTATTGACAAAACATGAGCATAGCTCATATATTTAAAACGTGAGCTTAACTCATATTTTAGTCGAACGACAACTCTTCCTATGACGGTGTTTTCGTCACTCAATGTTTCTACAGCCTATCAGTCTCGGGAGTCGGTATCTTTTCTACAGCCGCCTGGGTTTATGCCACTCAAAATCGACACTTAGTCGATTCAGACTTGTCCGATATCACCATTCGACAGATTCGACAGGAAAGTTACGTTGAACCTATGGTCTCGCTATTTGCGATCGGGGGTGCGCTAATTCATCCACTGGGCTGGACGCTAACTTTTATTTTGGGCTTGCCATTGTTTTTTTTATTCAAAGATTACTCCGCACCCAGAAATGAAAGCGCTAGCGAAGCGAGGGGTGCCTAACGTCGTGTTCTGAAGCTTGTTCCCAAAGATTCTGGAAGCTGGAGGCCAGATTCATCAAAGGTTGCGCAACTGATTTCGGATTTCTAGTTAACTTGTACATCAAACTTTGGAGAGAGCCGTGTCAACTCATTTGAATAATTCATTGACTATCAGCGAGCAAAAAACTGCCGCTGCGTTGCTGGGTCAGGCGTTCGCCAAAGACCCCTTCATGACCTACATGTTGCCCAATGCCGAAACGCGAGTGCAGCAACTGACAAAGCTCTTTTTACTCCTGATTCGTTATGGTCTACGCTGTGGTGGTGTTGAAATTGCCCCAGGTGGGGGTGGCGTATTAATTTGGCTCTCTGGTGAGTCTTTTGCTTGGCCATTAAAAATCCTGGAATTAGTCCGCAGTGGTCTAATCTGGCTGCCCTTATCAATTGGTTTATCTGCCTTCAAACGGCTTCAGAGGCATGATACAGTCTGTGAACATGCACTCAAAAAACATGCTCCAAAGGGGTTTGCCTACCTATGGGTCGTAGGTGTTGATCCCAGCTATGCTGGTCGTGGGCTTGGTAAACAACTGATCCAATCCGCAATGGATACAATGCGGAGTCGGGGGTATTCAGCTTGTTTGCTGAGAACAGAGAATCCTAAAAATGTTGGTCTCTACAAGCATCTTGGCTTCAAGGAAATTCATACCGACATTCCATCTGGCAGTGGGCAACGCTTTTGGTTGTTCTCACAGGAGCTATAAATAAGTACCTAGGCAAATGGGAATTTTTTAAAACTCAATTCGATTTTCTTTCAAAAGCTCCTCACATCTCCAAAGGCGCTGTAGAATTTTGAAAGTATCGGGTTCAATACAATCTTTGCTCCAAATTCCCCTGCGCCTTAGTTGAGCTTCAGCTTGAGCTTTAATGTAAGTTTCCCACTTGTGAGGATAGTCATTAAGGTGATTGTACAAAACTTTGGCTTGACCAGTTAACACTAAGACTTTGCCAAGATCGGTTATGTCTTCTTCATGAGGGTTTTTCCCAAACACCCAAGCCACTATGCGGTCATGGGACTTGCCAGACGGCTCAATCCAAAGGTGATTATTGTGATCGCTTACTAACCTAGTTAGCATATTTTTGGCTTGATGAGCGATCGCTCCCTGTTTAGTCTCTGGGGTATCAATGCAGGCAATACGGATTCTGATTAACCCCTCAATATCGGGGAAATCAAGATTCTCTCCTTGGCGCAAAACCTCGAAAGTGAAGGTATCTCCATCAAATATCTTCGTTACCTTCCCAAAAGCACACTTGCTTAAATCAGTCATTAGCTTATCTCCGGCTGGCATTTTCGCCAATCCATTCCGCCCAAGGTAACACTTTTTCTCGCTTTGGGTCTACTTAGTTAAGTGCAAGAGGGAAATCTTGCTGGGTTGATTTAAAACCAGATATGCTGATAGTTTTTATCTCAAAAGTCGCCTTTACTCCAATAATTCAACAATTCCCAACTGACCATCAATTAGCACCCGCTGACCATCTCGCAAAACCTCAGTAGCATTTTCAATATCCATAACCGCAGGAATACCATACTCGCGAGCCACAATTGCCCCATGGGAAAGACGCCCTCCCACTTCCGCAATCAAACCACCAGCGCGAGCTAGCAGTGGTGCCCAACCAGAATCAGTATAAGGTACAACTAAAATAGTTTTCCTGTCAATTATGGGAGTAACTTGCAAGTTGACCACGATCTTAACTATACCTTCTAGTTGCCCAGAACTGGCACCAATCCCTTGCAGCAACTTTTGATGAATTTGTAATGAATAGTCAGAGGCAACAGGATCAGGAGGAGAATTGCCATAAATTAGGGATGGTACTGTTCTCAATTGGCGGTGCTTTTCCAATTGCTCTCGTCTTTGTTGTACTAGCTGAGGAATCTGTTCCTTCAATTGCTCATCAGCATCGACAACCAAAATCTCGATCTCAGAAAACTCCAAAAAAAAGATATCCCCTGATTGAGATAGCAAACCAGATTTTAGCCAGATTTTCTCTAATGCTAAAAAATTCCAGCGCAATTGAGCCAGCAGCTGAGAGTAAACCTGTGTAACTTGACCCTTGAGATTAAGACGCGCTTGTACTACCTCAGCTTTCCAGCGCTGACGCTTGGGTTGTTTCGGTATCGGTGGTGGGTCATTGAGAAACTGAGCAAACAGCTGCCGAACTACTCGGGGGTCCTCTTTCCACCTCGGAACTGCAATATCTGTTGCCACTTCACTCAGATAACCGTAACTCTCAAGAAATTGGTAAAGCTGATCTAAAATACTTTGACCATCAGGAATTTCAACTAAGGTAGTAAACAGAGAAGGACTACTCCAGTCTGTTACTTGCTCAAGACTCAACAAGTGACGCGCATCTGCTGCCAATTGAGATATTTCTTGCAAGCTAGCGACTTCAGGCGTCTGGCTATTATCGAGTTCTTTATCCTTAACCTGCAAAAGTGCTTGCCGCAGCGACATACTCAAGGGAGCCAGAATGCTATAGTAAGTTGCCTTGTTCAATGCCTCCAGAATTATTTCTATTCGTTCTAGTAGCACAGAAGGCGAAGACTCAGGTATAGTTTCAACCTGACTTAGGGTTGGAGCAAATATTTGTTGGTAATCTTGATCAAAGTCTGTATCTAAACCCCACTCTCGACCCAACAAGCGTAGTAATCCAGGCAAATTGCGCAGTGTAGAGAAAAGCGGCGGTTTAGAAAACTTAGTTCCTCTGGTAAGAAACTCTAGGCTTTCTGGCGGCAGGCCCATACGCCGAAAAATCTTTCCCAAGAATGTGGCATTGAAGTAAGCGCGGGAGTAATGCAGCGTTGCCGTCTCTTGGAAATCTAATCCACGGGCACGCTTACCTAAGACTAAGGTAAAAATTTCTCCCCAAACTTTGGAAGTGAGGGGAAGATTAATTGACCAAGTCAGAGGTCGAATTAGTCCCGGAATGACCTCAGCAGCAATCTTGCGTGTCCACATAGGTTGCAAAGTAGTAATTGATCGCGCCTGTAGCAACCACAACTGCTGACCATCATAACTCCATTCAATATCCTGGGGTATACCGTGATAGTACTCCTCCAACTGACGCGCTAAAACTGCCACTTCCTCAATTAGGGAAGATGGTAAATCACCACTACCCTCAATTTGGAAGGAGATATTAACTGATCGGGACGAAGTCTGGGGGTGAGAGTTTGCAGTTTCTTCCTGGATTGGACTAGAGCCATTCCCCCTGGCGCTTTTATTCCCTTGTTCCTCATACTCTTGGAGATAAACTCGATACTGCTGTGGGGTTACTCGTCCTGATACCACCTGTGTTGCATCCCCTGCTACCCCCTCAATCACCACTGCCTCACCTTGTTGGGAGATAGGATCACGGCTAAAGGCAACACCGGAAAAAACCCCCAAGACTTGTTTTTGCACTAGTACTGCCATGGAAGTGTCTGGCAACTGGCGCTGGCGTCTATAGTCAACAGCAACTGGGTGATTGTAGGAATCTAAGACTACAGTAATTGCTGCTCGCAATGCTGTTTCAGTTTTGACTTGCAAAACACTTTGATATTGCCCTGCAGCTGATGAGAGTTCGGAATCTTCCCCAATTGCTGAAGAACGTACTACTAGTGGTTCGGACTCAGAAACTGGCAGGTACTTAATCAAAGTTTCCGGATCATCTCCAGGGGATAGTACCCATCCGGTAGGAACTGGATAACCACAGCGCTTCAACTGGGACAGAGTTGCCGCTTTTTGCCCGACTTGGCGGTAGTCTAGCTCAGAATTTAGGGAAATAATGGCTTTATCGCCTCTAAAAAAACGAAACACTCTTTGAGATTTAACTTTACCTTCCTCGGGAGGAAGGTCTAAGTCATCAGGAATTTTTTGATAAATCCAGGCTAACAATAAACCAAGAGCGGAGGCGACTATAATTCGCGCCGGATTTTCTGGATGTAGCAGTGCCAAGATCAATGGGAACAAAATTAAGACGCCAAGACGTCCACTGCGACGTTCCCTTAGGATTGTAAAGCTAATGCCTGCTATCAAAAACACCAAGAATGCAGTTTTCCAGTCATGAACGACAACACCCCAGACTACATTAGTAGTCCCCGCTCCTTTACCCATCCAATAACGACCCATCACCAGCATAATTAGAGCGAGCAATTCCCAAGTTGGCTCTGTGGGAAAAAAGTAACGGGCGATTAAGACTGCTGCAATACCCTTGAGTGCCTCCGAGCAGACAGCCAGAATACCGACTAAACGTCCTCCATGATAGAAAGCTGCTGAAACTGAGATATTACCAGTGCCTAAGTGCGCCAGTTGACGACTTGTCAAGGCATAGGTAATCCAAGAAATTAGAGGGAGTCCACCAAGAAGGGGACAGAATGTAAAGATAATTACAGACCCCCAAACCTGTGTTAACGTCATTGTCACTGGCGCTCCCCCGACTTGCGCATGATTAAGAACACCACTAATACTAAGCTCTCACAGATTTAACTGGCATTTTTTAATAGAGGGGGAGAGGGAGGGAAAGGGAGAGGGGGAGAGGATTTCAGAGTTTTTCTCAAGCATTTGAACATCCCCGGCGGCGGGTGAGCGAAAAAAAGGGTGGGGGAACAAGTAAGCAGACGCTCCAGACGCTCCAGACGCTCCAGACGCGGAGAATTAAAATCCCACGCAAAATTTCGTTCACCCACCCCCAACAGAAAGAAAAAGATATTAGCCTCTATCCCTCTTCTGTCACTTTCCGGTTTTTCGTATTATGAGTAATTTCCACAGACAAGGTATGTTAAGCGATACAGCATTTAATGATGGCATTTTGACAAATTTGACACTCTGATCAATTTCTACTCTTTAAAAAGCTGGGGTAACTTCAGTGAAGCCAAAAGCAATTAAATTATATTTTCTTGACAGCTTACCAATTTATCTTATAAAATCACAAAGGTTTCTAAGATATCGTGAATAATACTCATAGAAGTATTATCCTAGCAAAAAAAACGAGCAATAGGTGTAATAAATCATGGATTTCAATGAAAAATCACAATTCCAATTTCTTTACGAGGGTTTGGCAGATAAATACCCAGGTATCAAAAGCGCCGATGGTGTGACCTCAAACTTCCAATTTATGCAGACACCTCTGTTTGCCAACTGGACTTCCGGGGATGACGCACAAGCATATGACATCGCCAACTCTAGGTTTCTCGATCTTGGTGGTTTCTTTGTAAGGGGAGAGGGGTTTGCACAATCATATAGAGATTTGATCCAATCGATAGCACCGAATACAGGTGATTCCAATCAGGAGTATAAGGATGACATTGCTCGACTCAGTAAAAACAACAAACTCAAACAATCAATCATAGACCATGCTAGAACACAGTATGCAGCTTATTTAAGGCTTGGGCTAATTCTGAAGAGTGAAAGCAGCTGAGGGCATTTCTAGCTAAATGCTCATCGAGGGGAAACTCTCTGAGGAGTTCAATCTGCTTTTGAATTGGTTCGCTAGAGGAAATTTCAGGCAGAAGCTTTATTGACACTCCCATCGCTAAAAGCGAGGGATTCTTAGGTCGTGGGGATTCCAACGAATTTACCCTCACTAAGCATCTTGACCGTATGCCCTACGGCTGCAAGTCCGCGTATTGCGACTACTTGAGCGGCTGCCACGTCTCTGTCTG
>JAAHGS010000215.1 GCA_010692645.1 Symploca sp. SIO2E9
GAACTCCCAACCCTTTTAATAATGATAGTATGTCTACAATCGAGGATCAACCAAACATCTAACGCGGCTTGAAAGCCTTAACGCTACATCCCACGCTTAAAAGACGTGGGATGCAGCTTACTTCTTTGTAAATTATGATCAATGCAATTAGCCCAAAGGGCTAGCAGCAAAGCTAATCCCATAGGAGTCAAGTACTGGAAAAATCCTATTCTGAAGCCTCTCTCCTAGGAGGAGAGAGCTTTGCACAGAGGTCAAAATATAGATCACAAAACCATGGAACAACCCAAAAAATTATACCTCAAACCCCTTGCTCCTTATGAAGACCACTTATTGAGTGCGCTGGCATTTTTTAGAACCAAGCGCCAAACAACTACCCAGGCACGTCACTGTCTGAGCATGTATTTAAGACAGTCAGAGCAAAGAATCATGAGTGAAGTAGGGTTCTATGCCCAGATGGTTGGCAAGGATAAGTATGAGTTTTTAGAGTTGATTTATAGTAATCCTGATCAAGCAGAAAATTTAATTGAACAGGCGACTGGGGTTGGGGTAGAAAATACTTTTGATGAGAAGTAATAGGGAATAAGTAATAAGTAATAAGTAATAAGTAATAAGTTTAGATTAGTACTTATTTAATTACTTATTACCTACTTATTCAAGCAGAGGTACGAACTTTTTTATCCGCTTCAATTAAGGCTTCCTGCATTAAGGGGGAGAGGTTTTCGTTTAAACGCCCGGAGCGAATAAATTCTGCATAGGTGTCTGCTTCGATATCTACCATTTTTTCTTGTACTTGTTCCATATCCAGGGCTTGTAACTGGGGATGCTTTTTTAGTTGCTCTTCAATTTCCTCCTGGATGCGGTTAATTTGAAATTGCACTAACTCTGCTTGGTAGCGGGCAAATTCTGAGTCAATCTCTTTGGTATTTCCTGCTTCTAAAAGATAGTCTTTGACTCGATTGAGGGCAACACGACGAGCTAAAGCCTCGGAGTATTGCTGACGCAGTGGTTGATCTCCAATTAAATTGAGCTTTTCTAAGAAAAATTGAGTGGTCAAACCCTGTACTAGTAATGTAAATAGTACTACGCCAAACACTGCATTAATAATTTCTTGTCGCCCTTCTAAGATAACTGGCACACTTAAGGCTAGGGCAATAGAAACAGAACCCCGCAAGCCTCCCCACCACAGCACTGTCTGCTCTCGCCAACCAATGGCAGATTTTGCCAGCCAATTACTTAAAGCGCCCAAGCTGTAAATAGCGATCGCTCTGGTCAGTAGTACTGCGATAACGGTGACAATAATTAAATCTATATTCTCACCCAAACTAGAGAAGTATATTTGGTCACCAATGAGCAGAAAGACAATAGAATTAACAAAAAATGCTAAAAAGTCCCAAAATTCGGAGACAATTAGCCTAGTGCGCGGGTTCATACCAATGCGGGAGCCAAAATTACCCAAAATCAAACCCACAGTGACAACACCAATTACACCAGAACCACCTAATTTTTCGGTAACTAGATAGGTGCCATAGGCTGAAACCAAAGTCAGAGATTGCTCTACCAGAGGTATATCAAAGCGTTGGGTAAGGAAGGAAATCCCAAAACCGATTAAGCAGCCGACGCCAATTCCTACACCAACAAATACTAAGAAACTGGCAATAGTATTAGAAATCGTGAACTTGTCTGTTCCTAGTGGTAGCCCTACTAATAAACTAAAGGCAACAACTGCAACACCATCATTAAATAAACTCTCGCCCTCCATTACAGTTTTCAGACGCTTATCGGCACCAAGTTCCCTAAATAAAGCAATTACAGAAACAGGATCAGTTGCCGAAAGACTTGCTCCTACTAATAAAGCAGTTGTCAGAGGTAATCCTGTTAATTGATTGATTGCTAAGGCAATGCCCACCACACAAATCACCACGCCGAAGATGGCAAACAGACTCACCGGTACCAAATCCCGCTTTAAGTCTCGCCAACGAATATTCCAAGCAGCCTCAAACAGTAATGGGGGCAGAAAAATCTCTAGAATCAATTCAGGTGATAGATTCACCAACCGCACATCGACAAACGCCAAGCCTAAGCCGACAATTACTAATAGTAAGGTGTAAGGAATTTTACGGAACCAGGGAAAAATTCGTGATACAGTTGCTACAGTTAAAGAAACAGATAATACTAAAAGAAACTGCTCTAGATTTTGCTCAATGGCAGCTTCGCCGACGGTAGACTCTAGGGACATCGTAAAATTATGTGGGAGACAACACCGCATCTGGGCGGCAAATTCCGCAATACTTACCTATCTTAATTTTTAATAAGCGTTTCCTGACTAAGCACTTCTGTAAAATACTTTCGGTATAACTCACAACTTACACTCACCCCATTTCCTGACTGATTGATTAGTCCCATACTGCTGAGCTTATAGGCAAGCATCGGTTCTAAATTCACAGCTTGCCCAGCATTTAAGACTGTGCAAAGAGCCTGCGCTAATGTCGGTTGTTCTTGTAGAGTTGCCAAATGGCGCTGCAGATGATGGTGATAAATTCCGCTAGAGGTAGGAGCCTCCTCCAGTAATTGAGCCAGGGTTAGTTCCCCACGACTGAGGTAATAGAGTGCTGTATGCACTAAAGCTGGATGTCCTCCCACCATTGCCATAAGTTGCTGGGCTTGTTTACCTTTGCTCCAGTTAAGTTGGTAGCGTTGGGCTAACTGCTGTACCTGTTCGAGGTTGAAAGCAGTTAACTGAATGGCTAGCCCAACATTGAAAGGAGAATGATTGAGTTGTAGGGGTACATAAACCTCAGTGGAGTGAGCAATAACCAAACGAAGCTTTTGCCAAATCGGGAGTCTTTTTGCTTCTTCATACCATGAGCGCAAAAGAGATAAAAAATCTTTTGCCACTTGAGGATGCTCAAAAATCTGGTTGACTTCATCTAATACCAAAACCAAGGGAGCGTCAATTTGCTCTAAGAGATAGCCTCGGAAGTATAGACTACAGCTGACTTTGCTGCCAATATCTTCATCCCAATAGTCATCGAGTTGGGGTTGAAGTTCAAGCTCTTCGGTGACGTGGGCACATAGCCAGCGTAGCAATTTATTCGTATTGTTAAAAATCTCTTCGTCCACTTGTTCCAGATTCAAGCTAACTGTGCGGTAGTCTTGGTTGTTAGCATACTCTAGGATTCTCAGTAGCAGGGAAGTTTTGCCCATTTCTCCAGGAGCTTTAATGCGCACTAAGGAGCCAGGTTTATTAATTTCTTGATATATCTGTTGTTCTAGGCAAGGATGTTCAATGTAGAACAGGGAATCAAGGGGAATTGAACCACTGGGGTAGGGAGGCAAGATTTCCTGATTGAGAGGTAGAGAAAATAGAGCATGCCCTTGCCCCTGGAATATTTTCTGGGTTAGTTCCTGTGCAGCCCCATAGGATTCGAGCAGCACTCGACAGTTTTTCTTGTTGACTCGCCTACCAACGAGACTAGAGAGTCGTCGGTACAACTCTGGGGGGACAACATTAGTAAAATATCCGGAGCTATAGCCCTCGTGATGAGCAATTTCGCTATAGGTTTGATGCTGCCAGATTCCCCGCAGAACCATAGTTTCTGCTGAGTTAAGGGGACGATTGCTGCTCTCAAGCAGCTTGCGATTAACTATTTCGAGAAGAGAATCAAGGTTCATAGGATCGACAGGAGGGTATCCTATCGGAATTTTATATGAGATTTTGTATTAGATATATCATTAGATCTACAACTTTAATAATGGTTAACGGCAAGGTTAATATTATTTGTATGTAGAGTAAAGAGTTAGTACTGTACTCATCAATACTACTCATGTCATGAGCAATTACCAAGTTGGAGGAAGCCTGAATAAGGATCATCCCTACTATATAAGGCGTCAGGCTGATGTTGACCTTTATAACGCCTTGAGCAACGGTGAATTTTGTTATATCTTTAACGCGCGACAGATGGGCAAGTCTAGCCTCATGGTGCAAGTGTTCCACCAGCTTGAGCAGGAGGGGGTTTGCTGCGCAGCCGTAGACATGAGTAGGATTGGCACTGAGAACCTCACCCCTGAACAATGGTATAAGGGATTAGCTGTTGAACTTTGGCAAGGTTTTGACTTACTCTCGAAAGTAAATCTTAAAGCCTGGTGGCGTGAATTGCTTGATATTTCTCCTGTTCAGAGGTTGGGGCGATTTATTGAAGAAATTCTGCTGGCTGAAGTCGGAATCCAAGAGGGTCACTCTCCTGCAAAGCTGGCAATCTTTTTAGATGAGATTGACAGTGTTCGGAGTTTAGATTTCTCTGTTAATGATTTTTTTGCACTGATTCGCTCCTGCTATAACCGACGTAGTCTTAATCAGGAGTATCAACGTCTAACATTTGTGCTTTTGGGAGTCGCCACACCATCAGATTTAATGAGTGATCCTCTGAGAACACCCTTCAATATCGGTCAAGCAATTGCTCTTGATGGTTTTGAGTTAGCACAAGCCCAAACTTTAGCACAGGGCTTAGAGGGATATGTTGATAACCCTCAACTGGCAATCGCAGAGGTTTTGAGTTGGACTGGAGGACAACCATTCCTGACTCAAAAGCTGTGTCAGTTATTGATTCAGCATTCGGTGTCTCATTTACACCGAAAACAGAGCCTTGAAGGTTCCTCTCCCTACTCCAGGGAGAGTAATTCGATAGTTCATCCTTCACCGTTGATTGCAATTAACGATCAGCAATCAACGATGAACGAATCTGAGGAAAACCAATATCCTGTTGATGAGAGAGAGCAGATTGCTCAAATTGTGAGAAAATCTATTATCCAAGACTGGCAATTGCAAGATGAGCCTGAGCATTTGCGCACAATTCATGACCGGCTTTTAGCTAACCCACAAAGAACTTGCAGGGTGTTGGGAATTTACCAGCAGATTTTGAATTATAGGAGTCAGGAGTCAGAAGTTCAGGAGTTACAGGAATCAGAAAGAGATGGTAATTTATCCTCTACTCCAGTCTTAGCTGATGAGAGTCGAGAACAGCTCGAACTATTGCTGTCGGGTTTAGTGGTTAACCAGCAAGGGCGGCTAGTGGTAAAAAACCCGATTTATCGAGCCGTGTTTAATGCTGATTGGGTTAGCCAACAATTAGCCAATCTCCGCCCCTATGCCCAGTCTTTAGATGTTTGGATGGCAAGTGGCAAGAAAGATCAGTCGCATCTATTACGAGGACAAACCTTGCAGGATGCTTTGACGTGGGCTTTGGGGAAAAGCCTTAGTGATGAAGATTATCAATTTTTAGGGGCAAGCCAAGAATTAGCCAAGCGCCAAGCTCAAAGTGAGCTAAAAGCAGTTGAACAAGCTAGTGAGCTCTTAGCCAGAGCACGGCACAGAGCTAATCAAGAGCTTCAAAGGCGCAGAGTTGGCTGGGGCTGGATTCCAGGGATGGCTCTAAGTATCACCGCGCCAGTTTTGCTGCTGCGTTTGATTGGGCTATTGCAGGGTTGGGAGTGGGATGTACTCGACCAGTTTTTTCGCTGGCGTCCCTTGGAGTTGCCAGAGAAGCGAATTATACTCATCACTATCGATGAACAAGATATTACTGAAGTGGGGCAGTGGCCAATCCCAGATCGTTTGCTGGGGCAGGTAATTACGAATCTTAAAGCCCAGGAACCTCGAACAATTGGTCTGGATATTTATCGGGATTTACCTGTGGAACCAGGACATACTGAGTTAGTTCGCCTGTTTGAATCGACGCCGAACTTATTTGGAATTGAGAAAGTGGTGGGTAATCGAGTAGCCCCACCCCCTGTACTCAAGCAACTGGAGCAGGTGGGGTTTACGGATCAGGTGGAGGATGCTGATGGTAAGGTGCGTCGCGGCTTGTTATCGGTAATCTCTGATCAACAGCTGCATTATGGTTTGGCGGTGAGAATGGCGTTACATTACTTATCCGCCGAGGGGATTGCCATCGAAGAACTTGACCCCTATGGCCAGCGATTGCGCTTGGGCCAAGCTGTTTTTGAGCGTTTTGAACGCAACTATGGGGGGTATGTACGTGCCCAGTCTGGAGGATATCAGATTTTACTTAATTTTAGGTCTCCTGAAGCCTGTTGTTTGACCTTTTCTTTACAGGAGGTACTAAATAATCAAATTCCCCCCCAGAGTTTGCGTGAGCGCTTGGTGATAATTGGCACTACAGCTGAAAGCATCAGGGATAATTTCTATACGCCCTATAGTGGGGGTTTGTTTGGTTCTCCAGATGCAATTACAGGAGTAACTCTTCACGCTAATATAGCTAGTCAAATTATTAGTGCAGCTCTGGATGGAAGACCACTGATCCGAGTTTGGTCTGAGCCGATGGAATTGCTATGGGTTTTAGTTTGGGCTGGGGTAGGAGCGATAGTTAGTTGGCGCTTGAAATCTGCGTCCGCTTTAGTTATTAGTATTGTAATTATCAGTAGTGGGCTGTTGGGGGGATGCTTTCTGGCTTTTGTACAGGGGTGGTGGTTGCCGATAGTACCTTCACTGCTAGGACTATGGGGAGCGATGGTTGCTGTGCAGATTGTTACTAATAAGCAGCTCGAGCAACTGCGATTTCGACATACTTTGGTATTGCTGTTGGAGATGCAGAGGGAATACCCGACGGCAGGGCAAATTGCGCTTGAGTATTTAAAGCTTTCAGAGATGAAGGAGAATCAGGTTTTGATTGAGAAGCAGTTGCAGAGGGAGAGAGGCGGAGAGGGGGAGATGGGGGGATGGGGAGACGCCCAGACGCGAAGGGGTGAGCGAAAAAAGGTGTGGGGAAATAATTAAGCAGAGGGGGAGACGCCCAGACGCGGAGAACTCAAATCCCACGCAAAATTTCGTTCACCCGACGCGAAGATGGATAAAGCTTAACCTGCATTAGCTAGATTTGAAGGTCTTTGGAGTTAAAGGCAAAATATCGAGTCTGAAATGAATGTGTGGCAATGGTTTCAGGCTAGATTGCCCCTGGTGACAGCTTCGCTACTTTTGGCCAAAGTAAAAAAATTAGGTAAATCTAAGTCTAATTTAGGTTATCATTAAACATAAGCAATCGGTTCTAATGAGGAACAGTCATTAGAAGCAATGGGGAAAGTTTGGTGTAAATCCAACGCTGTCCCGCAACTGTGATGGGAATCTCAAATTCTCTCAGTCAGAATGCCCGCCGATGTTAACACTAAAAAACAAACTAATCTGCGAGGTACAGATGTTTAAATACTTTTTAATTGCACAAATTATTAATTCTTTTACTACGACCTTTTTAACTACGCAACGATTATCAAAGGTGTAGTTGTTAAATGCGATGGCTTTCCGTCACTTCAGCTATCTTGCTCTCAATCTTGGCGATTAAATCGATTGTTTTCTCGTTATAAGTTTTCGAGAGTGTCCTCACAGCTGTGGTCTTGGAACAATAAATATTTCAATAGCGATACCCAACTAATCCGATGGGTTTTACCTTGTTTGGAGTACCCAGACAACGGCAAGAATAAACCGTAGGAATGTTAGATGGTGCGATCAGGCGAAGCCTGGCACTGCGTGATCGCACTGATCGCAGCAGTATATTACATAGTTTAGGACAAATATTAGCTGACTGCACGGTCTGTAATGAGTAATGAGTGTCCTAATACAAGTAAGTATTGCTTTAACTAAAAATAAAAACTCTTTGACGATCGCCATAACACTACAAAATGATGTTCGTAAGAAAAGGACTAAAAGATGAATTCCCAGAGCAAAAAACTCGATAGTTCGAGATTAGTTGATTCACAACCTGCTCTGAATCCTTACGTATTCTCATTCAAAGTACCACCTAAAAAATTTTCCTTGGCTGCTTTGAGTCAGCTAAATTTATGGCAAACAGCAGGGGAAATGGTAAGTAATAGCAATAAGTGGCAGCTCTCTCTAATTGCTATTGGTAGTGCTAGCAGTATTATCTATGCCCATGTGCCTTTAGTCGGTTTTGCTGCGGTAGCTGGTAACACTTTAACTCGCAAAAAAGCACTTATTACTGTTACAAGTATCTGGTTTGCCAATCAGCTTTATGGTTTTACGATTCGCCAATATCCCCGTACTTTAGAGTCTTTGACTTGGGGGCTAGTAATGGGTTTGGGAACACTGCTGATTACTTGGTTAATTACACTGCAACCAAAATTTAGCCGTCGTAGTTTTCGAGATTATTTACTTTGGTTAGCGACCGCTGTTGTCGGTGGTTATGCCATTTATCAGGGCAGTATCGTCTTCATTGCTCAGTTAATGGGCGGACATGGATTTAGTTCTACAGTTTTGTGGCAAATTTTCCTAAAAGATACTGTCTGGGCTGTTGTCTTATCAGCAATTCACTCTAGTCTTGTCTGGCTGGTAATACAGACTATACCAAACTACTCTCATCCTTCTTTTCCACCCATTTACTACTCAGGCTATTATCCCCCTGGTTGTGGACGAAAAGGTTAATAACACCAAAAAACCGCTTTAAGCCAAAAGCCTGGGATTTTGACCGAGAGGGATGCCGAGGTTCCCTCGGCTTATCCGCCCTCGACAGTTGCTTATCGACGGAAACCGCCGAGTCCGCACTGTCTCGCAATCGAGGTGTTGATAACTCGATTTTATAGCAACAAATATTACGGTTTGATTTCAATGTACATATATTACGCCTTGGGATTTCTGGTTTTACTATTAGTGGTTGGCATCGCGCTTTATCTAATCACTGCCCGCAGTTATGAATCGTCTGATACGGTAGCCAATTCCTATGATGAATGGACTCAAGACGGTATTTTAGAATTTTACTGGGGCGAACATATCCACTTAGGGCATTATGGTTCACCACCGCAGCGTAAAGATTTTTTGCAAGCCAAAGCTGACTTCGTTCACGAAATGGTCAAGTGGGGAGGTTTAGATAAATTACCTCCCAAGACAACTGTTTTAGATGTCGGTTGTGGAATCGGTGGCAGCAGCCGTATCTTAGCCAAAGATTATGGGTTTAAGGTGACAGGTATTACCATTAGCCCCAAACAAGTACAACGGGCAACAGAATTAACCCCTGAAGGAGTTACGGCTAAATTCCAGGTAGATGATGCTTTGGCACTATCTTTTCCAGACAATAGTTTCGATGTGGTTTGGTCGATTGAAGCTGGACCCCATATGCCAGATAAAGCTAAATATGCTTCAGAAATGATGCGAGTATTAAAACCTGGAGGTATTTTAGTCGTAGCAGACTGGAATCAGCGCGATGACCGCACCTTACCCCTGAATTTCTGGGAAAAACCCGTAATGCGTCAACTTCTAGACCAGTGGTCGCATCCAGCTTTTTCTAGTATCGAAGGCTTTTCCGAACTTATAGCAGAGACGGGATTAGTGGCAGGAGAAGTAGTAACAGCAGATTGGACACAAGAAACCCTCCCTTCTTGGCTTGATTCGATTTGGCAAGGAATAGTTCGACCTCAAGGATTAATCAAGTTTGGCTTCTCAGGATTTATCAAATCATTGAGAGAAGTACCCACTATGTTGTTAATGCGGATCGGGTTTGGTGCTGGACTTTGTAGATTTGGAATGTTTCGCGCCCTTAAGTCTGATTCTGTGGCACAGTCTAGGGAAACTGCTCGATCTCAAGTAGTTAAAGCTTAAATATTTTTGATTCAACTAACTCCGCTTTTATGGTTACTAATTTTGATTGTGATGTGGCTATTGTCGGAGGGGGAATTGTGGGTGCAACTCTAGCTGCTGCCCTCAAAAACTCTGGATTAAGTGCGATCGTCATTGAAGCTAATCCTTTAGAAGTAGCAGCATCCAGGGAGCAAGCCTATGCTCTTTCTCCTCTTTCTGGAATAATTTTTCAGAAAATTGGCATTTGGGAGGAAATTATTGCCTATCTTGGCAAGTATCGCCAGATTTATCTTTCTGATGCCGACGATCCTCAAATAGTTAAATTTAAAACCGTCGATTTGGAAACGGAATTTCTGGGTTATGTAGCCGAACACAAAACTATTTTGCAGTCTTTGCAAAAGTACATCGATCGATGTGCTAATATGAACTGGTTATGTCCCGCTAAAACCTGTGGAGTTACCTACGAAGCTGAAGGTGCAGTAGTCGAGGTAGAAATAGACGGTCATAAACAGCAATTAAGGACGAAACTGGTCATCGGTGCTGATGGAGCGCGATCGCGCCTTCGTCAGTGGGCAGGAATTAAAACTACAGGCTGGAAATATTGGCAGTCATGTGTCACCTTTACTATTACCCATGAAGCTCCCCATAATGATATCGCCTTCGAGCGATTTTGGGCTAATGGTCCAATGGGGGTGTTACCCTTACCTGGAAATCGCTGTAGTATTGTTTGGAGTGCTCCTCATTCGGAGGCTCAAGCAATTCAGAAGCTAGACGAAACAGAGTTTTTAACTCAACTGGAATACTACACTGGAGGCTTCTTAGGCAAGCTCAAGCTAGAGAGCGATCGCGCTATTTTCCCCGTGCAATTATTTCAGTGTCGGCATTATGTAAAGCCTCGACTAGCATTAATTGGAGACGCTGCACACCGTTGTCATCCTGTGGGGGGACAAGGACTCAATCTAGGAATTAGAGATGCTGCTGCATTGGCACAAGTTCTATCAGAAGCCCATCAGCGAGGAGAAGATATCGGCGAGGTTAAGTTCTCAAACGTTATGAACGCTGGCGTAAAATCGAAAACCTGACCGTACTGGGGTTTACAGATTTCCTCGATCGCATCTTCTCGAATAATTGGCTACCAG
>JAAHGS010000216.1 GCA_010692645.1 Symploca sp. SIO2E9
TCAGAAGGCAGAAGGCAGGAGGCAGAAGAAGTAAACAGACAATCTCTCTCCCCCTCCCCCCATCCCCCCATCCCCCCCTCTCCCCCTCTCCCCCTCTCCTAGATAAAGGCGTGATAAGATTGACCGCGTATAATATCGATCGCATTACTCAAACCATACTTATCCATTTGAAACATAGGCACCAAATTAGCAATAATTTCAGCTGAACTACCAATCCAGCGTTCCTTGGGTATAGGATTTAACCAAGCAATCAGGGAAGTATACCGCTTGAGCTTCAAGAGAAAACGAGTTGTGGCTCGAATTCGCTCTAATGTACGATACCCCCTTGCTGCTCCAGCATCACTGACAATTAAAACGCTAGTTTCGTTATCGCAGGTTGTCAATATCTCTTGAAAAGGAGTAGGTTCTGTTAGGTAGAGGTCTTTATAGACATTCTCAGCAGGTACGTTATGAAAATAGAATACATTTATTTTTTCCGGTTGTAGAGAGCTTTGATTACAGGCTGTTTCTACTAAATCCCGATTGAAGCCATGACAGGGAGTCATAGAACCATTTTGGTCTAGCAACAACAATAAATGGGCATGGTTTTTTTTCCTTCTACGGTAAACTGGAGCCAGATAAAACCCTTGCTTGGTTACTTGCTTAATTGTTTCCTCCCAATCGAGAATATCTACAGGTCCATCAGCAACAAGTCGGCGTAGATACCGCCAGCTATAGGCCATTGAACGGTGGGTAATGGGATAGTAAGCTTGTAGTGCAGAATTATCCTCATTTTCCATAGCTGTAGGGGGTGCCTGAATAGGAAGGGAAGCTAATTCCGATTCAGGCTTATTTTCCGGTTCAATATTTGGGGTAGATGATAACGGCGATGGGTTCTCAATTTCTGACTCCTGCTGATAATCATCTCCAGATTTTGATTTAGCACTATCCCCCCTGTCAGACTTTGTCATTTTAGGAGTAACTAGCAAAGATTCCCAAATAGGGTCAAACTGACTTTGTTCAGAGGGAGAGTGACACCATAAAATCTTCAAGGTTTCTGCTAACTCCTGTGGATTTTCTCCAAATCCCCCCTCCACGGCTTCCTCAGCTATCAAAAGTTCCCCCACACCAAGGTTAAACCCCTTCTGGCGTAGGCGAATAAAAGCACGAGTAATCAACTCTTGGGGGTTAAAGGAGTTCATGAAACTTGAGCATACTTTTTCCAGTCTTGTTGAAGTTTAAACAATAACTCTCGATAGGGCAGCAGTTGGTCTTTTTCCAGTTGAGTTGCATTATAAGGCTTTGACTCAAAAGTATGAAGTGCTTTCAGCCAATCCAGAAATTCACTAGTTCCTGGTTTTTTGAAAAGTCCGCCCTCATTCCATACCTTCAGGAAACGAGCAATCGCATTATCTACCAAATTAGAAGGCGGTGCTGCTTCTCCACTAATCTGATAGTGTTTATCAACAATTTCCCTTAATCTTTTCTGGTTATTAGGAAAATCTAAATAGTGGTATAGACAACGGCGCAGGAATGGTGCCGGAAGATTACCTTTTTCCTTATTACTGGTAATCAGGACAATTGGTCTACAGTCGATAGGCTCTTTTGTCGCCTTAATTTTTTCCCCTGTTTCCTTAATCTTAAATTCCCAAGGCTCATCTAACACCGTCAACAAGTCATTGGGAAAATCTAAATCTGCCTTATCTATCTCATCAATCAACACCACCGCTGGACAATCCTTAAGTCTAAAAGCTTTCCCTAAAGCTCCAAATCTACGGTAGTGTTTAGGTTTAGCAGGATTACGATTTACCCTTTCTTCGTCTTCGTCTTCATCTTCATCCTCATCGATTTCTTCTTCCTGTACTGTTGATGGCGGCTTTAACTTTTGCGTGTGTACATCATGCAGTCGCAGAATTGCATCATATTCGTAAAGTCCATCTTGGGCTTTAGTAGTTGAACGCACATCCCAACGATAAAGGGGCAATCCTAATTCATAGGCAACAGCCGAAGCCAAACGAGTTTTACCACAGCCAGCATCTCCTTCTAATAATAAGGGTCGCCTCAGATAAATTGCCAAATTAACCGCCTTCTGCAATTCTGGAGAAACAACATAAGGTTCTGGCTTTGTTGGTGAATCTTTGTGTCGTTTTTTTTGTTGATGTTCAGAATTATTTGTAAATTTTAATCTTTTAGATGCTGCCATTTCTAAATCTCCTTCTCAAGATATTTCTTTTCCAAGATTGAACAGATAGTATCTGGTGATCCTGCACCTTCTGCGTGAATTTCTTTTGCCAACTGCTCACTTTCTGGAACACTTAATCCTCGAAATTTACTCAGCCATCTTTCTAGATCTTTGACTGTCCAGTTCGGCAGAGGAAGTTCAATAAATTTACACTGTTCAAACGTCTGTTTCGTGCAAAAATAAGGAAGGCAAGAAGTCTTTTTAAAAACTTTACTTTTAGCAGTTAAAGCTACAATAAATCTAATTCCTCTATAGTTGTTGAAGATAGAAGCTAATTCGTTAATTAAAGGTCGCCAAAATTCTTCTAGAAACCAATCTAAAAATTTGTCCCGATTAGTTAGGCTATCCCAATTCTCCACTCGGATAAATATAACGCTGCCCCCTCGAAGGGACAAGCAAAGTTTTTTGATAAGATTTTTTAACTCTGATTCTGACTCCAACTTTAAATGCTCTGCTAATCTTTTGGAAAATTCAATTTCATTAAGTTCCGAAATTGACGAATCCAATTTTATTAGATAAGGTCGAACATCTCCTAGAATCTCCCCTTTTATCTTGCTCTCGTACTTTGGGTCTATCACTTCTAAAACTTCCTGAAGACAGTAATCACCCTTCTGTTTAGTACTCATCTGCAAAAATAAAAGAATTGCTCCACTATCATCACCAAACTTTGCTTCAATTGAATTAATAATTGCCTTGGCTTTCGTAAAATCAATTTTCTGAAAACTCTTTTCTAAATTTGATAAATTTGAATGACGGAGATTTGGATTAGCATCATTTGCCTCTAGCCGTGAAAGCTTCTCCTCCACTTCTTCTATCTCTTTCAAAATTTCTTCAGACCGATTCTTTAGCCTTGAGCGGTCAAGATTACTAAGTGATCCTAGTAACTGAGATTCATTGATAGCAAGCTCTTGATGTAGTTGTGATAAGCGCTTAGTGTAAACTTCTCTTCGAGTATTTCCCATCCTTATTGATAACAGAATCTATAATTCACTCAATTTCGTCTCTAGTTCTTCTATCTCTTTCATAATCTCTTCAGACCGATTATTTAGCCTTGAGCGGTCAAGATTACTAAGTGATCCTAGTAACTGAGATTCATTGATAGCAAGCTCTTGATTCAGTTGTGATAAGCGATTAGTATAAACTTTTATCCTGGGATTGGACAATACTTTTGGTGAGGGTTTTTGTTGAGTATTATCAGACTTGAAGAGATGAGAATCTACCAGTGGGGCTTGACTTTCAGGAAGAGTAGGTAAAGATGAAGTTACAGAATCAGATGAAACTGATTTAAATAACTGTCCTCCCTGATTATCCTCCCAACGCAGATAAAGCATAGGACGATACCACTGATTCCCTTCAATACCTATAGCACTCTGCCCCCGACGCAGTGCGATCGCTAATGACTCTTTTTCCTTGAGCGATCGATAAAACCATTCTGCAAAAGCACTGGCAGCATCCACCCTGATAGAATACTGCATAGCCACTACAGCCGGAATCCCTCCACCAATCAAGTTTTGTGCCACCCCATTAAAGACAGACTCACTCTGGCGAGACATCCCACTTCTACAAGCACTCAGAACAACCAAGACAATTCCCGGATCTGAATCAGGTTGCTCCCCGCGCTGCAAATTTCCCAACAATTCTCCTAATTCTCTAGCACTGACATAATCAGCTTTACCCACAGAATCTTCAAACACCAAATAACCTTGAGCTTCTCCCAGTGGCGCACCACATTCACACTGAGTGGCACTCTGTTTATAAGCCTTCCCACATCCCACTTGATTACAGCGCTTGCCAAAAAAGCCATGTCCATCAAAATGCAGAACATGAGGAACTGCTGCCCTTTGGCGCTGTAACAATCGCCTGCGGAGTGCGTTTAAGGTTGGAGATTCTAGAATTTCTAGTTGGATTGCCCCTTGTTCCTGAGTTTGTTGTAGTCCAGAAGCGATCGCTTTTCGCTCATCATCAGGTAAAGAATCCAGCTTCATTCTCTCATCACCCGCATCAGAAGAAATTAACATAACCTTAAGGCAATCAACTGGTGGTAAATTAGGACGAGGACTACGATAAGCAAGATAGCGAGAGAAAGTCACCCCTTGGTGAGCGAGAAACCCATAATCGTTATGGAGCAACTCCCAAGGATAGTCAGTCAAACGGACGTATTTGGGATCATCTGCTGGAAACCTTAGCCGAATATGCAACCAGACGCGAGTACGTTTAGCATCTGCTAGCGCTGCCTCAATAACCTGTTGAATCTCCTTACCTAATAATTGATAGAGCCTACGCCCAATATTAGGCAAGTATTGAGGCTCAAACGCACTCTGATCCGACAGCAGAAATTGTTCACCTATCATCCAAGCCTGCTCATCTTCAGAAAAGTTCTTCTCATCAAACTTTATTGACTCTAAGACTTTAACTACAGTGAAACGCCTATCATCTGGAAAAGGTAGAACCAGTTCTTGGTGAACTTCCCCTAAAGAACCCTCCAAAGTCACTTTAAAGCAATCTTGCCTATGTTCAATTGGATAGAAGCGCAGTTCCAGCTGGTTCATCTTTCTTCGCGGCAGGAGACTCTCGCTTTCAGCGACGAGAGTAAAGCCGCGCCTCCACATAGTTGTACAATTGAGAGATACCGACACGCGAAAACCAAGCAGTAGGTATTAGCACCTTGAAAACTAGGTTTAGGGGGTTCCGGCTAGGAATGCTTAGCTGGGTAAAAAGCCTAAGCAACAAGTACCAAGTCTTGTAAGACTCCGTACCGCAGGGCTTGCGGAATCGGGACTCTGCAATGGGTCGAAAGTCTGTGGACATAACGTAAGACGGGGACATAACTAACGCGAGTTGGTAGTGTACGCAGATGTGGAAGAAGCAGAAACCTCGCATCGCGAGGTTTAGGAATCCCGCGAAACACGCGCTGGGAGGATGTCAATTACTTATTACTCCCGACATTAGTCACCCAGATCATCATCCAGGTTGCTCTCCTCATCACCTTTGAGAAGTCCCGCCAAAGATTTCTTCACCGTCGTTGGCACTTTATCCGCATGAAGCGTTTCGTAAAACTCCATCAAACGTTCTTTCTCAAAGAGCAGAGATAATTTCACCTTGACCTTATGAACATCGTCTCGACCAACGTTGCCACCAACCTCGCCGCCAACCTCGCCGCCTATTCCTAGTACATTGATTTTGATATTTCCCTTTGCACCTGCCTTGCCAGTCTGCTTAACTGTAACCTGTAATTCCAGTTCTACAGACTCAACAAATAGAAAGGGAGCTTCCTTCTCCTTACCAGGTGCCACAGAAAGAAGGTCTTGCTTAACCTGTTGAATAAACTCCCCTAGCCCTATCGCGCTTTTATCGTTGCCAGACATCACTTTTGCACAGTCAGTTTTTGGTTTTACACAAAGTAGTCTGAATCTAGCACAAATTTTTATGCAGTTCTTTAATTGACCTTACTATAGCAACGGACATATCAGTTAGGACATTCTATTTTGATTCAAAGGGAGCTCTTAGCAGGGAGTAGGGAACAAGGAAGTGTCCTAATCATAGTGGCGACGGCTATATCACCTAGTCGCAACCCCCCCACACCTGGGAACTCTAAGAGCAGCGTTCAGGTGAATCGTGGAACTAATAGAGTTTTCCGAGAGTGACAGAAGAGGGATAATTAGACGGACTCTCAGATTAGAGGTTAAGCTGGAGCAGCAAAGGCAGAAATTGCCTCAAAAAGCATACTTTTAGAACAGGACTTTGGGAACAGGAGATGAGTGCTCACCAGCAGCAACCGGAAAAATTGCAGGAGAGCCAGAATTGTCTGGAAAAACTTTTCCAGTCAACTCCTTTTGCCAATCTACTCCGCAGGAGCAACCTCCTATATATCTATGACTTGGTAGCTAAAAGTCACACCTACGACAATCACCAGCTGGCGCAAATGCTGGGCTATACCTTCAGCGAAATCGCACAAATAGGAACACAGGCATTGCCAAGCCTTTTGCATCCTGACGATGTAGACAGCTTCAACAGCAATCGCCAATGTCTGTTCGAGACTACAGATAGCGACATCTTGGAGATTAACTACCGACTTAGACACAAAAACGGTGAATGGCACTGGTTCAGAAGCCAAGAAACTGTATTCGTCAGGAACTCTGAAGGTTCGCCGGTGAGAATCTTAGGCTTGGCTCAAGATATCACTGAACATAAGCGACTAGAAACAGCACTCACAGAAAGTCAACAGCGCTTCCGAAGCATCTTTAACCAGACATTCCAAGTCACGGGATTACTAAATACTGATGGCATTCTCATTGAGGCTAACCAAAGGCTACTAGACTTTACTGGGCAGAAGCTTTCAGACATCGTCGGGCGACATTTTTGGGATGCCAACTGGTGGCAGATTTATCCAGAAACTCAACAGAAGCAGCAGAGGGCGTTAACCAAGCAGCTTGTCAAGAGCATTGCTGCTGCTGCCAAGGGTGAGTGGGTTCGTTACGAAGTAGACCTCAAAAGTGCCACCGGAGCAATAATATCCATTGACTTTTCACTCAAGCCAGTAAGGGATGAAACTGGTACAGTAGTATTATTAATTTTTGAAGGTCGCGAAATCAGCGATACTCTTGGCTGTAGCTTATCTCCAGGAATAGATAATTGCAACACTAATAAAATTGGACTCTCAAAAAATAAGCTCCACAGTATTGGCATTGAACCATGTTTAGCAATTGGCATTGAACCATGCTTAGCAAAAGCTTCACGCCAGCAAGTCAAAGCCTTATTAACAGGACAAAATCATATCCTGAGAATGATTGCTAAGGGGGCTCCTCTAAGCGATGTTCTCAACATACTAGCCCAGTGGATGGAAACCCAATTGCCCCAGATACGGTCTTCTTTCCTGCTGCTCGATAAAAATGGGATTAATCTACGCTATGGTGCTGCCCCTTCTCTGCCAACATCCTATATCCAGGCCCTTGATGGCAGCACTGTTGGACCTTTTGCTGGTTCTGAGGGCACGGCTGCTTATTGGCGGGAGTCAGTGCTAGTGGAGGATACTGCTATCCATCCCCTCTGGAGAGATTACCGAGATTTGGCGCTTGCCCATGGATTGAAAGCTTGTTGGTCCGTACCCATTTTGGCTAGTGAAAAGTTTCGCGGTGCACAGGCTTTGCCCAGCAAAGTTTTGGGCATTTTAACTGTATACTTGGGCGAAGCTCGTATTCCCAACCCACAGGAACAAGAACTAACTGATAAAGCTACTCAGCTTGCCAGAATTGCTATTGAGCGCTCTTGTGCACAAGAGGAGTTGCTCCGCAGCAATGCCATGCTCAAAGCCCAACAAGAAACTGGCATCGATGGGATTTTGGTGATTGACGAAAATCGTAGGGTCGCTTCTTACAATCAGCGTTTTCGTCAATTGTGGCAGATTCCAGACCAACTGCTCCAATACGGTGATGAAGGATCACTGCTGGAATGGTTGCTCTCCCAACTAAAATACCCGCCAGAATTTCTGGTCGAACTGGAGTATCTTCATTCTCATCTTACCGAAACTGGCTACGATGAATTTACTCTCAAGGATGGTCGCATTTTTGAGTTTTATTCAGCACCAGTACTATCTCGCTCAGGAGATTACTATGGCAGAATTTGGTACAACCGAGATATTACTGGACGCAAGCTTTCAGAGGCAGTGCTGCGACAAACTGAAGAAAAATATCGCAACTTGGTAGAGTCAGCAGGTGATGCTATCATTGCTGTCGATGCCCAAATGGGTAAAATTTTAGAAGCTAATCAGATGGCTGAAAAGATTTTGGGGAGAACCAGATCTAAAATCATTGGCAGGCATCATCAAGAAATTTACCCACAACAAAAGCAGGAACAATACACCAAGATGCTCAAGGATCACCTGGAGGTAGGTGGTGTGTTCCAAGCAGAACTGGAATTACTTCACCAGAGTGGCTATGTTATACCTGTTGAGGTGAGTGCGACTGTTGTTGAGGTGCAAGGCAAGAAGATTATTCAGGGCATTTTTCGGGATATTGGCGATCGTAAACAAACTGAAAAGGTACTAAAGCAAGCTAAAGTTGCTGCTGAAGCTGCTAATCGTGCCAAGAGTGAATTTTTGACCAATATGAGTCATGAACTGCGTACACCCCTCAACGGCATTTTGGGATACGCCCAAATCCTCAAACGAGAAACTGCTTTCAATTCTGAGCAAGAACATGGTCTTGAGATTATTCAACGCTGTGGCGAACATTTGTTGACTCTACTCAATGATATTTTAGATTTGTCTAAAATTGAAGCTGGGAAAATGGAACTCCAGCTGAGTGCATTTCATTTGCCCCATTTTCTGGAAGGCATTGCCGAAATCTTTCGCCTCAGTGCACAGCAAAAAAATATTGCTTTCAATTACCAACTCTTGTCTGCAGTACCCCAGAGAGTAATGGGGGACGAAAAGCGCTTGCGGCAAGTGCTAATCAACCTCCTAGGTAATGCGATCAAATTTACTGATACTGGAGCAGTGAGCTTCAAAGTTGGCTATGTTCAAGGTCAGGTTGAGTCAGGAAATAATCAAGAGAGTATGTTTCCAATTTCCCGTGCCCCTGAGACTCATCCCCAATTGCCCAGTGATCAAACCACTGGCAAAATTAGGTTTGCCGTTGAAGACACTGGCATTGGGATTGAACCTGAACAATTGAGCCAAATTTTTTTGCCATTTCATCAAATTACTGACTCTTGTTCCAAGGCGGAAGGCACGGGATTGGGACTAGCCATTAGCCAAAAATTAGCTAGACTAATGGACGGTGAACTTAAGGTGAAAAGCAATCTAGGTCAAGGGAGTATTTTCTGGATAGATCTGGATTTACCAGAAGTATTAGAATCAGCAGAAATTTCAGAGGTAGAAGTTGGTAACATCATTAGTTTAAAACCTGATAACTATAGTGTACTGGTAGCTGATAATCGATGGGAGAATCCCTCACTTAAACAATCAGAACAAGAAATCCAGGAGTCATTATTAGAACCAGTAAGGAGTATTCCTAATCTTTCTAACAGCTCTCAACAATCGGTGACTCAGGATACTCCTTCCCTAACTAATAAGCTCTCTCATAAACAGGAGGAAAATCATTACTTAGTACCTCAGAAGCATCAGATGGAAAATATGTCGAGACAACTTTCTCTAGAGAAGAAAGAGGGAAAAAATACTAGTACAACCTCTGCCAAGCAACACCAGCCAGCCATCGTTTTTTTAGCTCCACCACCAGAGGTTCTTACTACCTTACATGAACTAGCAATGATGGGAGATATCAGAGGCATTCAGGAGCAAGCCCAATTGATTGTAGAATTGGATGAAAAATTCGTGCCTTTTGCTCAGCAGCTGCTTCAATTAGCTAAGGGTTTTCAAGAAAAACAAATTCTGGAGTTTGTTAGAAAGTATGTGGCTACCAAATGAATGCTGGAGTTTAGGTGTGTTAAGTACGCTAACAGAAAATAAAAAAATGCTATAAATGGTCTGGTAATAAGTAATAAGTAATAAGTAATAAGTAATAAGTAATAAGTAATCAAGACAACATTTATTGTTTACCATCCACATGAGCGATGACAATTACAACAAGGGAGATATTTTAATTGTTGATGACAACCATACTAATTTGGGCGTACTTTTCGATTTTTTGACTAATTCTGGCTTCAAAGTTTTAGTGGCACAGGATGGTGAGAGCGCACTTCAGAAGGCTGAATTTGCCAATCCTGATCTGATCTTGTTGGATATCATGATGCCGGGAATAGATGGATTTGAAACTTGCCGTCGCTTGAAAGCTAAGGCCTCAACTCGAAACATTCCAGTGATTTTTATGACTGCGCTCTCTGATACTGATGATAAGGTTAAGGGTTTCAGTTTTGGCGCAGTTGATTATGTTACTAAGCCTGTACAGCAGGAAGAAGTCAGAGCTAGAGTTACAACTCATCTAACCCTCCGAAAGCTGCAAAAAAGACTGGAAATACAAAATCGGCAACTACAGCTGGAAATTGAGGAGAGACAGCAAAAAGAAGTTTTACTGCGTGAAGCTGAAGAAAAATATCGCAGCATTTTTGAAAATGCTACTGAGGGCATCTTTCAGGCAACTCTTGACGGGAGATACATAACTGCCAATCCTTCACTGGCAAGAATTTTAGGTTACTCTTCCCCAGAAGAACTGATTACTAATATCATTGATATTGGTAAGCAGGTTTACGTTGAACCTATGCGTCGAGAGGATTTGGTTGCTCTGATGCAGAAATACGATACCTTAAATGAAGTGGAATCTCAGGTCTATCGCCAAGACGGCAGTATTATTTGGATTTCTGAGAATATAGATACTGTCACCGATGAAAATGGTAATTTAATTTACTATGAAGGCACTGTTGCCGAAATTACAGCTCGCAGGCAGGATGAGGATGATTTGCGCAAATCCCGTAAGCGAGCAGAACTGCTGCTGCTCAATATTTTACCTCAACCAGTAGCAGAGCGTTTGAAAAAGGGCGAACGCACAA
>JAAHGS010000217.1 GCA_010692645.1 Symploca sp. SIO2E9
GCAATTACAGGAGTGGGCGTATGAGTACCTCAAAGACTACTATCTTCAACAATCTCACTGGAGAAAACAGCTAAATTCTCGCCTCAGCCTTCTAGCAGAGATTTTGCACCTAGATCAAATCATCTCCGGTATCGCCAAAACTTACACTCAAGTAATTCTCATTCCCCATAGTTATCTACACCTCTTCCCCCTCCACGCCTTGCCCCTCTCTTCCCATTCCCCTAATTGCCTACTAGATAGATTCCCTGACGGTGTGCGCTATGCCCCTAGCTGCCAATTATTGCAACAGCTCCAACCCTACAACGGCAAACCCCTACCCCACCTATTTGCCATTCAAAATCCTACCCAAGACTTGCCCTTCACCGATGCCGAAGTGCAAACAATTAGCCGCCACTTCCAGCCAGCAGATATTTTAGTAAGGGAAGAAGCAAGCAAAACACTCTTCAGACAAAAAGCAGAGAATTTACGCGCCGCCCACTTTGCCCACTTTTCCTGTCACGGCTCCTTTAATATAGAAAAACCTCTACTCTCTGCCCTCCTCCTCGCCGATGCCTTCACCACAACCGATTTATCCTCAGAGGAGACAAACCGCTATCTCCCCTGGCGAGAAGGCAAAAACTATGACCTTGAAGAATGCCTAACCATAGCAGAAATATTTAATCTGGACTTAAGCCCCTGTCGCCTTGTCACCCTCTCCGCCTGTGAAACTGGTTTAACTGATTTTGGCAATACTAGCGACGAATACCTAAGCTTTGCCAGCGCCTTTCTCTATGCAGGCAGTAGCAGTGTTGCCTGTAGTCTCTGGAATGTGTACGACTCCTCAACGGCTTTACTGATGATTAAATTCTACGAAAACCTATTCAACGGCAGCTTAGACAAATTATCGATAGCCTCAGAAAACTATTCTAGTATTGCGATCGCCCTCAACCAAGCTCAACTCTGGTTGAGAGATGTCAGTAAGAAAGATTTTCTCCCTTGGTTCGAGCAACTGCCATTAACAGAGAAACACCGCCGCAGTATTGAAGAATACCTTTCTTTATTTCTACCAGATGCCAAACCTTTCGAGCAACCCGAGCATTGGGCAGCATTTTGTGCTGTGGGACATTAGTATGGTTCATAGCAGTAGGTTGGGTTGAACGTAGTGAAACCCAAATCCAACCGATATTATCTTTTGAAGCGATATTATTTGTTGGCTTTCGTTGCCTCAACCCAACCTACTCACTACTCAACCCAAGCTACTCACTCCTGCCCTGGCGGAAATTTCGATGGTTCATACTTTAAAAGCAGTAGGTTGGGTTAAACGGAGTGAAACCCAACTCTAACCGGTATTATCTGTTGGGTTTCGTTGCCTCAACCCAACCAACCCACTCCTGCCCTGGCGGAAATTTCGATGGTTCATACTTTAAAAGCAGTAGGTTGGGTTAAACGTAGTGAAACCCAACTTTAACCGATATTATCTGTTGGGTTTCGTTGCCTCAACCCAACCTACCCACTTAGCAGTACTATCCTTATGCAAGAATCTATCTTAACCATCTTCACTTTTCTGAAATTGCTCGAAGTTACACCAAGCCTAATTTCTGCTGAGGACTTAGCTGATTTGCCTCAATTAGACCAAACCATTGCTAAATTTTCCGCTAACCAGCTAGAAGCAGTTGCTGAGGAAATCCGTATTTGGTTGAGTAGGCATCCCCAAGTCATAGCAGAATATCCTACTTTACAAGCTTTACAGAGGAAGGAACTTGATGATCCACCTCCCCGCAATCGGCAACAGGAATCAAGAATTATCCCTAATTTTTATATAGAGGAACCTCTACCTAACTCCAACTCAGAAGCCATGATTGTTTCCGAAGCGCAATCGGGGACATCTCCACCCCAAAAAATTCCTCTCTTGGATTTCCTGCGGCAAACAATCAAAAAAAACATTAAACGTTTGCCATGAATGATAAAACCACCAATCCTCAAGTTTATGCACCGAATATCCACCTCTTCGCCTTTCATCTGCGTAACTCTCTCAAAGCTGGTTCTGGCAAAGTTGTAGATAATGCTCAATTACTGTGGCAAAAATGTGACTTGATTTTCAATAAACTGAGCATTAATCAGCAACTAGATATCTACGGTTATCGTAAATCTGTCTATAAGTACGAGCATGAACCCTCAGGCAATATCGTTGATTTACACCCAAACACAGTCCTCAAGTTCGAGGACAAGACTACCCTCAATAGCAAAGATGTAATTATTAGTGGCAGAGCCTATCCCCAGAGGATTTACGATAGCTACGCTCTCAGTTTCAATATTCGTCGCCCAGAAACAGAAAATGGTCAAAAAACCGATGCTGTAGACCTAGCATTACTCAGTAACTTTAATACAGACGAGTGTATTTTATTACCCGATTTCCTGGAAAGCTCCCTAGGACAAACTATAATCATTACCGCTGGCTTGACAGATGAGCAAAAACTTGAAGATGCCAATTCTTTAAAACTGCTAGCCGACAACTGCCTAGAGGCTTTCATCCCTAACACCGACAAACGACCAGAATACAACCGCCTAGACAAACTCTTCAGTAGCTACATCTTCGAGTATGGCAGACTGATTTTTGACTCAAATCTACTCAGCCAACCTCCCCGTTATTGCCACGTTATAGTCTGGCTCTTCTCTACAGAAGAAACCAGTGAAAAATTTATCGAGTGTTATCAAGATTTCCTGGATTTATACTTATACCGTAATAAAATTATCAGTACCTTCCAAGCCACCAGAGAAATACATAAAGAGTTGTACCATAAATATGAAGTCATTGAAGGCGAGATTAAGGAAATCAATCAAGCTTTAAGTAGCTTACCCGAGAGCGGCTCCTTGAGCCAAAGCAATCTCCAGCTACTCAAAGAAAAATTGAAAAAGATGCCGAAATTAGACTTAGAATACTCCCACCTGCTGCGCAACTTAGAGCATGACCGCAATACAATCACGATTAATACCAAAAATTATCTAGAATCCTTACAGGAAATTAGCTCAAAACTGCGAGCAAACCCCAAATATTCGCTATATAACGACCTGAGATTTCTAGAAAATTTCAGCAAAGAAGAATGCCCCTATTTCCAAGAACGTATACAAGCAGACTTTAACTATTTTGTGCAAGGTTCAAATTTAGTAGATAAAGCGATCGCATCCATCCGGGGTATGGTAGAAATAGAACAGGCACAACGCAATCGTTCCCTAGAAAGAACCATTCAAATCCTAGGAGTAGGCTTAGGCACTGGAGGCATAGTAGCCTCCGCCATCTCAAGTCATATCGAAACGCCAATCACATTGACACCTACTAGTAACTCCAACAAATTACATCCGGCAGTCAACACCTTGTTCTGGAGTGTAGCATTTCTTCTATTAGCAGCAGGAGTAACTTGGTTATCAACTAAAAGGAATTGACATCATAATTTCCCCATCTCCCCCTCTCCCCCTCTCCCCCTCTCCCCATCCCCCCATCTCCTCAATGGGATATTTTTTTATTTGGAAGTCCCTTATTGCGATCGCGGAGCGCTAGCCCTTTGGGCTAATCGCAAAAACTAGCTGGTTGGGATGGAGTTGGGTTTCGTTTCTCAACCAAACCTACGAAATCAAAATTATCTATATCCTTTTAGAAAAACCGATAATATAAGCTTAGATTATAATTAAAGGTAATTAGTTTAGTCTTTTCAATCGTTTTTGACCTTTTTACTTAACTTTACAACGCCAATTTGCTCAGAAAATTCTACGAGATTGCGAGGTTTGAGCTCTTATAGTAAAATTGATAATCGGAGGCCTCATTTAACCTAAAAAAATATTCATCTCCTCAAACACTTGCCACTCCGTGCCTTTATTACTAATCTTTGCCTGTTGCTCTAGCATTATTAACGGCTTAGACGCATGTATTTACATGAAGTTGTGTAAAAATTTGAAACGAGTAATTGACTTCAGGTGGAAAATACTATCTAGGTTCAAGAAACTAGAACTAACTGTTGAGCAGCTGTTTGGGCAATGAAATTTGTATTAAGCGTTGACGTTACCCAATTCGACTTGCTATGGTAGTGGCATTGAAGGAATTAAAGTAATTATTTCTAAGCGCACCTCAAATATGTTCAGCAGCAATTATTACTTTCAATTTTGGTTTAGGGAGGTTCACCGGTGGTGAAGAGAGTTCCCAATGGAACCCCCCGGTGGACCGCACAACAAAATCTGCGGTCTTTTGTTTTTTAAGGAAACATCGCAACAGAAGCAAATGATGACAACCTACTTTGGCAGCTGGTTTTACAGTTTTTATTTTTGGCCCAGAAACAGTTCCGGGTAGGTAAAGTCATGTCTTTTCGCTATCACCCGGAACCCACAGGGAACCGGGTTTTTTTGTACACATTCTAGAACAGGAATCTTGACCAATGTTAAATGCCAAACTTGCACTTGCTACTAATTCCGAACACCAGACAGTTGTCAAACTCTCACCAGCAGTAGCCTTCGGTGGCAGAGAATTAGTAATTATTGGAGGTCCTTGTACTGTCGAAAGTCAGTGGCAAATGGAAACAGTCGCCACTAGGCTAAAGGCGGCACCACTTCAAGCATTACGAGGAGGAGTTTACAAACCTCGAACATCTCCCTACTCTTTCCAAGGTTTAGGAATTGAAGGGGTCGAGATTTTGTCACAAGTGCGGTCGCACTATCAAATTCCAGTGGTAACTGAGGTAATGTCGATTGCTCAAATTGAATCTATTGCTACCAGTGTTGATATGCTTCAGGTGGGCAGTAGAAACATGCAAAACTTTGATTTACTCAAGGCTTTGGGTAAAGTGAAAAAGCCAGTACTGCTGAAGCGGGGACTTGCTGCCACGATTGAGGAGTTTGTTATGGCAGCAGAATATATCCTCAGTCACGGTAACTCTCAGGTAGTCTTATGTGAACGAGGTATCCGCAGTTTCGATAACTATACTCGTAATGTATTAGATTTAGGAGCAGTAGCAGCGCTCAAGCAGCTAACTCATTTGCCAGTAATTGTAGACCCCTCCCATGCTGTCGGCAAGCGGGAATTAGTGACACCCCTAGCAAAAGCGGCCGTTGCTGCTGGGGCAGATGGACTAATTATTGAGTGTCATCCGGAACCAGAAAAATCTGTTTCAGATGCTCGTCAGGCGCTTTCTCTCGAAGATATGGTGAAGTTGGTTGATAGCTTGCGTCCCTTGGCGGCAGTTGTTGGGCGTGAAATTGTTGGCAGTCCAAATATTTCTCACTTAGCGATCGCTCCGCGCTAGCCCCGTGGGCTAATCGCTCATTGATTTTAAATTAATACCAAGGGATTGTTCATTGTTCATTGTTCATTGCATTTGCTGATTAGCATAGGTAATAAATGGGTATTCAGTTAAACTTATTACTTATTACTTATTACTTATTACTTATATAGTCAATAACCTCAATGACTAAATTTAACAGCCATTGAGGTTGACTATTAATCTACAGATAACTCAGTCAAAATCAGGAAAAGACTAGCTGATTTGAACTTTGACGATTTTAGTTTTTTCTTCTTCAGCTTTCGGTAGAGTTAGGTTTAAGATACCGTCTTTGTACTCAGCTTGGACTTGATTGTTGACAATAGCACTAGGCAAGGGAATTACCCGCTGGAATTTGCCGTAATGGAATTCACTGCGAGTGACGCCATTGTCTTGAGTCCTCGTTTCAGATTTGCGTTCGCCGCTAATGGAGACGGCGTCTCGCGTAACTTGCACATCCAAATCCTTAGAGTCAATGCCAGGAATTTCTAGTTTGATGTAGATAGAATCATCATCTTCATCCATTTCTACTGGTGGCATGAAAGTACCTGATGCTTCTCTTGTGGGGTACGTAGGTGTCAGGTTTTCAAACAGGCGGTTCATTTCCCTTTGCAATGAATCGATTTCTCGGAAAGGTTCCCAACGCATGAGTGCCATATTTGTTCCCTCCTAGATTTTATTTTTAAGTTTTAGAGGCTTGAGCAAACTACCTCTTTACTACACTTTTAGAATATCTGGAATTCAAAATTAATGAATTCGGCTCTATGAACATCAGGAGTCGTACTTACCGTACTTTTGACATCTCCGCGTTTGATATAGCAACGGACATGTCAGTTAGGACATCCTATTTTGATTAAAAGGGAACAGGGAACAGGGAACAGGGAACAGGGAACAGGGAACAGGGAACAAGAAAGTGTCCTAACAGCTGTGTGCTATATCTCTAGCGAAGAATCCCCGCTCCTTTAAGGGCGGGGAGTGTCAATTAAGCTGCGACAGACTCTAACAGCTTGATATTGGAAAAGATAAACTCTTGAGTAGATGGTTGGTTCTCAGTCTCTGTGCGAATCAGGCGACGGTTGAGAATAACATAGTCGCCCACTTTTTCGTACTCATCCTCAAACTCGCTTCGTCCTCCTTTTTGTTCACCCGTTTTGGGGTCATGATAAACAGAGTCATAGCGGTGTGAGAGGTAGCCTTCACCAGTGTCATGACTGCTGAAAGTATTGATGGTGACAACAACACCGTGGATATGGCGGTGGACGAAACAAACTTCGTTATTGCGGACTTTATAGCCATCGCCCTCAGACTTGCCGCCGAGGATAATTTCGACAGCACCAGTCTGATCGGTTTTTCCACGGGAGAAAGTATTCTTGCTGTGGGTGTCTTCAAAGGAACGACGAATGCGGTGAAGTGCAACTTCAAACAATTGACCATTAATTGCTTGCTTGGCTTGTTCATCAGCTACGTCAAATACTTCAGCCTTTAGATCCGGGTTGACGCGAACCTTGCCCGTAAATACCTCGTTCTCAAGCTTATAGGTGACTTCGGCAGTGTAGCCAGGGAACTGGTGATCCCAAGTATAGCGGTTTTCGTAAGCTGCTCGGAAAAGATCTTGAGCAGACGTCTGAATTCCAACCATAGGTCTCTCCTATGTCGATTTATTAGCTTTTCCATTGTCTCTGCTTTAGTCTAAATAACTGTAGAGTAAAAATATGAAGCTTCAGTACAACACTTTTTTGAAGGGAGGGGGGGAGATGGGGAGAGGGGGAGACACGGAGAGGGGGAGACACGGAGATGGGGAGACACGGAGAGGGGGAGACACGGAGAGGGGGAGATGGGGAGAGGGGGAGAGGGGGAGATGGGGAGAGGGGGAGATGGGGAGAGAGGGAGAAATAATGAAATTAACAAGTAATAAGCAATAAATGTTTTTGTTGTCATTTATTACTTATTACTTATTACTTATTACTTATTACTTAGTCTTCGGTAGGTAAGTCCCAGATAAGTTCAAAGGTGATGCCTGGGACATTCTGACGTAGCCAGGTGAGGTGTCCCTCGGCGTCTGATTTGGTGCGGTAACGACCAATTATTGACCATTGCAGATTGTTGGGCAATAGACGTGCTATAGCCCAAGGCTTGAGTTTGTCTCGATACGCCATAATTTATTTGTCTCCTTGCTATATGGGGACCAGAGCCAGCCTGTTTCCCTCTAAAGTCCCAGGCTGGCTTTTTTTCTGGGTTGCGATGGCAACAATATTAATTTACTACATTTAACTTGTTGGTACAAGTTTTTGGAAAAGAAAATTAACAGTGGTAATGTTTGTTTTTAGGTATAGCAGTACGTATTAAGGTTAGGACAAGCTAAATCGCTAAAACTTTGTTACAGTCAGCTTCTGCCTTCTGCCTTGGAGCCTTCTGCCTTGCGCGTAGCGCTATACAAACGGGAAAGCCTCTCTCGGAGCAGGAAAGAGGCTTTGAATTATTAGAGCTTTTGTAAAAGTAGAATTAATAGGATTTAGGCAATACGAGTTTGATGTGATTTCTTCCCAAGAGGTAATTTTAAATAGAGCGATCGCAGACAATATAATTGGGGCTTATTCACTGACTAGTGTGGCTATTCCCTTGGGTACTGTCTCAACAATTGCCAAAACTTTAGGTACCAACACTTGAAGATCTACTAATCGATTTGAAGGTGTTTGCAACACCAAAACTGCTAAATCTAGAACTGTCAAATTTTGTTCAAAAGGCAAATTTCGATCTACCGTAATCAACACATCAAACTCTCCTTGAGCCAAACCTAAGAGCTCCCTATCTTTGACGCCACCCCAACCCATCTGTGGCACTGTTTTCACCTCATGTCCAGACAATTGCTTTGCTAGCCTTCTGTCAATACACTCGTCAAGCAAAATCTTCACAATTACGCAACCAACTTAACAATCTGCGCTTCAGCAGCTTCCAAGAATGCAATTACCTGTTCTTGCTTAACTGTGGGAAATCCTTCCAGAAAATCATAGATAGATTCTCCTGCCTTCAAATAATCCAGCAAGGTTTGCACGGGTACTCGTGTTCCTGCAAAAACTGGAGTACCACTCATCACATCTGGAGTTGCAGTAATGATTTTAGAATGGCTCATTATCTCCTTCCTTTGCTATTGTCATAGGTTTTAGGGGAATTCGTTACTCTTTTATTTTTCCATAATTGCTTTCAATCTTAGATCTTGCACCCATCCGTCTAACCGCCAGGGGTTCAAACCCCAGCCTCATAGCTCAAGTCCTCTCCAAGAGGACTAAACCTTTGTTTTACATAGATTTGGGTCCATTTTAATGAACTTTTTGCTATTAGCCAGTCAATTGATTGACTGGTGGTAAAAGTAGCTGAGCAACCATGATGAAAAAGCGGAGTTAAATCAAAGATTTTGGCTATCTGATGTGGCGATACTATTTCAATAATGGTGACTTACTCACTACTCATTACTTATCACTTATTACTTAATTACCTATTGTCGTTTCTGCATGGATTGAGTCATAATGCAAGGGGTAATCAAGATTCCCTAGATGCTTACCAGGTTAATCAATCTTGCCCGTCAGCTAGCTAAGGCACTGGGATTGCCATCAGCAAGCCCTACCTCTTCGCGAGTGCCTACTGCCGACTCACAACTAACCTTCCTAATCGAGATATTGCAGGCAACCGCAGACAGCAAAGGAAACGCGGAAGTGGTTTACCCCCTGCTGCAAGCAAATCTAGATAAGCTCGATGATAACTTGGCACTGCTATTGCGAGATTGGGCAACAGCGAAACTGGCAGAAGTAGAACCAGAACAAGCCCAAGGCATCGCAGAGGTTATTTTCTATTTCAGTAATCGGATTCAGGAGTTTCCCCTAGGCAGTAGGGCGACTAACTTAGAGATTGCCATTACTGGCTATGAGGTGGTTGGCACTGTCTTTACCCGTGAGGCCTTTCCCCAAGAGTGGGCAATGACTCAAAATAATCTGGCAATTGCCTACTCTGACAGAATCAGGGGAGACAAGGCTGACAACCTCGAAGATGCGATCGCTTTTTACCAAGCTGCTTTGCAAGTGCGCACCCGTGAGGCCTTTCCCCAAGACTGGGCAATTACTCAAAATAATCTGGCAACTGCCTACTTATACAGAATCAGGGGAGACAAGGCTGACAACCTCGAAAATGCGATCGCTTTTTACCAAGCTGCTTTGCAAGTGCGCACCCGTGAGGCCTTTCCCCAAGACTGGGCAAAAACTCAAAATAATCTGGCAATTGCCTACCGTAACAGAATCAGGGGAGACAAGGCAGACAACCTCGAAGCAGCCATCAAAGCTTACCAAGCTGCTTTGCAAGTGTACACCCGTGAGGCCTTTCCCCAAGACTGGGCAATGACTAAAAATAATCTGGCAACTGCCTACTTAGAAAGAATCAGGGGAGACAAGGCAGACAACCTCGAAAATGCGATCGCTTTTTACCAAGCTGCTTTGCAAGTACGCACCCGTGAGGCTTTTCCCCAAAACTGGGCAACTACTCAAAATAATCTGGCAAATGCCTACTTAGAAAGAATCAGGGGAGACAAGGCTGACAACCTCGAAAAAGCGATCGCTTTTTACCAAGCTGCTTTGCAAGTACGCACCCGTGAGGCTTTTCCCCAAAACCATGCCGAAACCTTATTTAACCTTGGGCTTGCCTACCAAGATGCCCAACAGTTTACCAATGCCTACCATAGCTTTGCAGAGGCGATTGAAACCGTAGAATCCCTCAGGATGGAAATAGTATTAGGTTCTGCAGTAGAAGAGGACAAACAAAAACTAGCTGAAGAATGGAATAAACTCTACAGCCGCATGGTGGCAGTTTGCCTGGAATTAAACTATCACGACCAAGCAATAGAGTACATAGAACGTAGCAAAACCAGAAATCTGATTGAACTGTTTGCCACTGCCAAGCTGAAACCAAAAGCAGTTACTGAAAATATCACTAAGCAATTCCATCAACTGCGGCAACAATGGCTAGATGCCCAACGCAATCTGGAAGATAGCCAGCACATAACTCAACGGCGGCAACAACTGGATGATTTTATTGCCCGCGAAATTACTCCCCATGACCCTAATTTTAGATTGCTAGAGAAAGTGCAAGCAATCAGCTTGGAAGAGATTCGCACCAGCTTGGATAATCAGACAGTAATTATTGAGTGGTACATTACCCCTGAATACTTCTACGCCCTAACCATTACCAGCGATAGTCAGCAACCAGATGTCTGGCAATCCTCCCCAGAAGATTTGAAGCAATTACAGGAGTGGGCGTATGAGTACCTCAAAGACTACTATCTTCAACAATCTCACTGGAGAAAACAGCTAAATTCTCGCCTCAGCCTTCTAGCAGAGATTTTGCACCTAGATCAAATCATCTCC
>JAAHGS010000218.1 GCA_010692645.1 Symploca sp. SIO2E9
GCGGGGATGGGGAGAGGGGGGGATGGGGAGAGGGGGGGATGGGGAGAGGGGGAGACACGGAGACGCGGGGATGGGGAGACGCGGAGATGGGAGGATAATCTTGATTCACTATTGGCTTCCTAAACTCTTGAGTTCTAATTCCTGACTCGGAGACTTGGAGACTCATGCCCTTTGCCCTCTCCCTCAAGCCTTTCTAATTTTTGATGGTTTGGGCATGGGTATACCTAGGCTGTCATGGAAATCTGCTTGAACTTTGTCAGTTAAGCGTCGGGAAACTTGTCTGACGATTTGACGCAGAAGGCGATCGCCAGTACTTTGAATCAAAGAGTTAGGCAACTTCTTGATAAACTTGGGAAAGCGTAGGGCAATACTTAGCTCTAGTGTCCACTCGATGCGAGTAATCGCTTCTGGGAGCTGGAGAGTTTCAGCTTCTTGCTCCTGAAAATACTCCCTTGTCGATACTTCCACAAATGACTGAGAGGCCTCGAATTCGACATCGTAGCTAACAGGAGCATAATCCGGTACAGGGATCGACCGAATTCTGTAGATACCGTTATTTTGAGGCAGTAGCTCTAAGCCGATTTTAGGTTCGAGTTCGTAGCCTAGAGCCCCAAAACGACCAATTAATAGAGCATAACTGTTGCAGCTAATCAGTTCTGCTTTCATCGGATGGGCACAGCGGCGAAACCAATCTTGGTGAGCATCTAGATAAGCAGTAACATCTTGAGCTCGAGCATACATTTCCATACAGTCTTGAAAATGAGAGTGGAACATAGTACGCTCGCCAGCCGATGATGGTGTTTGCACAACTAAATCGCCAGTATTTGCTGAACTTGGTTGGGTTTTCAAAGCTGCGTGCTCTAATTCAATTCGTTGATTGTCAGCGAATTGTGAATGCATAAGTTATCCTCTATTGTGTAGTCCCAGTTTGTATATCTTCGCGATTGCTACTTAGGCTTCAGGTGCTTAGCGGTAAAAATTAGTACATCTCGAGAAAGTTTATAGAATTGAGAAGTTAAATTTGACTGCATAAAGAGAGAGCGTAGGCTTACTTAGCATAGTTTTTGAATCTTAATCATCAAGCTAGTTTGTTTAGGGAGATAGGTTATGAAAGCATTCGTCGCTGGCGCAACGGGCGAGACAGGACGCCGGATTGTGCAAGAGTTAGTTAAGCGGGAAATTCCGGTTCGCGCTTTAGTAAGGGATTTGGAGAAGGCAAGGGAAATTGTGCCATCTGAGGCAGAGTTAGTGGTAGGAGACGTACTTAAGCCAGAAACTCTTAGTGCTGCCATCGGCGATAGCACTGTGCTTTTGTGTGCCACTGGTGCTAAGCCCAGTCTTGATCCCACTGAACCTTACAGAGTGGACTATGAAGGCACCAAAAACCTAGTCGATGCTGCCAAAGCTAAAGGAATTGAGCATTTTGTCTTAGTTTCTTCTTTATGTGTATCCCAATTTTTCCACCCACTCAACTTGTTCTGGTTGATCCTGGTGTGGAAGAAGCAAGCAGAGGAATATCTCCAGAAAAGCGGCTTAACCTATACGATTGTGCGACCAGGTGGCCTTAAGAACGAAGATAACCTAGATAAAGTGGTAATGTCATCAGCAGATATGATGTTTGACGGTAGCGTTCCTCGCACTAAAGTTGCACAGGCTTGTGTTGAGGGGCTCTCAGAATCGTCTGCTCGTAATAAGATCGTGGAAGTGGTTGCTAAACCAGAGGCTGCTGAGCAAAGCTGGGATCAGCTATTTGCCAGTTCGATTTGATTAGTCCAAAATCGGCAATACTTTCGAGATTGGCTTAGCTGCTGACCAAAAATATGGGATTCAAGCCCCGTCCTTCGCTTGACGGCTTTTTGTGGGATCAATATTGATAAACAATGGGATTGATAGTAGAATATTTTTAGCGGTAAGGCGCACATATTAAGACGAAGTAGGTCAAGCGGACTATTCCTGATCCGGAGCCCTGGTAGTATAAATCCTAAATCTTGTACAAATGTGGGAATCGTTAGGAGAGAATTCTAAAAACCTCGATACATCAATACTGTGGGACACACAGGAATTAAAGCTTGAGGAGTGAGTTGAAAGGCTATGTTCATGCTCTGTAAGACCGTAAGCTAGTCTCTTGAGGCTAGTCGTTCGGCAAGATCAGCCCAAGAATCCCCGTCGCTCTACTCGCGGGGAGTGTCAAAACTTCAAGACTAGATTCGCCAGAAATTTGCCTTGAAAAATCTGATTACCATCGCCAGTTGCTTGGTGTTAATGATCTTGATCGCAGAAATCGGTTCCAGAGATTTGCCTGAGCAATGGCAATATATTTACCGACGAGGTATCTATCGGACGCAACCTCTGGTGATGAGAGGGGGCGATCCCTATATTCGCGCCCTGATGCGAACTATTGCTGCCAGTGAGGCTAATGTAGATAGACCCTATGCGGTACTCTATGGGGGTAAGTATATCTCAAATTTAAGCCGTCATCCGTCCCGTTGTGTCCCGATTGTCGCTGGGCCCAATATTGGTAACTGTACAACAGCAGCGGGACGGTATCAGTTTATAAATACCACTTGGTATGATAAGGCTAGTCGCTATCACCCTCGGCCTTCGGGTTTTCTGTTTTGGAAGCAATACAGTTTTGAACCACAATATCAAGATGCAGTAGTTTACGCTTGGTTAAGTGATAAGCAGGCTTGGGGTATGGATATTTCTGAACAACTACGGCAAGGTAAGTTAGATCAGGTGTTGCGCAGGCTTTCTGGAACTTGGACTAGTTTAGGTTATGGCATAGAAAGTAATGCGATGACGTCCTATTTGCCAGGAATTTATCGGCGGATGCTCAAGGACGAGTTGGGTAAGATTTAGTATTTTGGCATTGCTGATTCCGGTTATGATTTTGCCCCCCTACTCGGGTTAACGAAAAAAGGCGTGGGGAAATAAGTAAGCAGAGGCTCCAGACGCTCCAGACGCGGAGAAATCAAATCCCACGCAAAATCTCGTTCACCCTCTGTAGGTTGGGTCGAGTTGACGAGACCCAACCAAAAGCAAACAATTATCTAGATTTATGTTGGGTTGCGCTTCACTTAACCCAACCTACGTTAATTATAAGCATTTAACTTATTACTTATTACTTATTACTTATTACTTAAATACCTCCTCTACCAAGCCCAGGTGATCCTCTGGCTCTAAGTCTAAATTCATTGCTTTGCTTTACCGATTCGGTAAGCAGACCTTTGATTATAATTATTAGCACAGTAACTTAGGGCAAGAAGCGGTCTAAAGCTGCCTTGAGTTGCTCAATTTCTTCCTCAATATTGCCTTCGGTGGTAGCACGGGCAATGCACTCAGTTAAATGTTCATCTAGAATAATTCGCGCTACTCGATCCAAGGCCCCCCGCACGGCGGCAAGTTGCACCAGTACATCAGGGCAGGCGCGACTCTCCTGCACCATCGTCTTAATCCCTCGAATATGCCCCTCAATTCGAGAAAGCCGGTTAACGATGCGCCGCAGAGATTCTTCGCTGTGAATGTGGTGGTGTTTAGATAGTCCCTCGCCATGATGGTGCTTCGTGTGGCTGTGATCGATATTCTGCTTGGAATGTTCGTCTAAGCCAGATAAGGCAGAGGTGTCATTAGTCAATGGTTGAGCTCCAATGGTAGTTTAGGAACATTTATATTACCGATCCTACTCTAGAGCACATAATCTAGACTGTTGTTTGTTGCTAGAACAAGAACAACTGCTATTTTTCCCTGGCAAACCTATATAAAGCTGGTCACACCATCAAAATTTTTTCAATTTTTTGCCAGATAATCCTGTTATTGCTGTAAAGGCTAGTAAATAGGATCATGCTTGCAGATGTCGAAGTTTAATGTGCTGCCAACTTAATACTATTGTTTAGGTGAGGATTACAAAATGGAGTTAGACGTTCCATTAGGGAAAGATGAAACTGTTTCCAGTGAATATAAGTTTAGTTACTCATTATTACTCTTCTTCCTGAATTCCAATTTCTGGCTAACAAACAAAAGATTGATTGTTAATGCCCCTAATATTTTTTGGGTTATCCCTACAGGCAATGACACAGTCACCTATCCTTTAAAGCAAATTCAATCTGTTAAAACTAAAACTAACTTTAAGTTTGGTTATCTCTTTTTAGGTGTAGTTTTTCTATTTATTGGGTTTTCTAGTATGAGGTTCGGAGCGGGACTGCTACCTCTTCTCCTTGGAATTACTTCTATAATTGCTGCTTTTCAAACAGTTATTGCTGTAATGTCCGGTGGCTCCATAGTCATTTATAGTTATCTTCCTTGGGAAGCAGCAAATGCAAAAAAAATGATTAATGAACTTAACCGACTAATAGCAGATATTTAGTGTCTTAGAACTAGAATTAGCTGTTATTCTCTAATTTTGTATGGCATCGGACACGCTGGTTCTTAGTGAGAGCATAGTTATAGCGCTGCGCGCTGGTGTGTTTGTAAATCACAAATAGAGCCTTGATGAACAAAGGTTTGGAACATTTGTACTGTAGGTAGACTAGAGCGCACTGCTATAGTATTGTTTCGTTAAGCATTTTTCCCTCTATTTTTATATCTGGAGGGAATTTTATTGCCTTTTTAACACAAGTACAGGACTCTAGATGGATAACCAGACAGTTAGGTTACTAAGCTGGTATAACAATGTGTAATAAGTTTTACAGGGTAGCTTACTGAAAAAAATAGGCTAGAAAAATATGAAATCCCAGCATAATCACAAAAATGCTGACCAAAAAAATGTGAATCGAGAGCCAAATTAGCCGCAAACCTCTAACCAGAACTCCTTTAGAGTAAATGGGTAAAAATTTGCCTACATCACTGGTAACTGCTGGCACCAAACTAAACTCTTTTCTGGGAGATTCTACAATTCCAGTTTCAGCTACGACTCCCACCAAGGCTGAGAGAGAAACACCAAAAAATACCCACAGGAAGATAGCGTTGTAATTTTCGCCAGTAGAGCCACCTGTGTGGATTAGAACCATGCCCAGTAGACCAATTCCTAAAAAGATATGCAAACTACGCCACAGTTTCATTGAGCCTGGTATAACTATTTTCCACTTGCGACTTCGTTTTCTAACAGCCAAAACTACCTCAAACAAAACTAAACTAAGAAGAATAAATCCAGTGGTCTGCTTGTACCAATCTCCTCGCAGTATCTCGTTAAATTTGAAGAAATGATCGCGTATTAGAGGTAAATAAAACTCACTGAAGGCAAAGGGTGCAAGGATGATTGTTGCAACCCAAATTAAGATGATTAGTGTAGAAAATTTTGGTTTCATCTTTACAGCAATTTTTATCTTAATGAAGTGGATAAATTTTGTTGTAGAGCTAGGAGTTCAGAGTATCTGAATCAAAAGAAAGTGAGCTTTTTATCTACTTTTGATAACTGCTATGGGTACAAAAGGCAGATTTTTTCCCAACCTACTTATAGAAGTCTCACTCTCTGAACTCCTGTTCAATTAAGTTCCTTCCAGAGGTAGGTTAATAACAACACCACCCATAACATCATCTAACTTAAAAATTTTGTCAGGGTAACGCTCTTTATGCACAGGGTGGGTATTGTGACAGCTAACACAGGCTGGGGCGATCGCAAAGTCTGGGTAAATGGCAGAGAAGTATTTTTTGCCAGCAATTTCCCGATAATCTTTATAAGGTTCTCCCGTCTCAACAACTTTCTGCATTCCAACTTTTTCAAATTCACCTTTAGGAGCCTGATTATCATTAATATTCCAAGGTGAAATTAGACCATAAGTGAATGAACCACTTTCAGAAGCTAGTTCTGCTCCCAAGCGAAACATCTGAGCTGGTAAAGGTACACCATTAGCTTCTTTCCAAGCCTCAGTTGCTTCGGCATTGACTACACCATCCTCTTTTTTCTTACCTTCCAATACTGTGAGCCGGTTGACAACATGTTTGGTATATGCAGTTCGGTCAGCTTCAGCTACTGTATGAACATAGTCCACGACCAATTCTGGAGGTAAACCTGCCTGAGATTTATCCTGAGATGGACTACCACAAGCCAAGACAGTGAAGAAGATTGCTGTTGCTAAGGCTAAAAGGGTTATGGTTCTTGATTTAATTTGATTGATTGCAGTGCTTTTGAATAACATTGTTCTCCTCTGGTTTAATTGATTTGTGGAATGGTGTTCTAGGTAATTGGGGATTAGCTGGTGATAGTGATTAGCAAACTAAGTCTTTCCTGAAATTAGGAATTGTTTGACCTTTTCTTTTCCAAAACACGAATCATCTTCAGGGTTTCTAAATCCTGAGTCGGTGGTTTGTTGAAATTTGCTTTCACCAATTCGTCATCAAAGATACTGTTGTAAGAAAATTCCAGACCATGGCAATTCATACACACTGCCTTGACCATGCGATCGCGAGGTTTCAAAGTGAAGGTGTTATTATGATTTACCCCTACCCAGGTGGTCCCGTCAGGCCGCTCAAATTTGTGACGTGGTAGGTGACAGGTGGCACAAGTCACTGACTTTGATAATGGTCGAGGGAGGATTCCTTCTGCTTGGAATAGTTGAGCATGTGGGGAATCTTGATAGTTGAGGGAGTGAGTATCTTGGTGACAAGTTAGACAGGAATTTACGGAGGCCTGGTATGTATCCACTGAATGAACATTGTGGCAAGCATTGCAGTTCATCAGTTTATTTTGGGCAGATACTTGCATCGGCAAGTGAGCAAGGGCGATTGTCAAAGGTGGAAGGTCTTCTAACAAGCGGATACCATGTTTTCCCAACAGAAAGGTATCAACGGCTTTGGGATGGCAAGACTGGCAACTGTCATGAGTAGGTTTTGTAATTAATGTCTTAGTTTTCGCATTTTGGTGACAACTGGAACAGTTAACTCCGTTTAAAGCGTGGGCGCTCTCTTTCCAGAGTTGATTAATTTCTTCTAGGGCTGCTTTTTCTAGAGTTGGTTTTTCTAGAGTTGGTTGAAAAACTTGACTGTTGGCAGGTCTTATAAACCAGAGCATAGCAGCTAGCAAAACCAAAAACAAAACCATTAGTTGCTTCATGACTCACCTCCCAGAAACTCCTGCATTAAATCTGGAACCGGAGAGACTTCAAGCTTAGTCTTCACTGTCCGTTCTAAAACTTCCTGTATGGATAATAGTGCTGGCTGATCAAGATTCTGGCGCAGGAAACCAGTTGAAATTGAGCTATGGTCATGGAAATTATGACAGCCTGCGGCCCAACAACCATTGGGAGTAAAGCCATTATGACTTTGTAGTTCACCCTCAATGATGCCTTGATGACAGGTCATACAGAGATTTGACGGTAGGTGAACTCCTCGTTGGAAAATATGGACATGTTCGTTGTGGCAAGCTGTGCAGGTTAAGACATCAATCTTTTCCATTAACTCTGCCCAACGAGGATCACGGAATTTTTTAAGGCCGTGAGCATCTCCTGTCATCTCCGCTTGATGACAACGTAGACAGGTTTCATTGCTAACAGGCTTAAATCCTTCATGACAGGAACTACAGGATTCTTCAAAGAGTATATGCTCCTGGGATGTTGCTCCCGGCAAGAAAAACATCCTGTGGTCTAGGAAAAAAGCAGTAATCAACCAAATCAATAAAATACATCCAAGACTAATAGTTATAGTCTTGAGGTTGATAATATTTCCTAACTTAATTGGTCTATTCCAATTAGTTGTCATGATTAGTTCTTATGAAAGACGCGGGGACGCGGGGATGCGGGGACACCGAGATGCGGAGACGCTCCAGACAAATTGGATGGGGATTTGACCCATATGAATTTCGATAAAACTCCTCCCCAGCCCTGCCCTGAAAGGAGAGGGAGTAAGCACCCCCCGTATCGGGGAGCTAATGAGCCTTGGCTCCCTCCAACATCAAACTAGTAATGGCGCTATAGGCATCTGTCCACGCCTGTTTCACTTCAGGTGTCCAGTCTGAGCCTAGGTAATGCTCAAAAGTTTTCAGGAGCGTTTGACCTACATAGGGGTAATACTCTGGAATAACTTGATAATCAACATGCTTTGCTCCTAAGCTCTTAAGAGCATTTTCGAGAACATCAGGTTTGCGAAGATTTTCAATCACTAAAATAAGGCTACTGAGCAACTTCTGTTTTTGGCTCTCCATGTCAGTATTGGCAAACAGTGGCTGCGTTTCAGGATAATAAGTTAATAGGTTTTCATAGAAGCTAGTGGCAAACTCATTGGCTTGAGGTTTGACTTTTTCAAAACTTTGTTCTAAAACTTCCACTGCCAGAGACATTGTTGATTACACTCCCTTAAGTCACAACCGCACAAGGTAAAGTTCTGAGCTCGCTTTCGGCATCAAGTTAGCCAGATTGGCGAGAAGCCCCACGTCTGTAACCCGGAGGTTTAGTGTGCGGAACAGTCACTTTTTTCTGTTCACTATGGACTGAGTTGAACTATCCTCGGAGTGTAAATTATTCAAATTAGTGATAGTAATTCGTATAGTTCGTTACAAAATATTTATACCAATGATGGTTTAGCATTCAAATAATGCAATTTTTACATTCACATCGATAAAATTATTAAAGACGCGGGGACACGGAGACGCGGAGACGCGGAGAGGGGGAGAGGGGGAGACGCGGAGAGGGGGAGAGGGGGAGACGCGGAGACGCGGAGAAATGAGGAAGGAGAGAATACAATGAACAATGAACAAGTAATAAGCAATAAATGCTCTTATTGTCACTTATTACTTATTACTTATTACTTATTACTTATCCTTCGGATTAGGTAAATCCCAGACAACTTCAAACTGCGCATCAGGGACATTCTGACGCCACCAGTTGAGATGTCCCTCTGCGTCTGATTTGGTGCGATAGCGATCGATAATTGACCATTGCAGCTTATTATGCAATAGACGAGCGATCGCCCATGGCTTAAGTCTGTCTCGATAGGACATAATTTAATTGTCTCCTTTGGTATATTGGGAGCCAGAGCCAGCCTGTCGGTGTCAACTTTGCCAGGCTGGCTTTTTTTTCTGGGTTACAGTTGTAACAGTATTAAGCTACCAGATTATTTTTGTTAAAACAACCTTGTGAGCAAAAATAATTGGGACTTATAACATTACTTAATAACCTAAGTTGGGTGTTATAATAATGGCAACAATGCAGTAATTTGATTTCGGGTTTTCTGAATGACAATAGATTGATTTAACCTGAGCATTGTTAACTGAATTGAGGTTAATCAAAATTCCTTCTTGTCTTCTCTTATTTACCGTTCCCTGTTCCCTCTTTACTTCTCAGATTTTGCACCAATCTATTCACCCGCCTGGGGTTCAAAACCCCAGCCTGATAGCTTAAGTCCTCTCAAAGAGGACTTAACTATTGCTATACATAGATTGGGGTCCATTTTAATGGAATGCAAGCTATTAGCGGTGGAAATTGATTTCGGGGCAGTTAAAGTAGCTTACCAAAAGTGGTGCAAGATTTGAGTTACTTATTACTTATTACTTATTTCACAAATTTCCCTTAAGTCTGTTTCGTCTTCATGAATGAGGAGGTAATTATGAAGCCAATCGCAACTCTGTTGCACTAAATCATCTAAATCGAAATTCCATAAAATTACGGTTTTGTCGGCACTAGCAGAAGCGATAGTTTTACCATCTCGGCTAAAGGCAACGCTATAGACATCATCGCTATGCCCTCTGAGGGTGTGCAGTAGTTTGCCCTGGAGATTCCACACTTTGACAGTTTCGTCGGCACTAGCAGAAGCGATAGTTTTACCATCTCGGCTAAAGGCGACGCTTATGACAACATCGCTATGCCCAGTGAGGGTGTGCAGTAGTTTGCCTTCTAGATTCCACACTTTGACGGTATTGTCACTACTAGCAGAGGCGATAGTTTTACCATCTCGGCTAAAGGCAACACCTAGGGCAAAATTGCTATGCCCAGTGAGGGTGCGCAGTAGTTTGCCCTGGAGATTCCACAGTTTGACGGTATTGTCACTACTAGCAGAAGCGATAGTTTTACCATCTCGGCTAAAGGCAACGCTATTGACAAAATCGCTATGCCCTCTGAGGGTGTGCAGTAGTTTGCCCTGGAGATTCCACAGTTTGACGGTTTTGTCACCACTAGCAGAAGCGATAGTTTTACCATCTCGGCTAAAGGCAACGCTTATGACTTCATTGCTATGCCCAGTGAGGGTGTGCAGTAGTTTGCCCTGGAGATTCCACAGTTTGACGGTTTTGTCACCACTAGTAGAAGATATAATTTTACCATCTCGGCTAAAGGCAACGCTATAGACAATATCGCTATGCCCAGTGAGGGTGTGCAGTAGTTTGCCTTCTAGATTCCACACTTTGACGGTTTTGTCACCACTAGCAGAAGC
>JAAHGS010000219.1 GCA_010692645.1 Symploca sp. SIO2E9
TGATATTGATGAGTTAGTGCGCTCCAAAAACCCAAAGCTTGGTCAAATACAGATGGGTCGTAGATTAATCGCTAGTACCCAGTTTACTGGTAACAAGCGTGAGCCATGGGTTTATCTTCCTTGGGTACTAAAAATTGATGGTCACATGCTGCAAGTGGCACTGAGTTTTTATGATACCTGCGCGGTTCATGGAGCTGTAAATTACGCCACTTTTTGTGCTAATTGCGGTGTGAAATTGAAGTACAAAGATACCTTCACACCTTCAGAAAAAAAGCAGATGATTAAGATGTATCTAGAGTTCATCAAAAGGTTTGGTAATTACTCCCTTGGTGACTTATACAATCATGATGCTTTAATCGAAAATATGGAAAAGTTTAGGATTATATATAGGTCATTAAACATTAAAGATTATTTTGAACCACCAAGACTAACTATCGGGGCGACAGTGGCGAGAATTGTGCGCTCCAAACTTCTACAATTTCTTGGTCTGGATGCTAAGGGGAAAAATCAGGTAATTGAGTTTTGTCGCTATGGCACAGCTGAACATTTCAAGGAATATAAGAGGACTACTGCGGTTTATAATGCCAAGGTGGATGGTGGTCGCTGTCGCAACAACCGACCGAATGTAGCCAGAAGTAAGCAACTTATCGCTGATGCAGACATAGCAGGCTGCTATGGAAACGGATTGAGAAACCAGGAATATCCGCTGGGAAGACCAATCACGGTTGATTACCCTTTAAGAAGTAACATTAATGAGTATTTAACGCTAAGACAGTTTTTGAAGAAGTATAGGAAGGAATTAGTACCAGGATTATGGCAAGCGAGGGTATCAACACCAGATAATTACCTACTTAAATATTCCCAAGATTTTCTGGTTTCCTGGCATCCTCCTAAAAATCCTGCTAATATTCCCACCGATAGTGAATTGGAAAATACTGATTGGTTCACTGAAGACAATATCGGTACTACTAAGATATATAGTAAACAGGTTAATTTAGCTATTATACAAGCAGATTTTCTAGATTGGTTAGAGAATACCTGTACTGCTAGACAGCGAAAAGAATTACTAGATAAGTTACATATAGTGACAGCAGTTTTTTATCCTCAAAGTGAAAGGTGTACCACCATCCCCGAATTCCTGAAGGCATTGAGAAAACACAAGGGAAAAAATATCACGGAAGCGAAGATTAGGAGAGGACAGAGCAAGGTCATCAAGATTGAGCAGGAGTGTCATGCTTGGATTAGTGTCAATATGGGTGATTTGTTAGTAAACCAGCTTTTGGCAGCCAGGTCGAAATATTCTAAGAAAGACCCTGAGCAAAAGCCGATGAATGACCTCTACAAGTTGTGCATCAATACCATTTATGGTGATATGGTTAGTCCATTCTTTGATATTAGTAATGTGGTGGTGGGTAATAATATCACTGCCCGTGCTAGAGCTATGGCCTGGTATATGGAGAAGGGGTTGAATGGTTTTCAAACTATTACCGATGGTTGTGCGTTTGAAGTTAATCGGATTATTAGTGCTAAGAATCAACAAAGGTTGACATCAGAGTCATTATTTGAAATCTATACTAAAGAAGTTAAAGGTGGGTTCAATATAACACCTTTAGTTAGCGAAAAAGAAATCAAGCATTACCTCTATAGTGAGGGTGAAGTTAGCAAATTCGGATTAATTATAGATGATGATAAATTAAATAATCAACAATCCCTAAACTGGCTAGGTGAACAAATCACTACACACCTAAAAAAACAATTCCCCAATATACCTGTAATTGATAAGTTTCAATTTGAAATCAAGGATATTTATACATCGGCAAGTTTCCACGGTACTGCCAATTACAAGTTTTGGATAGGTGAGACTGGTATTAAAGGTAAGATGCGCTCCTACAAAAAACTTGGTTATGATGCCTATCACCTACCTGGAGATGATTTGCAGTTATTAACTTCTAACTACACACCTTCTGAGGAATTTCTAACAGGTTTGAGAAATCGACCGGAAATGGTAAGTAGATGTAAGACCTATTTATTCTCTAAGATTCTCAAGCCTGGTGAATATAAGAAGAACTATGAGACGAGTTGGAAGAACTCAGAAGCATTTCCCGGTTGTACTGTCGAGTCAGCACGATTGCTCAGAGAATGCTCTCTGACTCAGTTTACTTTCCAAAGTAAGAAACAGTTCGACAGCTGGGAAAGGGAGCAAAAACGTCTTAGAGATAGGACAGGTCAATCTTACGAGTCTTGGTTTATCAATGATACAGGATGCCTTGATTTCCAAGAGATGATTGAGACCTTGGATGAGATGATTAGGCGGGGAGATATGAAATATGGTTCATCTCGTGTAGCAAGTAAGCATTGGCATTTATCTCGCGAATATAGTGAGCATCCAGAGTACAAGTGCTTGCTCAAAGCTAAACATCAATTGGATATTCGTTACGGTAGGACCCAGATGGAAGATTCACAAGAGACGGCAGAGGCATCAATAGAAGTAGTCAGAGGTGACTAGGATTATTCCACAGCTCAAAGAACTCACCAGGATAGTACGTGTTAACCCCAAGGCATCTGGAGGGGGGAAAATCGTCCTCGCATCAGCTCGGGCCTTATATGGGGCTTGGCGTGTTTTACTATCCCCATATATAGGCCTAAACACGCCAAGCGTTTTTAAAAAATCCCTCAACCATTAGGGTTGTAGCTGACGGGTTTACCTGCTGAAGTCGGTCTTTTTTTTTTAAATCGGACTTTCAGCAGGCATGAGGACTTAGGATTTGACAAATTGACGATAATGTGCTGATAGCTTAGCGTTTTGCTCATCCGCGTAGATGGCGCGATGTAGCTTCACGACTCCCATAGCCACAGCATTGAAGAATCAATTGGCTTAAAGCTAAGGTGTTGGTTATGAAATGCCAACTGTATAGCGCCCATCTATCATTTATGGGCAAGTTGGTCGTTAGGATACGGTTCCCTATACAGAGTTATCTCCAGGGCGCTAAGTGAGATTAGAGGACAGACTCAAAAGGACGATGAGCGCTGCATCAGCCATCAGCTACAGACAGGATTTTTCAACTTAGCGTTGTTTTTTGGACGCTTGCTACACAAACGCCGAGTTGGAACAGGAATGTTGGTTTTTCATGACAGTTTCCTTAGCTTTACGCCTAAACTGTTGAACTAAGCCGGACACTCACCCATCCGACTTAGTTCAATCTATTTCCGCCTTGTCAAAGGATAATTAAGTACCCTTCACCTAAAATTTGCTGTTCTAGTATAGTTTTCGAGCATTAACTAAGTAGATCGAGTCACCTTGAGGGAAGTATACAAAAGGTCTTTCTCTAGCAGGTTGTTGCAATCTGGGTGGTAGTAATTCGAAGACTTTTTTAAAGTCTACAGTTACCTTCTTGGTTAAACCATCAATTGAGGTGCAATTAAGATTTTTGAGAGCGTCTATCGCTTTTTTCTGCAACTCTGTGTTGATGGAAACGTAAACTAAATAACCTTGTTTGTCCAGATCCTCTGCCTTTTTATTTGCCAAACCCGTATTTTTGTAAAGTCCAATCTGTGTATCTTCAATCTCTATTGGACAGGTATCTGGCTTCAGTCTACCTGCTACTACACCATAAAGCTTCTCGGTGACTAGTTTACCTTCGTCATCTCTACTCAAAGAACCGGTAACAGTGAATAAATCATCAGTTCCAGGGATTAAACTCTCAACCTGTTGGAAATCAAACACAATTTGCTGAACTACTCCGTCACCTAACCCTCCTGGTGGTGGATCATTAAAATCAAATGGAACAGAAATTTCATAGCCTAAATTACTGAGAGTATCAACCTTAATCGTTTGGTCGGACTGGTTATTGTAGAAGCTTGTCTGCGCCGTATCAAGACCATCGCTCCCAACAGGCTGAGCAAAGGCAATATTACTTCCACTTAGAAGTATTAGAAGTAAAAATGTACTTAAAAGAGTGGTAAGTACTTTTTGATGTATTTGTTTCATGCAATACCTCAATTAAGGGTTTTTTATTCTCCAATAATTTATATAACCAGATAAAAATAGCTATTATAAAAATATTCAATGAAGATTCTGCAAAGATTATGTAAAGATTATGTAAAGATTGTAAGATATCTTTTTCCTATTTGTTCCCCTAAGTGCCTCAACTCCTGATAATAGCTTCAAACCAGGGGTTTGATTTACTACAACCCCACCGCTTATTGAGAATAACTCCTGCTTTTTGATAACTGTCTCAACCCTGTTGGTTGTGATGATCTAGGCAGGGCATGCCTGATTCTCTGGCATTTGTTATTAGACCCGTATATATACGGGATATTGATTATAATAGTTCCCTGGTGTGGGCTAGGGTGGCGACACTAACGACTCATCTTTTACCAACCAAACCTCCTAAAACTCAACCTCTAGCGAAATCATTAACTTTTCTTATCAAAAAACGCTCCAACCCTCATTGTGTCGTGGAGTGTTCCACCACAAAGAGTTTAGCAAAGGTTATAGGTCGTCAGATTAGGGAAAAATGTAACGTAAAATCAGATGTTACAGCTCTTATTACACGTTATTGGCATAACGTGTAATAAGATAGCTAAATCGAAGTCATGAAGGTTGAAGGCAACGGACAAGGGAAGATTTTGTCACAAGTTGAGTTGAGGCGATTGTTTACTGAAGGTCTACAATCTCCCCGAGATAGAGCGCTATTTGCAATTTGTCTGTTTACAGGCTGTAGAGTATCTGAAGCCCTAGCACTACGCACCACCGACATCAAAGCTCGTACCCTAACTTTCCGAAAGTCTAACACCAAGGGCAAGCTCAAGACCCGTATTGTCGATATTCATCCAGGACTCGCAATCTGGTTAGACTCCTATCAACCTAAAAAACCAGGTCTGATGTTTCCTAGTCGCAAAAGCCCTGGGAGACCTCTCACTCGCTTCATGGCTGATAAACTTCTACGCACCGCTTGTGAGCGCATTGGTGTCGAGGGAGTCAGTACCCACAGTTTTAGGAGGACTGCACTTACCCAGATGTCTAGTGCAGGTATCCCCCTAAGGCACATTCAGGATCTCTCTGGACATCATGATTTAGGAGTTTTGCAAAAGTATCTGGAAGTGACTCCAGAACAAAGGCGTCAGGCCTCAGAAGTCATTGGGTTTTGAATGGAGCTAAAACACCATGCACAAAAATCTTCGAGCGATCGCTTACAGTATGGATGCATTGATTCCTGGTCTCTACCTTTGGATTGGTTCATTTTCTTTTCGCATTGGTGGGGTTCCTCCTGAAGAAAACTATCCAGGGACTATTCATGACTTTGCTGGCTTCGCACTGGTACTGCCGGGATATCGCATCTACACCACATACAAAGGCAGTTATGACCCTTGACAAGCATACTCTCGACGGCATCCCCCAAATTACTAGCAAGACTTTACCTGTTGTTGATTTTGAACGTCTTTTGATTAATGGAGGGTACACCAAAATTGGTTCTGCACCTGCTAGAGGCGCTCGTCTTAAGGTCTGGTGGACTCATCCGACTTATCGCTCTATTGAGTCAATCTACAGTGCTGATGGTACTATCGCTATTACCGCTTACCATACTGTAACTTAGAACCCTTAATTCCATATATATACGGGTATACAAGATAAAGAACCTCGTTTTTGATTTGTAGGAAAATATTACCAACGACAATTATTGTTTTAAATACCGTATATATACGGGTTATTTAGCGGTTTTTAACTCCCTAACACCTTGTGCTTAGTTATTAGTCGTTGAATAAAGACCGTGACCCCGTATATATACGGGATAATTATAGCTTGTTTCACTCACTGGCTTGAGTTGAGGACAGAAAATTTTCTAACTCCTCTGGAGAGATGTCTATACCACGTCTCTCTAATCCTTCCTCTATTAGTACTCTGGCTGTTTGGCTGAGCGACCAAAGTTGATTATCGGCTAACTTTTCCAATTTAGCATGGGTTTTTGCAGAGATAATCACACTTAAAGTTTTTGAAGGTGGTCGCTTGGGCATGGATGCTAAGAGAGTCTCAGATAACATCATATCTTCTCTTAGGAGTCTATGGCTTTTCCCTAATATATCCTCATAGGTTGTCATAGTTGCTAGTACCTCATATAATCCTCATAGGAGTTCATAGGATATTAATAGAGATTATGAACAGCTAACTGGCACATAAGTCGTAGCGTCCGCAGTGCTTGTGCCGTTCTAGTCGAACCATTGTCACATCACTAAGAAAACACAGTATATGGAGACACATGAGTCAGTAAACACAATGACAATAAACAGCAAAAGTTATGACGAGGCTATGACACCTGAGGAAGCAAAAGAGTTACATACTAAGCTCAACCGCTACTACCGCAATCGCAAACAAGGCAAGCGCAAAGCACGCCCAGTCCTCAGACCCATTGGCGACGTTGAAACCATACAGAAGAATCTGACCATCCAAAAATCCCCAACTGACTGGGATTCGCTGCCAAACGGCAGTCTATTTGCAGTAGACACAGCAGGCTCATTGCTATTTACCAAAATCAGTAATTCCCGCGCACTCTGCCTCAACTTCATGAAGACTCAGCCAGTGGGTGGTGCCAGTTGCTATAGGATATTTGTGTGATGAAAATCGAAAGAAAAAAGAGCCAGCGAGGAACACTCACAGCTACAGATAAAACACTTACTTCATACCATTCAAACCATCACCAGACTATCAGCGCCGAGAAGTATCTTCCCCCAGTTATCCAGGGAAAACTAACCGCTTTAGGTCAGAAGTTCGGATTACCCTTCGACCTGGGCAAAATAGAGTTAACAGGAAACCTGACCGAAAACGTCCGCGCCCTCAGAAAAATAGCTGAACTAGCAGAGACCAACGCCAAGCTTCTGCCAGAAATGTTAAAGCTTGCACGGAAACTATGCCGCGCCGAAATTAAAGAAGCACAGTACTACCGTGCGGCAACCAAGATGGCACTAAGCCACCAAACCAAACTCGACAAATACTCAGCAGATATTTTCCTGCAACTAGTCCAGCACGAAGTAAAGTCCACTCGATTAGAATATCGTACCAATCAAAAAGCCGAACTCATCAAACGGAGAGCAGAAGCTAGACGTAACTATTACCAAAATACTGAATACGCTACTGAAATCGAACTAATCGACCTAGAAATTGAAAACCTAGAAGCCAACAACAAACTCTTAAAAGAGAGCAAAACTAAGAAACTGGAATCAACTCAACAGCGTAAACAGAAACTATTAGAGTACTACAACTCTGCCTTTGAAGGGGGTGTGTATGACTTCTCACCGACATCTACAGAACCTCAATGAACTAGTACTGCTAGCTAGTGGCAGTACCGCCCTAGCTTTTCTAGCCAGACTAGAACCAGGATTCTACTTCCCCGTGTTTCTCTTCCGCACAGGATTATTAATTTATAGTGGTTACGTAGTTGGTTATCTCGAAGGAAAACGAGAAGTGGCCACACTTCAAGGACTAGCGATTTCTCTGGGATTAATAGGAGGTTCTTGGGATGACTGGGAAATCATAATTAGGTTCTTTCCTCGCGTGGTCATGACCTTATTACTAGCCATCATCGCGATAGGTTTATTAACCACTGCCATCCTTTTATCTGAGCCATTAGCTAAGAAGTTAGAGGGAGGTAAAGGTGATAAGAGTTAGACTGGCTTTTTACTCCCTTACTCTCACAGGAATCAGTACCTTAATAGGTGCCTTTGCTAATCCCCTGCAAAAGCTAGAAGTGTGGTCACAACCTGAATACGGTGCTTTTGGCATTGCTTACAACAAAAAGTTTTTGCTACGGCAGAGCGATAGAAACTATCCCCTGGGCTTTGACCGACAAAGAGCCGTTAAAGTCGCACAGGTATACCTTGACAGTAAAGAGAGTAAGATTGCTCTTTGTCTAACCTCTCTGTTTAGTTCTAGTGCAGCCTTACTTATTGGAGGTAGGTTTGTATCAAAGTGTGACTTAGACAAAGAAGTCGGGCGAATTAACCAACTGAGCCAGGAGCAATTGCAACTGCGACAGGCTAAACACAATGCAGCACTCGCTGCCAAATCTCAGGAACTGCTACATCGATACGAGGTGGAAGAGTTCCTCTCTGAATTCGGTAATCCGGCTGGTGAGGATGCTGAGGTTGAAGAGAGGTTAGCTGCTGACCCCTTCACCAGATGTCTGTTTCTTGTCCAGGACGGCTTGAGTGAATCGGAGGCAGTATCGCAAGTCTGGGAATGTACCCAAGGCTCACCGAAGCACGCAGAGCAGCTCAAGAAATATCTCCAGTGGTTAGGGGAGGAGGACGGACTGGCTGTAATACCCGCTGTCGATTTTCGATCAGAATTCCCAGAAGCCATGGATACTTCAGCCCGTAAAGCAATATACAAGGCTTTGGGGGATGGTGCAACTGAAGAGGAGATTGTACGGGAAGTCCTGGGCTGCTGCGCTAGTAAAGAGCCACTGGGACGGGCATATCTGCAATATCTCAAGTCATAAACATGAGCCGATTTAGTAAGAAAAAATTTTGTAGAACATTATAAAGCTCAACAAAATTTTTTATCACACAATCCCAACTGGAAATTTCTATAGCCAATGAGTGATAAAAAGTTGGACTACTGCGTGCGGGCCTTAAACCCCGCACGCGCCTCAAGGAGGTTTTGAGTGGGTGATGAAAACATTAACTACTGCGTGCGAACCCTAAGTGTAGCGGCTTGCAAAAACAAAGCACTCGGCTTGCAAAAACTCCAGTTTTCGGCTCGAATTATTTGCAAATAAAAACTCGCTTCGACTCACATTAGCTGCAAACGGACTCACATTAGCTGCAAACGGCTTGCAAAAACTCTTTCCGACTCAGATTATTTGCAAAAACTCCCTTGGCTGTTAATCAGACAGGGTTTCAATGCATTTTTCTTCACAAGTGTCCAGAAAAAAAGATGGTATTAACTGGACGATTGTTTACTTTTTTAAAGGTTTTAATTGGACGTTATTCGTTCAATTAAAACCAAAACATAGTTTATTTTGGAAAAAAAAGAGTATTTGCATTTATTGTGAGCAGTTTGCAAATATTGTGAGCTGATTTGCAGATAATGTGGGTTTGAGATGATTTACTTTTGCAAATAATGTGAGCCAAAAAAGCGAGTTTTTGCGAGCCGAGCCTTTAGTTTTTGCAAGCCACTACACCTAAGGGTTCGCGGAAGCTTGGAAAGTATTTTTGCCTAAAAAACTTCGATTCACTGAGCCATCAATCAATTGAATTTGATGATTATTCTTCCTGATGACTCAACTGAGCAGACATTAATACCAACATGAAATTAGCAAATGTCCCAACGCTCTCAGGCTTTGATTTTAGAAGGTTCTACAACTTACTAGCTTGTGCGAACCTCGAGGTTCGCACATCCCTCAGCTATAACGCACTAGCACGTGCGCGGCCTTAGGCCGCGCGCAGTGATGAGGGGGGTAATCTTTCAGAAAATCTCAATGGAATTTAAAGTTCCAACCCATCAATTGAGTTTGAACTAACCGAGAAAACATCTGTTTGTACCACCTCAGGAGCTAGTTGCTATCAGTAATTAATAATTTTTAGGGGGTAATAATTATTACTAGAAATAAGGTTGACTAAAGGTTAAGTGATTTATGAAACCTTTATAAAAAAAGGTGTTGACAACTTCCAAACTATCAACCTATTCTTTAAATGTCTCGAATAAAAATTAACCTATACATTTTATCTTCAAAAAAAAAGTGTTTGGCTCAATACACAACCAAACACCCTTAAAAATCATGTTTTACTATAAAAATTATACCATGTTTTACTCTAAAGCCGATACATATCAATACTCCCAGCCCATTGTTTCTATTAGCGAAGCTCTACTGAGAACATCCAGGATTTACTGTCCCCTGGACATCGACACTGAATTTACCCACTTGCCCTACGACCTCAACCGCCCCAAAAAGGAAGTAAGCAAAACCATTACCGTACAAATCAAGGATATAGCTAGTAGTGAGGGGAAAATCTATACTCACCCCGATTGTGCCGACATAGCAAAACATCCTATAGCAAGCTATGGCTTTATCCCCATTGACCATCTAGCCGCCTCTGGACATAAATGTGTTTTAACAAGGGTAAATCAACCCACTAAGCTACCAGTCATCCAATTTGACCTTTATGGCTTCTTCCTGACTGCCGAACTATACAGAATTGTACAGGGCACTTACAGAGATGATATTGATGAGTTAGTGCGCTCCAAAAACCCAAAGCTTGGTCAAATACAGATGGGTCGTAGATTAATCGCTAGTACCCAGTTTACTGGTAACAAGCGTGAGCCATGGGTTTATCTTCCTTGGGTA
>JAAHGS010000022.1 GCA_010692645.1 Symploca sp. SIO2E9
AGAGCTTTGTTGTAGACCAAACGCACACAACCAAGTGTCCGTCGCAAGAGGCTCTCTTGTTCGGCAGTTGGGTAAAAACGGTATCGGTAGGCGCGTTGTGTCATGCCTCACATCTTACCACATTCGGCGTAAAAACTCTAGTTGGAGGCGCGGCATTCCTCTCGTCGCGCTCAAGCGAGAGTCTCCTGCCGCGAAGACAGATGAACCATGAATAGAAGAAGCAAGGGGCAGGGTGCTGGGGGGATTTTTGGACAAACGGATGTACCAATTCTCTCCCCCTGCTCCCTACTCCAGTCCCCCTTGCCTCTTGGTTAATGCAACAACGGCGCGAATAACTTGCCACTAATCGAGTAAGATTGCTGGATGCAGTTACTTTCGTGCCGTTTTTCTCTCAAGACAGCACCAAAACTACAAAACTACTCTACTCAAATTCAATTCCCCTCAACAAACTTCCGCTCGTTGGGAGGCTTCACCCACAGCGTACACACTCCGCTTTTTGCTGCCCTCCCCTCTAGCGTCAGCGTCACCCCTAACTGTTCAACGTCCCGCTCGCAAACTCGCTGACCCTTCTTCCCACTGAGCAAAGCCTGATTCCACTGCATGAACTGATGCGCAAACTGACCCTCCTGGCTGCGCATCCACTTAATTATTTCTGGGTTCGCCCTGGCAAACTGACCTGCTTCACTCAAGCCCCAGTCCAAAGCCTTGGCTTGCTCCAAAGAAAGCTGGCGCGGTCCGGTGGGGTCAAATTCAGGGGCTTTGGCAAATTTCGGAATCGCCAAACCCAGCCCCACGCCTATCCCAATTGTCCCCAGCAGTACTAAGCCAGCACAAATCAAGGCATTGGCATCATGGGCAACTTTCTCAAAGGCTGCACCGCGCACTAAGTCTTGAACAGCTTTGGCAATACACCTCTGTTGGATATTAACAGCGGCTTTGCCCTGTCGCTCCAAGAATGCCTTGCTTTCGGCTTCCCAGTTATCGGTTAAACTGCGCACCTGTTCTAGCTCTTGAGAAAAAATGGCTTGAGCATCTTGCAGGTCAAACTGCCACAACTGTCGCCACTTTTGAAAGCACTGCTCAATTTCTGCTGGCTTTTTTTTGAGCAGCAGTTCTAACTGTCCAGTTGCTAATAATACTGCAAACAGGGGGTCATTCTTTTCAATCTCGGCTTGATAGGCAACCCGCAGGACGTGGGAACGGTAATTGGCATCTTTGTCCTTAAGAACTTCATTCATCAAAGACTGATTTATGCGCTCATTCTCTAACCTAGAGGGGAAGAAAGATTTGGCTTGTCCAGACTCAGGTTCATCGGGTTCATCTTCAAGTTGAGCCAGCCATTCTTCAGGAAGTTGTACTTCTTCAAATTCCTCCTCAAGCGCATTCGCTTTTTCTAGGAAAGGTCTTCCTTGAATCTGACTAGACATTGACTACATCCTTCTGTTGCTTGGAGGTGAAATCCAATACACCAGCCTGTTCAATCGCTTTAGCTGAATGTCGTAAAAACTTAATCAGCCTTTGCCTAGACAGGGCAGGCATTCCCGATTTGTCATCCAGTGCCATTGAGAAGGGAATGCGGTTTTCTTCTAGGTAATCTCGTTCCGTAAACCGCAGTCCCGGAAACTTGATTTCTTTAAACTGGTATTGCTCCTTCGCCTGTTTAAATGCCTCCCGGATATCCACATTTGACCAGTCTGGACATAATCCGTAATTGCGAACAAAAATATGAGGTAATTTACCTTTAAACGCTTTCAACGAATTTAAAAATAGGGTCACGCTGTCGTAGCTTCCAGAACACAAAAACCACTTACAAAGACTCACGCCAGCGCTTTTGACAATCTCCCCATCCAGCAGGTCATTGTCTTTAATCCAGTAAGCTACCGATTCGTGAACATTGGCAGGCAAATTAATGATTACTGTTTTCTCCTTGGCTAGCTCGAAAATTCGGTCTACATCCGCAGCTGTCCTAGAATTCATGGCGGTTATCTCGTCTGAAATCTTAAAGTTGATATCCTTGATGCCCTCATAAACTTCAGCTACATCGGCATTGGTATCTGCATCGACTAGAGTGTAAGGCAGGCCATTTTCCTCAAAATAGTGAATCAGACAGCAAGCAAACAAGCTTTTACCTACCCCACCTTTTTCGCCATCGATAAAGTTAATAATCGACACGATAAATCTCCTTTAATGTAATGGTTCATTATTCATTGTTGATTGTTCATTTTTTTCTTTGTTGGAATAGTTGAGATAAGTATTGAGTTTGAGATTTAGTTAACCAAAGGTTGGTCTGATTTTCTTAACTTGTTCAAAATTTTGAATTTTGAAGGCAATAATTTTGAATTCTGACAGCCTCCTTATATCCCCTGCCTTAATCGTCCTCATCTTCACCAGGATGGTTATAGGACAACATATTCAGACCAGCAAAAGCGTTACTCTGACTGGGGTTACTTGCACTGACACCATTAGTCTTTGGCGGTTTAGTCACTGGAACTGGCTTACTGTTTGAGATGTTTACCCCTGCCGCTACTCCGGCACCCCTTGCCCAAACCTCCAGTTCAGAGCGGTCTAGCCCTAAAACACAACAGATGCGCTCGACTTGGTTGAGCAAGGTGAATACGCAGTGCCAACCTATGCGCCTAGTCTGTTCGTCGGTATAGTGAGGCGACTCTTGGTAAGCAAAAGGAAGCCAAAAGGCGCGTACTGCATTCAGAATTAACGTCTTAGTGTCCAAAACTGCATAATCTTGCAGGTAATTGAGCAAGGCAGCATCAGCACTATCCTGAGAGGGCTGGTAGCGAAAGTTGAAGTTCGCTTGCTTTTTATTTCTAGACACTGACAACCTCCTTCCCCTCAATTGGGACTTGGCTCTCAACCGCCTCAGCAAACAAGCTGCTGAAATAGCAAAAGGCACCATAAGCATCTGCTAAGCGAATGCCCATACCGTGGCAGTCAAGCTGCTGGGGCACTTCGATATCTCCGTGCCAAGATTGTGGATAGACGCTAAAATAGTCTCTGAGTTCTGGCTTGAGGTACTCAGCAGTTCCCCCGCAAAAGACCAACTCATCTGCATCCGGTGGCATCACCTCCGTTAGCCAACGGGTCAGCATCCCGGCATAATCAGAGCGTGCCAGTTTAATGGCTTCAATCAGTTGGTCTGCCTCCTTCTGGCGCTGCTCCAAGTTGCGAGCGCGAGTCAGGGGCAACAGATGGCGGCGAGAAAGATTGTTAAAGTCGGCTTTAGCGATCGCAGCCGTTAAGCGAGCCGCATTATAGCCAGAGGTGCGCTCTTGCACTAACTCCGTCATTCGCACCATGCCCAAGTCGGAAGTCTTGCCTTTGCCGACGGCACCACGGGCAGAAATGAGGACGCTGGCATTGCGATAGCCAACCATCATGTAAGCGATTGCTCTCTTGGAGAAGGCTTCTCCCAGTTTTTGGCAGTGCATAGCGCAAATACCGCTCCCCTCTTGGAAGGCTTGCCTTGTCCCCAACTTGACTTTCAAGCAACCTGTGGGGGTTTCGTAACTTTTGAGGGCATGACTGAGCAACTCAAAGAACTGCTGAGAGTCGTTGAGTTCCCCTGGGGGGAGCATGACGGCTAACTCGATGCTAAATTTACTCTCAAGCTGCAAGCGGCAAGAGATGACCCAAATGGCGGCTAGGGCTTTGTAGACGGCATCTTCGTACTTCAAGCCGGTTAAGCCGATATGGGCGTTAAATTGAGAAGAGGCTAGATAGCCAACGGCTCGACACTCGGAACCTACTGCTACCCAAGCAATGTTTTCCGGTGCTGCGCTGCTGAGGTTGCCATCGGTGTAAGATTTGGCTAATTCCTGGCTGACTGCTCCCACCGGGGCTTCCATGACAAAGGAATCAGGGGCAGACGAGGGATTGGTGGATTGATAGAATACTCTGGTCGAATAGCCGCCAAAGTCCATGACGGCGATGGCATCGCCTCGTTTTCTTGGTCTTGGCATAAGCTGACCTCAATAACTGCTGAGGTTGATGGTATTGAGCCAGACTGGGTAAAAACTTCACCTGGGTTGGTAGTTGAATTAGTCCCGTAGGATCGACTACTTTGGAGGGGTTTGGAGCAATAGGTCATACCAAATCCGCTTTACTAAGACCCCATTCAAAAAAATCAAAGTCCTTGCCTAGAGAGGATTTTGCGATTTGTATAAGCACCCCACAATAACCGGATTTGGGATCAATTAGCATACAGTTTTATCCTTTGTCCAGATTTCACCTGAAGGAACTGTGTTTGAGGCAGATACGAGACTTCCTTGAAAAGAGCTTAATGTTTGCGGGTAAGCAACACCGTTACACCAGCACTCTGGGTAGCAAATTCCAGGCGACGAACTGTGGGTAGGGCAATAACCACTACAAACGGTTGCTCAGAAACTTGCTCGGCGAAGGACTTTTTCTCTTGCATCAACTTGACATCTAAAACCAGAATGTCTGAGAAGGTAACTGGTTCTGGTTGAGGCTCTGACTCTATTGCAACAGGCACAAGCGTAATATCTATAACATCACCTGCCTTCAGGTTGCCGCCTAATGTCATGGCAGGTGTAGCAGGGATACCTACAGCCATCGTATCCTTCAAATACTTTGGCTCGGTAAGAACAAAGCGGGAAACAGGCTGGTTAGCGGGAAGAAGTTGGAGAGGGGAGTAACCGATGAGTTCTGATTGGTGGCGTAATGCATCTCCAGGTACTTGTGCCTCTGGTATCTCTTTCTCTTTGATGTCGTCAGCAGTGATGAGATGATAAGCGGGTAGCGTTTGTTTGGGTACAGGTAGGCGAAAAGTAGGAGATAGTTCAGAAACTGGGTCTTTAGTGTTTGCCTGTTTAACGTAGCGATAGTACCTAGGGTCAGGAGGATAACTACGATATAGTAAACCACAGACTTCCTGCCACATCTTACGTTCTTCTTGGTGGTTTGGTGGAAGTTGTAAGTGTAGTCCCTCTAAGGCTTTCCACCGATAGAGGTCAAAGGCAGCCTTGATTTTCTCTCCATAAGCTACAGCAGCTTGAACAGCATTTTGGTAGCTCAGCCAAGCTGCTAGTAAAACGGCTGTTGTTAGAGTGATGGAGATTTGTAATTGGATAAAACCAGATACCAACAAAGTAGGCTTTAGAGATATTAACCAGCTTAAAGATAAGGAAGACAAAGCCAGTAGTAAAGATACATTGAAGCGCAAGAAAATTGATAAAACAACCAATACAAGTGATATCCACCATGGCAGTATTGTTGAGGATTGAAAGGACAGCCAAATAGAGAGGGGTAATCCAAACAGCAGGATATAGCCGGAGAGGGTCACCATCAAATCGAGGGACATCTTTGCATCTTGCATTGGCTGAACAAACTCATTGGGTAAGGCAGGTTGCAATCGAGTCCAAATGAGAATAGCGTCGAGTTGGTAGCGCTCTTGAACTGAACGCTCTGCTGCTTTGAGAATGTTACCCAACTGTGTAGGCATCACGTCGTCACGGTGGGGCGGGTAGTATAGGAAGAACTCTTGGTTAAGACGTAGTCGCTCTTCTTCGACTTCTCCAAAATGTCGCTGAACTAGCTCTTTGAGATTATTGGTTAGCTGTTGGAGTCGGTCTCGATGTTTGTTCCAGACCGATTTATCATCATCTCTAACTTCTTTCAAATTTTGTAATAGTTTTTGCCACCAAGAGCGTACCTGCTGACCGAGGTTTTGCAGTTCTTGTAGTTGCTCTTTCGTTATTTTTTCTTCTTTCAGAGACTGCAAATCTTTCTCTAACTTATTAAGCTTATCACTCAGCGTTTTTTCAGAAAATTTGGCTTGATTAGAATCTGGTTGAGTTTCTTGGTTAGATTTTACTAGTGAATCCCGTAGTTGTTGATACTCAATCTTTTCCCCTGTTAAAATTTCCTCTAGCTCTTGGAGTTGGCGATCGCTTCGGTCAAGTTTATCCCAACGTTGCTGCCAATATCGGCGTCGCCGTCGCTTTAGTATTCGTATCAAGGGATTGAGTTCTGACCAGTACCCCTCATATAAGCGAACCAACGCTGGACGAAAGTTAATGGTGAGAAATGACCAAAAAGCAACCCAGACAAAAAAGCCAATGAGCAAGAGTCCTTGGATAATGCCACTCAGACCTTCCCATCCCTTTAAGGTCGTACTCCAGCCCATCTTGTGAGATACTACTAGAACAAGAGTCAGTCCCCAAAATACCAGGCTAGGGAAGACCGCTGAGATCAAGGCGCGGCGGTCAAAGTAGCTGGTGACTTCTTTGAGTATGGTACTGAACACTTTTATCGTGCCTCTAACTCAGTTCCAAGGTTCCATATTACCGTGCAGCCAATTTTTAGGACAGCTTGGCGTTTCACCCTGCCGAGGGCGCATGTATGTTGGCGGATTACATTGGCGACAGACGTAGGTACGGGCTACTACCTGAGAATCCCCATACAAATCAGATCTGGTAGTATCTGAGGTGAGAGCATCTAGAGGTAACGCCTGAGCAATTGCTTTTCGTGGAACAATGCCGCTAACCTCACCATTTTGATAAATTATCAAGCCAGGAGCTTTTGTTTTCTTAAGTAGATTACCTAGTTGTTTGAGGTCTGCCGTTTCTAACACCTCAACTCCACTATCAACTACCAAAGGAGAAGGTAATTGTTCCAAGAGTTCAGCTAGGGGTTTACTACCCTGACTGCTCAAAGCAGTCAGATGTTTGCCTTGCAACAGTGTTTGGGGCTGATTAGCATTAACAACTACAGCCAACTGTTTTTGAGATTCCTCTAGCCTTTTCAAGGCTTCAGCTACAGAAGTTGCGGCAGTTATGGTGATAAATCCTTCAAAGTTTTGATTTAATGATAGTTGTGAATTCATCAACTTTCTCCAGTTTATTTCCAATCACCAACTAAGACAAATGATGCCCAATTGAAGAGTTCTTGAAATGGTTGAAAATTATAATTAACGAAGTTATCAGCCTCAGCTTTGAACTCTAAATCATCCAAGGTTTCAGCTACTTGCTTGGCTAACTTTTTGTCCTGTTCATTTTTTGGCGTACCCAATGTTTTTTGAATATCTTGGTAGGTAGCAATAGCAGCTCCCAAATCTGCGGCGAGAATTTCGATGTTGGCACGTGCTTGTAAAAAACGAATAATCAATTGCGTATCCTCCAGCTGAGCAAGTTCTGCTAAGCGCTGATTACAATAGCTTATGACTGCTTCTGCTTGTAGATTTTTGACATACAGCTGAGCCTCCTGTAATGCCTCAGCTTTAGTCACGAACTGATTGCCATTCTCTGCTGCTGGTTGACGAAACTTCTGATAGAAATGTTGCATCAGTAAGCCAGTCGAAAGGTCATCGACTTCCCACAAACTCACAATCACTGAAGGGGTACCGGCATAAATGAGAGCACGGGTTAGACCAATTAGTTCATCCCCAGGTCGATTCAAATTAACACCTGTCTCACAAGCGCTCAAGGTAACCAAATCAGCTCGCATATCCAAGCCTAAGATTTCCTCAGCGGTCAAGTTCCACTGCTCCTCGTCCCCATTGTTTTCACCTTCTGGTGCTAGGACAATACAGGATTTGAAAGCATCATCCTGGCGAAAGCGACCATGGCAGCAGAAGTGGAGAATGTCAATGTTTTCTCGCTCTTGCTCCAGTTTATCTTTGACTAATGATTTAGTTGCCTGTTGATCAAGATAGGGTTCAGTATTGAACAGTCCAGCAACCATGAGAGCTTCCTCTCGGGCTTGAGGAAGAGGAGGACTGCCTTCTGAGATACCTAACACTAGAGCCTTCTCTCGCCTTTCTTTGCGCTTGGCGTGGCAATACTTCATTACTGAGGCACTAGGAGTGTAGCAGATAGGGTTACGTTCAATCAGGTAACAATGTTGTTCAGGATCTTCTTCGTTGTGTTTCCAGTTCACTTTCAATGCGTGCAGGGGTAGGTAGTGAAGAACGTTGTGAGGAACCAACCAGATAATATCGCCCTCCTCCGTTATTAGTTCACCGTTAGGTAGGCGAGATACCAAAGGCACAACAAAGGGCGCAAAAAATGACTGATAGGCAGCTTCATCTAAGTTCTTCAATTTATCTCTGGTTGGAATAAACTTACCATCCGCGTTTTTTTCAGCCTGGAAGTAATCCCTGACAGATTTCTGAATGTCTTCGAGCTTTTTTTCAATTGTGAAAACCTTTGGTTCATCAAAATCTTCTCGGACAATGAAAAGCAAGGTGTGGTCTTCGAGAGTGAAGTATTCAACTAGAACTACACGTTTTTTGGACATAGGTAATATCTATCTCAGGTGAATCTTAGACGGCACGCAAGCTGGTTTTTAAATCTTGAAACTTTATAGGCAATCCACGCCGTAAGTCTACATAGTCTGATGCCTGGGGAGCCATTCTTTCTAGCACATTGTCTAAGGTCTTTTGAGCTGTCTCCACCTGATCGACTAAAGCTGGTGCTTCCTCTTCAGAAGCATGGCGCAGTGCAAGACTCAAACGACGTAATTCAGAGAGCCAGTAGGCTTCTTCATTTAGCAGGGAATTTGCCACAACTGCTGGTGGAGAAAGAGGAGTTTGGGCGAGTTGCTCCACCAAGGTACGAGAACGACACCGCTCAGTCGTTATCCAAGCTGCCAGAGGGTTGTTCTCAGTGAGGTATAACTCCATCAATCCCTCGTAAGCATCCAACGTCCTTCCGAAAAACCCGATGCGGTGATTTTCTTCAATGAGTATTCCTCTTGTCTGCTCCAGTAATTTGATAGCCCTTTCATAGTAAATTTGACCTTGTTGAGCATCGTTGAAATCCTTCGCGTAAAGGTGACCAAGATTTGCTTGGGCTATCCGCAGCAGGTCAATGTAACCAATTTTCTCTCCTAGGGCGATCGCTTTCTCGAAATATTCCTTAGACTGTTTTAGATAAGGTGCACTTTGCTCAATAGAATAAGTTCGACCCAGAGCGCGATAACACTGTCCTAAATTAATTAGCCAGCCGCATTGATTTTGACGGTCATTAATTGCTTGAGCGCTCTCCAAAGCTTGGTCATAGTAGTCAATTGCTTGTTGATATTGTTGTTGGGAGTAATGTACATTGCCTAAGCCCCCCAGATCAATTGCCATTGACCGCAAATCATTACCCTCTTTCGCTAGATTGTGGCTTTGTTGGTATGATATAGCTGCTTTTTCATACTCTTTTTGAGCAAAGTATGAACCGCCTAAACCTGAGAGGATATGCCACTGGTTGGTATTATTTCCCACTTCCTCAGCTATGGCTAAAGCTTCTTTTTGAAGACTAATTGCCTTTTGATAATCCCCCAGCGCTCTATAGACATAGCTTATGTTGTTTAACCACATACCCTCCATCCAACGGTCACCCAATTGACGGATTACTGCTAGCGCTGACTGAAAATAGTTAATGCCCAGACGATAATTGCCCAAATCATGCTCAAGCAAGCCCAAGCTTGCCAATTGATAGGCTTGTGCCCTATGGTCACCTCTGTGTCGAGCTATAGAGAGGGACTCTTCAGCTAGAATAATTGCTTGCTCATACTCACCTAAAATTCTGTAGACAAGGTTCAAGTTAGCTGACCATATGGACACATTCTGAATTTCGCCAAGTTCGCGACTGATAGTTAATGCTTGCTCATAAGCTTCTCTAGCTTCTGTGTAATAATTTTGTTCATAGTACAAAGTGCCTAAGTGCCCAAAGTGAGTAGCGATACCTGTTCGATCACCAATTTCCTGAGCAATGGTCAGTCCCTCTTGGGTGAAAGTTACGCCTTGTTTGTAATCTTGTAATTCTTGATAAACTGTTCCGAGAAGTCCTAAAAATCTGCTTTCCTGCTGTCGGTTCCCGATTTCTCGTGCTATGTGCAATCCTTGCTCAAAAATATCGAGTGCCAAGTTGTGCTTGTAAAGATTACGAGCCACTTGACCTAACCCAATTAACCATCGGACTTGATTGCCTCGCTCACCTACCTGACGAGCAATTTTGAGTCCTTGCTCCAGGTAATTCTTCGCAGTCGCGTAGTCTCTCAAAGAAAAAAAACAGTAGCCGATATTGCCCAAACAAACACCTTCAAAAGAAGGATCACCGTTGATGCGAGTTAATCCTAGGGCTTGCTGATACTGAGTGATTGCCTGCTGTGCTTCTCCTTGCCTGAGATAAACATTGCCAATACCACTAAGACAAAGTGCTTCTAATTTTTGATTACCAACAGCACGGGCAAGGTTTAGTCCCTCTTGAGATAAACTTAGTGCCTGTTCATAATTCCCCAGTTCTAGATGTTCATAGCCCAAATCAAATAAAATTTGGCTAGTTCTTGTCTGGTCATCAAACTGGCGAGCTACAGCTAATGCTTGTTCATAATGTGAGATAGCGGTTTGATGTTCTCCCAAACTGCTGTAAGCACGACCTAAGTTACTTAACCTCCATCCTGCCCTTTCCTCTTCTTTGAGTTCACGCACCAAGGATAAAGCAGTTTGGTATTGTTCGATAGCTTGAGATACCTGACCCAATTTTAGGTAAAGATTTCCCAAATTGCTTGTGACAGTACTTTCCTCTAGGGGATGGTTGATTTGTCTGAGGAGATCTCGTGCTGTTTCCAGGTTGGTAATTGCTGCTTTGTTTTGCTTGTGTTGTTGTTGAACTTCTGCCAAAGTTATGCCACAGTTAGCAATTAAGGTGGCTTCCCCACTCAGCTGTGCCAGAGCATAGTTGATAAATCCTAGAGCCATGGTAATCCGAGAGTTGTAATCCAATTTTTCTCTAACAACTTTATCTAAAGCTTCTAGTTGGTTGAGAGTGAATGTTTGGCTGACTGGTGAGATCTTGATTCTTTGAATAGCAGCATCTGTAGTGAATTCACCTGCTGCCATTTGCTCTGCTAATTGCCAGAATAGATGAGCTGTTGGTTGAGGAAGATCATTGCTGAGGGGATTGGTCTGCATAGTCAACTAACACCTACTGTTGAAGTAATACTTTAATTTCTTTCCAGGAAGAAGGCTGCCCTCGTCTAAGACTTACGTACTCAGTAGCACTTGGTTTCTTTGCCATTTGCTGCCAAAGGGTGTGCAAGTCCTCACTTAAATTCACTGCCTCAGCTTGAGTAGTGGCCTGACTAAGAGCTTTTAACAACTCTTGCTCCTGGTTGAGCAGATCCTCGTCAACTGAGGCAGGAGAACGTAATGGTGTCAGGGCTAAAGAATCCAAAAAAGCTCTCCCCTTGAGTCTTTCCAACCAATTGAAAGCACTTTGGTTGTTCTCAAGGTATTGATGATGTAATTTGATAGCAAACTTATAGACTTTTTCTTTATTCATTACTAGACCCAATCGGCTATGCTCTCTGGCAACTGGATCGGTCTCGATAAATCGACCTCGTACTAACTCAATGTCTGTGGCTGCCTTTTCCAGCCAACCATTAGCCTCATGCCAGCGCACTTCCTGCTCTTGGGGTGGGAAACCCTGAAAACTTTGCATAAACGCAATGTCAGCTAAGTAAAAGCAGACTTTCCAGCTCATTTCACGCATCTGGGTACTGCGGAAGTACTCCAAAGCTTGCTCACAGCAACGACTGGCTTCGGCATAAAAATTGGGATAGCCCTGATTCCCTAAGTCGTGGCAAACTAAACCCAATAAAGCGTCAGTAATAGCTGTTTGCATATTCTTGCCGAGGGCTGCGTAAGTATTACGAGCTTGCTCAAGATACTGTAACGCCTCAGGAGAATGCTTGTAGGTGACGGCTGTCTGCCCCTGTAGCTGGTAGATGTCAGCTATGGCTGCTAAAGCTTCATTACCTCCAATGTTACTCAACAAGTCAGTTGCCTGAGTGTAGAGGGTCATTGCTTCTTGATAAGCTTGTTCAGGGATGGAAAAACTACCGGAATGATGGTGCTGCATAACCGTTGCCTGAGCAATACATTTAAGCTTTTCCGCTTGCTCAAACTGATAGTTGTTGGCTTTATCAACTGCCAAGCCTTTACGCCAGACTGGGATTGCTTTTGCCCAATCTCCCTTGCCACTGATGACATTACCCAAGATGAAGTAGCTTAAAGAGAGGCCTTTGCTAGAACCAGACTGTTTCAGGGTTTTGATGACTCTACAGCAGACTGCCTCAGCTCGCTCAGGCAAGTTCATTAAAATGTAAGCATTAGCAAGGTTCAATCCTTTCATTGCTAGGGCACCAGCAACTGTAGCTAGTGTCTCAACTTGTTCGTAAACAGCTAGGGCACGAGCATAATGACCTATGCGGTAGTAGTAGTCACCAATGCCAAGAAGTGCTGTTGCTTGTGCTAACGGAAAATCCATCTTCTTAGCAACTTCTACAGCTTTTTGCCTACACTCGAAGCTTTTGGAGAGTTCTCCCTGCTGTAGATGCCAGGTACTTAGCTCAGTTAGAGCCTTGTAAATGCCAGTTAAATATTCGGTCTGCTCGTACAGCGATAGGGCTTGCTGTAGAGCATCAGTACCGTCAAAACCAGCTTTGCTCAGGCGACTCCCCAGACTTAGTAGCACATCAGCTGGTCCAAAACCATGACCAACTGCCTCATACAAAGCTAATGCTTGCTGGTAGGGAGCTGGATTGATTTTGAGTTCTGGGTTAACTGCTCGTTGGATAATATGGGCATCGAAATCCAGTTCAGCAAGACGCAGTGCCGCTTCTGCTTGGCGCACCTGATTTCCAATAATCTGAGCTTGTTCGCTGGCTTGTTGGAAAATAGACGCTGCTGTAGCTGGCTCTGGTTTGAATATCAGGAAGAGTTGACCCTGCTTGAGTAGAGCGGCCAAAGCGGCATCACTCTCACCTGCATGGTGGTAGTTATCAAAGGCTTCAGATAGTAGGAATCTTGCCTCAACCAAATCTGAGGGAGGTGCTAAGTTCCAAGTCACCCTGATTGCCAATGTCCGTCCCAATAAATCCTGAGAGATTGCCTTCACTTTGGAACCTGAGTTTGCAGCCAACACGGCTTGAGCTTCTTTGCAAATGGGAGTTGGATTGCCGACCAGATAAATTTTAAGGAGGGCACTCTGCAAGCGCATCTCCCATGCTACTTCACTCTCTGTTGGTAGTGTGGATAAGGCGCTAGTGAGCAGAACGTCAGCTTGTCGAAACTGACCTTGTTGTGTCAGGCAGCGAGCTTGGAGTAATATAGCCTGGGGGGCTAAGTTTGGGGAAGTTCTCAGAGACTCAGCCAGGCGAATGGCAGCCGACAGCTGACCTAGGTAAAGTAATTGACTTGCTTCGACAATAGGTTCAGATTGATTTGCCATTCTCTAAATATCACTAGCCTTCAGTGGATCGGTTTGTGGTTAAATCTGTATTTAGAATTGATGCAATTCAAAGAGTGTTCAGAGTTGACTTTACCCCAGCAAAATCTAGGGTTTTGCCTTGTCGTAGTGCAACGTACTCAGCACCTTTAGCATTAGTGCCACGAATCTCATCCCACAACTGCTCCAACTGCTCTTCGATTTGAGTAATCTCATCTCCCCATTCATACTGCTGTTGGCTTAGTGTTCCTCTGTGACGAAGTTGTAAGCATCGAAGTTCCCCAAGTAATTGAGTTTCTTGCTCAGCTAATTTTTGGGGAATACCTACCGCATTTACTATTTCTGTAGTTGCCAACTGCTCAATAAAGGCACGAGACTTTCCCCTTTCCATGTAGTTAAAGGCTTGCTCAAGAGTGGAAGAAAGACAAAAAAGAACCATTGCTTCATAGAGTTTGCCCTTCTCCGCAAATAGTGAGATTTTAAAAGTTTCGGGAAGGTATTGAGAGCGTAGTTGCTCAATAGTATTGATAGCATTTTCCAAAGCCTGCTGACATGCTGTTAGTTGACCTTGATGCTGGTACGTTAGCGCCAGTCCGTAGAGAGATTGCCATTTAATTTCTGGTGTTTCAAACTCCTCGGCAAAGGTAATTGCTTTCTGAAAAAACTGCACAGCAAGTGATAGCTGATTCAACTCTCTGCAAGCTTCCCCTAAATACAGGTAATGAATTGCTTCCCGCTGCTTAAGGTTACGCACGCTTGTGAGCAATAGTGCTTTTTGTAAGTATTGTAAGCCCTCTTTTGGTTGATCGTTCAATACTAGGGTTGAACCTAACTCTAAGTAAACATCGGATTCTAGATCTCTTTGCGATACTTTGTCCAATACTCTTAAAGCTGCCTGGTAGGAATGGATCGCTTCCTGATAGTTCTTGAGAGTACGTTGAACATTCCCTTTTCCCATGTAGTTGATGACTAAACCGAATTTGTTTTCTAGCTCCTTATCCAAATCAATGGCTTTCTGGAATGAGGTGATCGCCAAGTCTGGTTCTCCCATTCGAGCATAGGTCAGTCCAAAATTAGAGTTCAGTCGTGATAATTCTGCGCGGTTATCTTCTACTGAAATATCCAGCAATTCTAAAAGTGTCTTTTCAGCAGAGAGCGAGTCAAGTGCGTGCCTATAATCACCCATTGCCAAGTACATCATGCCTAACTCTCGGTGATAGTATACAGGAGGATCAGTAGAAATATTATCAGTCCAAAAAGATAACGCCTGAAGATAGGAATTAACTGCGCCAGAATAATTGCCTAGAAAGCTGAATGTCATCCCCTTTTCTCTAGATAACTCAATTAAAAACTGGTTTCTGATAGTTGGATTAGCAAGATACTTTACTGCTTCCAGAGTTAAATCAGTAATCTCTAAAGCTTCCTCATAGAATCCTTCTTCAACTAGAACTTTTCGATGCCCTCTAAGCTCGTCAACAAAGTTTTCATTGACTTGTTGATTTTCGATGAGAACTTTCAGTTGCTGGTGATACTCATTTACGGAAGTTGCTCTGTGACCACCTTCTAATGCTTGTCCTATCAAACCCCCGTAACTTCTTTGAACAATGTCACCAGGGTTATAACATCGTTCTGTGCTATGAGAGAATTGCAGCTCGTATCTACCTGTTTGACAGTTGTAATAAAAGATAAAAATATCAAAGTGCTTTGGCTTCCACCTCAGGGGTCCTCCTCCCAATGACTCTGTCCATTCACCTTGCCAGATTAAAACCTCGTCTACACCGTCTGCATCCAGGTCTTTTGTCTCATAGAAACCTTGATAAAATCCTCCTTCAGGGAATAGGGACTTGAGAGTTTTTCCATTCCACTGACAGATCTGTAGTGTCAGAAAAGCACCAGATCCTGACTGATCTAGCAGAACAATTTCTGGGATTCCGTCTTTGTTGATATCTGAAACTTGTAAATCGCGGAAGCCATACATGGATGAGAGTATTGTTGGAACGTATTGTCCATCTTGGGATGGATCAAGAAGTATACAATCTCCCACAGAACTCCAGGGATGGTGAATTCCTGCAACAAGACAGACTTCCTCCTGTCCGTCTCCATCTACATCTTCATGAATTACCTTGAAGAGATTGATTTTAGATACATCAATCTCTTCCCCTTTAATCTGGGCTTCCTGTTGCAAAAAAAAGCGAGCAATCTCGGTCAAATCGTCCACATTATCATATTCCCATCTCTTTGAAAAAGTTTCAGTTAGCTTCATTCTAGGCGTGAACCACTCAGCAGTTCTAGTAACTCCCGAAAGCATAGTGGTTCTCCCTCACTGCCTTCCGGTAACATCAGTCCTCTAGCTTCAAGTACATCAAGAAATGCTCGCGATCGCGACCTCTCTACATAATCCAATGCTTCATCGGCGCAGCACTGCGTAGTGGCGTGGCACAGCAAAAATGGTGGTTTAGTAAAATCGCTTAATCCCTTGTAAATTAAGGCTTTTCCAAAAAATCTATTCTACTACTTTAGCTGTCTCAGGCTAGTAGTCTAGATTAGAGGACTCAATCTAGCTCATTTAGTCGCTCCAGGGTAAGTCCTAACCCTGACAAAACATGACCAAAAGCTTCTGGTTTTGATTCATCAGCAGAGCTAACTCAGGTGCGTTCACCAAGTCTTTGGAAATTCATGTTCTCTTTAACAACCAGCAGCTACCCCAAAAAGTAATCTAACCCTGGCTCTACAATGCCAGGGAACAATTTTCGCCTAACCCTCCGCCACACCTCAAACGCCCTCTATCGAACCAATGGGATTGAAACTGCACAACAAGTGCAAGGCATTAAGCAAAATGGCGACTATCGTGCGCTTCGCGAGTGAAGAAAAGACATTAAGCCAAGGCAATGAGCCAAGTGGAAACTGTCGTTTCTTCAAAAGTGAAGTAACAAGAGTTTAACCCATGGCTAACCAAACCCCAATGCAAAAGCAATTTGCTTCAAGCTACGAACAACAGCGCTTTGACATGTTTCTTAACGTTGCCCGCGAACTAACGGGCAGGGCTAAACAGCGCTCTCTACCCCAAGGCAAAGCCTTAGACTGGGACAAGTTTAACGCCTACTTCGAGAAAGTTTACAGCAATTATTCGGCTGACGAGTTGCTCGAAGAAATCCTGAGCAACGTCTACTGGCTCTCATCTGAACAAGCCGTTATCGACCTGCACTTCCGCTACCTCGATGACGCAGTTAAGGCAGCAAAAGCCAAAGGCAAAACCAAGGATAAAGACGATGATGACCTCGATTTTGTTAAGTAAGCCATAAACACTCTATCATGGAGCAATCCCGCAACCAGCGGGATTGGCTTTTTCCCCACCGCCCCACCCGTCAGCGTCGCTTGGCTCTCAAAGGCAGGGAGTCGGGAGTTGAATGTCCTTCATGCAAGTGAAAACCGCTATAGGACAAGAAGCTTGAACAGCAACCGCCATGACTGTAACAACTAGAAAACTAACCTTTGAAGAGTACCTAAGTTACAACGACGGTACGGACACCCGCTATGAACTAGTAGATGGAGAATTAATCCCCATGAGTCTTGGTACGGGGAAACATGGAGCGATCGCCAAGTTCCTAGAACGAGCATTCGATGAGGAGAGTACCATCAGAGAAACGAAGTGGACAGCACAAAAGTTTTCCGTGGGTATTCGCTCGCCTCGTGGGGGACGTTGGCAGACTTCAAGAATTCCCGACGTGACTGTTCTCAGAGCAGAGCAGTGGGAAGCACTGGCAGAACGCGAAGCAGTCATTGAACTAAACGAAGCACCCCCAATCCTGGTGGTGGAAGTAGTCAGTGAATCTACCCAAACTACAGACTACCGCAGCAAACGCTCTGAATATGCCGTACTCAACATTCCTGAGTACTGGATTGTTGATTCACTTGAGCAGGTAGTAACGGTATGCACTCTGGTTGAAGGCTTCTACGATGCCACCCAATTCCGAGGGAGCGATCGAATTGTCTCTGACACCTTCCCAGAATTGGAATTGACAGCAGCTCAAGTACTAGCGGCACGAAAATAAGGAGTGATTGCCATGACCACGACTACAAGAGTACCGGATAAACCCAAACAACAGCGATTTATCCAATTTACTCTTGGCGGATGGCTTGAGTGAATTCATTTACCGCGTCGTATTGGTCGTTCCTATTGGCACAGTTCTCCAATAATACTAGGTCTAACTCTGGAAGAAATTCACTCCCAGCCAGCTTTTGATACTCAAACTGTTTCTCCTGTTCTCTCAAACAGTAAATTGCCAGCTTTCCTTTGTGCCAAAACCACACCTCCGGAACACGCCAACGCTTGTACTTCTCTAGCTTGTCTACACCACCACTGGTAATAACTACCTCAATAGCAATATCAGGAATGTCCTTCTTGGTTTCCAGATTATAGGACTCATCAGGTTCTCCTCTTGCCCCAACTGCTCGAGAGCCTAAGGTTGGACCGCCGCGCACATAGAAACGAATTCTATTCTCACGCAGGTAGGCTTCTAGCAACAGACCTATCGTGCTTTTTGAATCTTCGTGTTCTGGTGAAAGCGGAGCCATAATGTCGAGGGTTCCATCTAGGTAGGTGAGCCGCACTCCGGTAATTCCCTCCAAGGCGACTTCAATGCGTTCAAATTGCTCCCAACTCACACCGTAAAAGGTTATGCAGTTTTCTTGAGTGGGTGGTTCCAGAAGCTGTAAAGTCATAGAGACTCTCCTGCAGTTTTGGGAGCTTCGACGGCTCCTAATAAATTTTACTTGCTTCTGCTTGTCAGAGGCAAAGCTTTCGGCTTTGTCAGTCAACAGTTTGCCTTGTACTAAAACTGAAAAAAACACCAAAAATCACTGACAGTGAATAAGCAAAAATAAGTAAAACCCTGATATTTGAGTTTATAACTTCAGCCACAAGAAGCAAAAATAAGATAATCCCGCCTACAACTGACCTCAAATTGGGACAATTTTTGTCTATTTTTGCTTATAAAAACTTCTAGATACTTCTTAAAACTTGCCAACTGCTACTATTTTTCAACACACAAAGAATGCTGATTGAGACAGTAGAAGTTCCTGAGCAAGCAGGGTGCAAGTGATCACAAATCCATTTGACTCTGAAGAGAGCAAAATCCACTGCACCCTCCACCAATCAAGGAAACCTAACCTTGATTGGTGGGGAACTGAGAAATTAAGATCGTAATACAGAATGTAATTAAAATACTACTAATTTACTTTTAAATAGCAACCATTCCGGTATTGCCTTTTAAAGGCAATGAGTAAGCTCCTGTGAAAATTTATAGTACTTCGCGCTGGGAACAGGGGATGGAAAAGCTGGTAAAACAAAGGTTTTAGCAATTCTTCTTCAAATAAATTTGTAAACACACCAGCGATCGCTGTCTTTTAAACTAGCTATTATCGACTACCACTCCCTCTGCTGACTGTTTTAGTCAAGATTTTTTCAATACACCCAATTGGATCGATCCAAAAGAACTAATGAAATGATTCAATTTCACCCTAATGACTCTAGTCTTCTTCTGGATTGACTTATATCATTAACATCATTCTCAACAGCTCCAATAATAACAATGAAAACCAATTATAGAAGTCACTACATTCCCCCAGCACAAGGCAAAATAATCGAAATTGGTCGCTTTCAAATAGAAATAGTCAAACCCTACAATAACCACCAATACTGCCTATCTCAAACTGAAGTGGATAGAGTTATCAACAAAAACGGCAGCTCTAACTTAGAATATCAACTCAAAGCTCTCAATCTCTGGCACTCAGAACTACCTCGCTCTCTCACCGCACAAAAACCCAACTCAAGGGATGAACGAAGAAGAATTGTCAAAATTTGTCCAATTCCTATAGAAATGGCATTTCAATACTGGATACTCCAAGCGAATAATGGTCGTCCAGAAGCCCAAGAATTAATTGCAGCTTTAGGTGAAGAAGGCGAACAACAACTTAAGAAATTAGCAAGCGAAGCCTTTGGAATAGAAGCACCAACTCAAGATTCTCAATCAGCTCTTCGCCCATACAGTAGCTATAACATTATTCAGTCCGACTTTAACCACCAAACCCTTTGCCAACGTCAACAAGAGGCATTGGTGTTGGCACTGAAGGCAATTAGCTATCTCAAGCAAATTAATAGTTTACTAACTGAAGTAATTGAAACACTGAATTCTGATTCATCCTTAAATAGCCAATCAATTTTATAAAAATATGACTCGTAAAACTAAACGTTCCAACCATATTCACATCCGACTGAGTGACTCATAATATAATCAAATCCAAACCAAAGCCGAACAGCTAGGCATAAGCATGAGTGAGTTTGTCAGACGAGCAGCATTCAGGCGAGAACTGCCCCAACCTCTACCCCAAATTAACCTAGATGCCTATAGCGAACTTGGTCAAATCAAGCTAGAACTCAATCGTATGGGCATCAACCTCAACCAAATTGCCAAAGCTTGCAACAGCTCTGTCCAGCTAGGGGAGCCAGTAGTTGTTAACCGAGGACTGCTCGAATCTAATCAAAATCTAATCAGTCAAACCCAGCAGCAAATCACAGTCCTTGCCTCGGCTATAACTAACCTCAAATTCGAGCCAGCGATTGTACAAAGTGCAGCATCTTTTGGGGCGGTTACCTGAACAATTCAAAATGGGGAATCTAAGAATGACCAGCATTGTGGCTGCTTTATAGATGCTTTCTTTATAGATGCTTTCCTAAATTGAAAAGTACTATGATTGGCAAACAAGTCTTCGGTAAAAACTTTCGGGGTTGTCTCGACTATGTTCTCACTAAAGCAGGGGCAAGGCTAATTGGTAGCAATATGATTGGAACAACTCCCACATCCCTAGCTGCCGAGTTTAACTTAGTCGCCAACCGCAGCCAACGAGTCGAGTACCCAGTCTGCCACATCAGCCTCAGTCCCCATCCTGACGACCAATTGGAGGATAATAAAGCTCTAGCTTTTGTAAGGCGGTGTTTGGAAGAGATTGGCATGAAATATTGCCAGTGGGTATTGGCAGAACACACAGATACTCAAACCCCCAAAGGCAAGGATAGACCGCATTTCCATCTCGTTGCCAATCGAGTCCAACAAACAGACGGTAAAACCGTCAACTCTTGGAAAAGTAAGAGGGATTTAGAAAAGGCATTGCGCCAACTCGAACTAGAGTTTGACTTAAAGCCAGTAAAACCGAGTTGGGAAACAGCAAGAAGTGCACCCAACACTGGGCAAGAGCGTCGCTATCGACGGGAAAAGGAAGAGTACGAAGCAACGCAGAATTATCTCAAAGCCTGCGTTGAAGACGAAGCCAAGACTAGAGATAGCCTGAGTGAGCCTCCGAAAAAAATGCGATCGCAACCTCCTGAACTATCTGCGAAGGTGCAATTGCAAGATGCGATTGATGCTTGTACTCAGGACAAATTGACTCTACTCCAGCTGATTGAGCACTTGCAAGGGCAGGGGATTGAAGCTGAGGTTATCTTTACCCGCACCAATAAAGTTAGAGGCATTGTCTATCGCTTGGGTGACGTTCGCTTTAGCGGTACTCAACTCGGTAAAACTTATACCTTCGGAGGATTGCAGCAATACACAGATGTAGATTACGAACCTGAACGGGATAACGCAGCAATTAAGGCTTTGAGGCAACAGCAACTAGAAACTACAGGATTATTCAGAAAAAAGACGAAAGGGAAAGAGGAAAAGGAAGTCCCTTTGCCTTCCCCCTCTCCAACTTTAGAAAGTAATATTTCAGAACTCAACCAACAGTCTATGGTTCTGCCAGAGAAAGATAAACAAAAATGGAAAGACGTGCGCTTGCGCCTCTCAAGCGAATACGGACTGCCACCGGAACTCTCAGAAGTACTGCATGAAGAAGGTTTACTCTATGCCAATGAAAAGGGTCAGGCAGTATTCGTCAAGCAGCCAATTGGCAACCAGACAAATTCTGCCTTTTGGCTTGCTACCCAGGGTGAAATAAAACGAGCAATTGTGACCGATAACCCCGTCGAAGCTTTGTCTGCCATGTTAATTGATGAAGAGCAACAGCAGACTGTACCCACCCTATATTTAAGTATTGAAAAAGCAGAACAGTTACCTAAAGATTTATTACAAAACCTTGACCAGGTAATTGTCGGACTCCAAAACCCAGAATTAACCAGAGAGGTAATAGCGAGACTGCCTAATGCCCAACAAGCTGATGGGTTAAAGAGCTGGAATGATATTTGGCAAGAAGAGCAACAGAAGAAGCAATTGCAGTTAGAACAGGAAGAAAAACAGCAGTTGCAATTAGAATCGCTCTTAAGAGAAAGGTGGATGCGATCGCAACAGCTAGAACTTTGAAAACTTCAATTTTTAGCTTCAGCAATAGAGTTTTTGGGAAGTTAGCCTAGCAGCTATCGCTGCTTTTTGGCTGTAGTCAATTTGCTTACCCATGACTGATCTAAATCCTGAAATAACTGCACAAATCCGCACGTTAAATGATAAATTTCGCACTACTTTCGACCCTCAACTCGGCAAAATCCAACTAACGATAGGCTTGCATAAACTCACCTCTGAGCAATTACAACAACTATTGCAAGCAGTTAGGAATTTTAACAATTTCTCCGAAGAAATTGACCCTTACCAAGAACATGACATGGGTCGCATCGAACTTTTCCAAGAGTCATTTTATTTTAAAATAGATTATCTTGACCGAGAAAGATGGCAAGATAGTTTCGGTTCGGAAGACCCAGCTAATGAGCAAAAGACGCTGAGAATAATGACAATTATGCTCACTGATGAGTATTAACAAAGAAAAAATCTGGAAGCTGAAAAAGGAGAAGCTCAACCTTCGCCTTTCCCCCTACCAAAATGGAGCCGCGATCGCGGTGAGTTGAGAAGATGAAAATATCTTAGAAATGGTGTACAAAGCAGCTCGACTCGTCATCCAGAAAGACCCCAGCTTGGGACGCTGACCTAAGCTTGCCCAAGAAAGGTTCCGACAGCAGCAGTTTGTTTAATGAGCTGGATGAAGACAGCGTGCTGAATTAGCTGGCAGCTCACCAACTTCGCCTGCTTTTGCGCCTACCGCTCCGCCTTGGCGGCGATGGTTTTACCGAATCTGGCAGGTAAGACAGGCGGTAATTTTTCTTCGCCATCCGTCTGGCATCAGCCTTAGTCCAAGGTTTTTGGGGTAACAAATCAGAGACAGACTCCAACTGCTGCAAGTAACTCCTATCTCCAGTCACCACTGCAATCACCTGAGCGATCGCTTTGCAGCAGCTTTTTGGGGCTTGTACCACCTGACGCTCTGTAAACCGCACTACAATCCAATTGTGCTCTAAAAAGAACTGGTTGCGGCGACGGTCGCTGTCTTGATCTATGCAGTGGGTGGGTTGATTGGAGAGCAGGGCATAGGGTTCATCGCACTCGCAATTGATACCAAGCCCAGACGGGGGATGGATAATCAAGTAATCTGCCGAGTAATTTCGACCCTGCCAGGGTGTCTTAAATTCAGCCCCTTGAACTGCATTATCAAAATAATATTGGAGGTGATGGAAAAATTGCTCCTCACTTACCCCCTGTCTTGCCTCACTTACTCCCATCGGTTTCGCTTTGCCTTGCAACAGTGGGAGCAAACCCGTCATGCGCTGTTTGATCTGCTGTTGGTAGCCCTCTTTTAAAAACTGAAGTGCTTCTGAGTTTGTAGGGGTTTCAGGCTTGGGGAGAACAAGAGCCGCTTGGTACTCTGACAATTGCTGTCGGTACTGGGCGAGTTGAGTTTTGTAGCGTGACTGCATCTTGGTATAACTCGTTTTCACCCGAAGGTAGAGAGCAGCTAAAAGGCAGCAATAAGCGCCAATTAAAGACAGAGTAGCTAGGGGAGGTAAGTCTAAAGTGAGTCCCAACAGCACTCCTATCACAACACCGATTAACCAAAACAACCAAATTGCCAATAGCAGTTTGGTTAGCTTAGCTGCGAACTTTTTAGGAAAGGTGGGGGTGACTGGGAGGTTGGGAGAAAATTTTGGTGGAGTTAAAGGCTGTACCTGCTCATTTGAGTCAGTGGGTAAATTTGGTAAGGGGTGCTGACGGCAAAACTCCTGGATTAGCTTAGGATACAAAACTATTGGATAGTTCATTTTAAGGCTGTTATACCTTCAACACAGACAAGTGGTCATCTCTTTTAAAGAATTACAAATAGTGTTTCACTTCTATAGGACTTACGCAGTGAAACCAAAAATCAAAGGTTTCAGTTATGGGGAACAGGGAAAAGGGAACGGGGAGCAGAGGATTACAGGTATTTTGTTGGTCTGAGTGCGTAAGTCCTGTTCTAAACCAAGAGTAAAGCGTTTAATGTTTTTGTATAAATTTAACTCTAACAATGCACGATAACTTGTTTCGGAAGAAGTAATTGGGCTATCGCCCATGGTTCCTACGGATAACTCTCGATAAAACAATGGCAAATAACTTGCAAGCCTCATCCAAAGTACACCAGAACAAATCCAAGTCATCGACTCCAACTCAAGACTCTGGAGTTTACGCCCTCATTGAGCAAATTGAACGGGAGCGAGACTACTACCACACCTGCACCTATGGAGGATACTGATGAACTTAGCTACTCAGTCTTTGAAGGCAACCTCGATTGAAGCTGCCCAACTGTGGCGTGAACTTGAACGCGCCAAAAATCCAGCCGAAGTTGAGCAAATTCTGCAATCAGTTTGGCAAAACCAGGAACAACAAGAATTAGCCGTCGATGCTCATGCCGAATTAGTTGACCAAATTGAGGCGGAGATTGCTGCTGTCAAAGCCAGGATGAACCACTTGGTCAATATCCACGAAGCAACGATTCGCAAACTGCAAGGATGGCGAGAACAGCTAGACAAAACTATCATCTACTTTAACGAAAGCGGCATTATCCACCCAGAAGTGGTGGGAAAGCACAGGCGCATAGCTGTCAAAGAAAATCCGCCCACCTGCGAAATTCTGGTTAAACCAGAAGAACTCCCTGAACAATATCGCACCGAGAAAACGCAAATTACTGTAACCCCTAACAAGAAAGCAATTACTGCTGCCTGGAAACAGGGAATTCCCGTTGATGGCACCCGCGTCTACTGCAAACGTAAAGTGGTTTACGAGATGCTTCCGGGAAGCAACTTACAAGTGTTCAGCAGTGCCGAACGACCCTCAGAGCAGCCGAATCCAACTAAAGCCAAACGCCGTAAAAAACGCACCTAGTTTAGCAGTTTTGAATGGGTGAATTATTATGACCACCTGGATTACTCCAGAAGAAGCTGCCCAACAAATTAACAACCAAGTCTCGGCAGAAACTCTCAAAACCTATCCAACTCGCTCTCAGAAAAAAATCACTGCCGAAGAGCGATTCGCCAAACTTGGACTCCTGTTTGACCGAGAACGATGGCTAGCAGGTAAGGAAGCCTTTCTAAAAATTATCGTTCAACCCGAAGCCCAATCCCAACCTCAACCAGCAGCTGACAAAGCAACAACAACTGACACACCGTCCAAGACAGACACTCAATCAGACTCCGAAACACAAGACGAACCCTACGACCTAGAAAAGTGCACGATTCGCATTGTCTTCACCTTCTTCCCCAAACCTGAAGTAAATAGCGATCGCCAAGTCATGGTTGCTGCCAGTACTCACGAGGATTTGCCCATTGCTGATGTAGTCCAGTTCTCTGAGCTTGAACCTCTTTCCCAACCAATTATCGATATCTTAGCAAAACTGGAGGCTGATTTGCCCAATCGCCGCTATCGCGCAGAAGTTAGGGCAGCTAAAGCTAACAAAAAGCCTAGACGAAGGCAACCCCAAACTATTACCACAACGACACAGTCGGAAACTGAACCTCAAGCCACCCAAATTAAACTATTTGGACTATGACTGATAACAACGACACAGTTCTCGTCATCTTCGAGGACCAACAGCACCACGTCCCTCACTCCATTGCCTCCGACGATGACAAGCTTCGAGCCTTATTTGCACCTTTCGCACCAGCAGCTGCCAACGCCAAGATTGAACGAGTCGAAGGGCAACCAATCAAAATGCTGAAACAATCGGGAGCGAAGGGGCAAGAAGGCAAGCAGACAGGGGAACAAGGAGATAAGGGGAAGTTGCAACCATCTCCGCTGGTGTATTTGTGCAATGCACCAGAAACCATCAATCCAGCTATCGTCATGGCTCGACAAATTCAGCACCTCGAACTCATTGGGGGTGTTAGCGTCGAGCAAATGGATGAACTCAGCCAAGACATTGAGAAAACCATTCAACAGGGAACCAAAGCAATCCTTGACTACAGACAGAGCCTGAAAACCCTGAAATCTCTTCCTAGCCGTCCCTGTGCCATCCCAGTTGGCTTTTAAAAAGTGAACCTTGAATGGTCCAATTGTTCAGACACTCAGAGAGCGATTGACTCAATAGGGGGAGTGCCGAAGGCAATCGCGCTTTTGCGTCAGTTTCGGGTTCTGCGCCACCCGACTGATGCCCTCGATTATCTTCGTGATCGCTTTACCTCCTATCGCCTCCTCTCCCTCTACCACCATTTCTTTCCCGAGGAATTTGCTAACTCTCAAGCCAGTCCCTATCCACCGATTGACCAAGACGAAATCTTATACACGCCTAAGGAATGGGAATTCCTGACCTTGGTTAATGAATGCCTATTTCCCCTACCTTATCTCGACTTTGAGGAATACGAATACTCTCCCAATAGTCCTAACGAGATTTTAGTAACTCCCTTGGGTTTGGGTTGGCTCGACGATGAAGGCGTAGAATCCTTACGTCGAGGCTTTCGAGTCCTGTTTCCCTTCACTGAACTGGGCAGGAACTATCTGGAAGAATACGACCAATTCGGAGAGGAATGGTATCAAGAAGAATTTGAATCCCCCATCAGTTTTGCAGATATCGCTCACACCCATACCGTCAACTCCAAACAGTTCAGGCACTTGTGCCATGAACAAGGAAAACCGCTCAAATTTGCTCCCTTGACCCTCAAACTCATTGATTTGTCTACCCGCAATGTCTGGCTAGATGAATCGGGAGGATGGATAAACAGCTACTGCGGCACTACCCTGACTTGGTCGAAGCAAAACGTTAACTACCTAACTCGAAAACATCGCCAAGCCGAACGCATTATTGATGCTGTCATGGAATTTGTCAACTGGCTTGAACAAGACTTGACCCCCCGATTATTTCAAATCTTGCAACTATGGAACAGCGCTTCCTCGACTCACAAACCCTCGCCGAGATAATCGCTTCTCCACCGCACCAACTGCAAAACATTCAAGCTGAACTCTTATTTATCGGCGATACCTACGTTTTTCATTACCGAGAAAAAGACCAGGATGTCTACAAATGCCTCTCTCCTGACTCACTCAGGCAAGCCTTCAATAATCAACCTCTTGACTCTGGTTGGCTCCCAGCCAACGTGATACGCCACGGCAGCAACCACAATGGTCAGTGGAGCCTGATGTTCATACCAGCCAAACGACACACCCTCAGTTTTGAGCGTGAGCAGCTCCAAATTCCGCTCCCGCCCCTCGTCTTTATGGGGATGGGTAAAACCTACTGGCTGTGGGCGATTAAAAGCACAACCTTTGACCCAACTGCCAAAGTTTTTCACGCTCCCCTACCCAATGTCAATATTTATCCCCCTGGTCAAATTTGTTGGGGCAGTAACAACCCCCCAACAGCCAGTCCCCCTCAAATTAACCAGGCTTGGACGCTCTTTATCAATAGCCAATTTAGCAATCACTACGCAGAGCGCAAATCCCAACAATTCCCAAGCAACATCACCAAACAACTCCAGCAACTACACGCCAAAGTCAGAGTTTCAAAGCGCTGTCGCTATCCCTGCCGTGACTTAGTCCCTATCGGGAACAGAGGCGAAACCCTTGAACAACTTTTGGAGGGAATTTTACTGCCCTAAAAAGCGGGTGCGACGTGAAAAAGTTTGATCTTGGTTTTTGTTGCAGAGGGGCAGGGAGCAGGGGGCAGGGAGATTATCATTTTAAAACCCAAAGAGATGGAAACTTTTTGGATTGTACAAATATTTTCATAGCGGCTTCAAATGCCATTTGGTAAACTTCCAAGTTTTCATGGTTTTTAATTGGCTCTTTTTTCTCCATCCCCCAAGCTCCCTGCTTCCCTACTTTCTTTACAGCAATCCCACTTGTTCGCATCGCTCCTGAAAAAGCTCCCTTGTCCCCTAATTCCCTATGCAACTCATTGATCACAAGATTATCCGGCAAACCCCTCTACCGCCTCACACCAGTAGCCTATTCGAGTATCTCTTCGCTGGGAAGGGCGTTTTCGTCAGAGGCGTGCGACCAGGACTGCAAGTTATCATGCCCGTACATCTCTACAATATGCCAATTCGGGGACTGTCTGAACTCAAACCCCAACTAAAGCTCGAACCTTACCCTATCCCCAAAGATATCCTCATCTCTATTTGGCGACAGAGTTGTCTCGCTCGCAATGACCGAGGATTAATTGAAATCCTCTTTCACATTCAGCATCGTCGCGACGGCTGGGAGTTACGAGTTCCCGAACAAACCCAACAAACGTGGCAATGTCAAACCACACAACCCTACCACGAAGCGATCGCCGAATTCCATTCTCACGGTTCTGGCACTGCCTCCTTCTCCGCCACAGATAATGCTGAAGAGGATGGCTTTCGTCTCTACGGCATTATTGGTCGGCTTCATACCATACATCCAGAAATTCTCATCAGAGTTGGGCTATTTGGACACTTCCTGATTGTGCCAGCCTCTTGTGTTTTTGACTTACCAGATTTCCTCATCGATGTGGCAGTTCGCGACCAGATTGCTTATCAATATTACACAATTAATCATAATCACCATGAAACTCAATTATGACTTTGTTGAAGCCAAACCGTTAGTGTTACCTATGCATGAAAAGGTTTCCCTCAACTTAATTGGCTGTGGCGGGACTGGTAGTTGGTTAGCCGCGAGTCTCTGCCGTCTGGCTCGGGTTTTGACGGAAAAAGGGAAGCCCACACAGGTTACATTTATCGATCCTGATATCGTTGAGCAAGCTAATGTCACCAGACAAAACTTTTGCGATGCTGAAATTGGTTTAAATAAAGCTCAAACTTTAGCTGTGCGCTATAGCATGGCTTGGGGGATTGAAATAACCGCTATCCCTCAACCTTTGGATAAAATGATGATTGATTCAGAGCAGACAACACTGACCATTTTAATTGGTTGTGTTGACAATGCCCAAGCCAGAAATTCAATTGCAAATGCTTTAGAATTTCACCAACAATGGAGGTGTTCCCAACACGCAACTTCCTTTTGGTGGCTCGATTGCGGCAATCATGAAACCAGTGGACAAGTACTTCTTGGCTCTCATCTGAGTACCGAACCAGAATTTTACCAATTCCATGAACTCGGTTGTATTCGACTCCCAGCTCCCACACTACAGCATCCCGACTTACTCGTTCCCAGACCAGAAGAATTGAATAACCACAACCTATCTTGCGAACAACTGGCAATGCTCAATGCACAGAGTCTTGGCATTAACCAACGGGTAGCAGCCGAAGCAACAGAATATCTGATTCAATTAACAACTAGACAGCTTAAGCGGTTTGCCACTTATTTTGATTTAGCCAGTGGCAGTGCGAACTCGTATTATTTGGTGGAAAAAACCGTGCTCAAAGCCATTAATACTATTTCCCTCCAAGGTTTATACACATAAGTTATTGGCGAATTTAAGCCAGAGTGGATAGAACAGGCTTTGAACAAAATAAACAGGGAGGAAGGTGGCAAAGGAAATGTATTCTTCCCCCCTGCTCCCCCTCTCCCCGTTCTCCTAAAGATTAATCCAATAGTTTGGATTATCAACCTGGTCTTCTGTGACATTAAACAAGTTGGATAACTGTCTAGACTGACGCGGGAACTTAGGCTTCGGTTGGATGGGTTTATCCTCTTCATCATTAGTCCAGTCGAGGAAGTAGTCCAACCACTCTTGAGGGCAATCTGGATTGCCAATTTTTACTGGATTGTAACCTTGAGGAATAGGCATAATTTACCCTATTATAAATGAGCATTATCGATATTTTTTGAGTTCTATCCTAACACTAATTTTTTTAATTATTAATTAATGCATCCCAAGGAATGCTCCAATTGGGTTATTTTTATCACCTCAATAGAGGAAGTTTTGAGTTCGCCTAGATTTTATCCTAAGGGTCAGTCACGCGATTTTCATTCGCTGCTATCAGACCTGAATCTATCGATGCTTTAATTTTGAATGCTTTAATTTTTAATTGCTGTGGAAATCAATGATAATCACACTCCGAAAAAGGTAGAATTTGTAAAAGGAGAAGGACTGAAAATTCCTGTCATTGATATGTCAATTACTGACGAAGACGGGAACCAAGGTCGATATCTAGCAGAGCCAGAAGTCCTGCGCAACTCCATGCTCGAACTCTTATTTGAACCTGAAGAATTGGAGTCCCTAGTTATTGTAAAACCTGACAAAGACAACGACAGTTTAGACCCCTTAAAAGGCATTGATTTTGGCAATGGAATTGCTCGCCGAGTCGCCTTCAGTTCAGGTAATAACATCTATTACGCTGATGCACAACTCTCTAAAAAACTGCTTGAACCTTTTAAAACTCAACCCGACCACGCTTGCCGCTACGGGTCACTCCTGGTGAGTACCTGTACCGAAGGTGCGCACTTACTTGATAGCACACAAGATGGAAAGCCGCTGCGGGTAAAAATTGTCAATTTTGAAAGCGATGACGCCGGTGAACGAACAGAAGCCGCCCAATACTGCACGGGAGACTGTCATGGTAAAATTTCACCCCAACTGGCTAAAAAGCTGGGCTGGAGTGATAACCACCCTTTCCAGTTCCGCTTAAGCTGGATGAACAAATGGAGCCAACAAGAGAGCCACACCCCAGACATTAGTTTCCTAGCTAAGGGAACATTCCTCCCCGACGCTGAATTAACCGATAAGCAGGGCTATGACCTGATTATAGACCGCAGTTCCGTCAAAGGCATCGCTAAACATCAAATCGACGACTTGCTTCCCTGCGGCGACTACGAATTTCCCCAAATTGCCCTGGGAAACCGGGGCAATGCTAAAGTACAAGAGTACGAAAATTCCTGGCAATTTTCCATTTGGTATTCTGAAGCAGCAATCAAGGCTGATATAGTTGAGCCAAGCAAAACCGAAGCCAGAAAACTTGCTGCTCTGCAAAGCAACCCTATAAAGCTGAAAAACTACCTGGTTAAACAATACGACAAGAAAGCCGCTTTTACCTCGACCCAGAAGGAGAATGAAGCCACTGACCTAGATCAAGACAGTGAAGAAGACCAACGCAGCGAATCCCGCATGATTTCCCTGCTGCGTCATGACCAATACGGACAACTGCTTGACTTTCCTAAAGTCGCTAGCTTTATGCGAGACCAGCTGGCGAAAAAGTGGCGAGATTTAGCGATTAAAGGAGCCGTGCATCACGGTTCGGCAATGGCTCAACCCTGCAACGACTTGAAATCTGGTACGATTGTTGCTCCCCACCTCAAGCATGGCACCCAAGTCCTAGTCACTCGCTATCCAATTGTCTCTAAAGACAATATCCGCCGCTACACCGTAGATAACAAGCAACAGCCGGAATTACTCAAGTATCGAGGCTGTGCCTTCATTCGCCCTGACCAAGCCATGCAGCACCACCAGTGTGACTTCGACGGCGACCAACTGGTGATTACCCCAGCCTCCAGAATGCCCCATATAGCGACAGAAACTCGCCACGCTAATCAAGAAAACGAATACGAACCCGTCCAAAAGCGCCAAAAGATTGACTATACCCAAGCCAAAGACGAGCAAGGCAAACTGAAATACACCAAACTGCGTCAGATTGCCGTTGCCATCGCCAAGAACAAAATTGGCTGGGTAGCCACCTTGATTGGACGGGTGCAATCTTCTGTCCCCGAATCCGGACAACCGCCAGGTTTGTTCGAGCAAAAGAAGCGCCAGCTATTGAACAAACTGTTTGATGCCTTGCAAATCGAGGTAGACAGTCCCAAAAGCGCTACTCGCCTAGAAGATCATCATCCCAACCTGCTCAATACAGCGAAGAAGTGGTCACAGCGCTATCCCAGTCACCTGTTTGACTTCAAAAAAGACGAGCGACTCTACAAAACCATGCCCATGCCTGCAAAAGGGGGAAATGCCATCAATGCTATCGCCCGAGATGCCGTCAACCCAGCCTGGGAACCGACTCGCATTCGCTCCCGCCACCGGGATGAGTTCCGCTATCTGTTCCCGCCACCAGAGGATTTAGAGGAACGAGAAAATTGGGAAAAGCATTACGTCAGCTGGGCTAAAGAGATGAAGGAGCGCTATCGAGAGGCGATGGGCGAAATCCACCAACAGCACGGTGATGATACCAAAGCTATCAAGGAAGCGGCTCTTAAGCTCTACGAAAGCTTGAGAGCTGATGTGGCAGAGGTATTCCCCAACCCAGAGTCGCGCCACATGGCAGCTGCTGCCATGTGGCATGTAGAAACCAGCAATCCCAACTTAAACCAACCCCGAAAAGCCTGTGCCCAGTTATCGCACCACTTGCAGATAACCTTTCATCTTGAACCGGACTGCCAGCGCTTGCACGAAGCACTGCCTCAAGACACTTACATCCTCAACGTCCCGTTTGATAAATTTGCAATAGATGAGGAGGGCAAAATTATCACAGACAAAAAGCGACAGCCCGTTGGCGAAGATTTAGCGGGGGAATGGAAAGCAGCCCTAGAGCGCAAAGGGATTGCCTATGAAGCCACCCTACACCCAGTGCTACCGATGGTCAACTTTGCCCTCCTTGACCCCAGCGAGAAGCTCATTGAAGTCCTCGAACAAAAGTTTGGTGACAACTTTAATGATATCGATGAGCTGGATTTAACCTATTGCGACCACTTGGGTCAGACCAAAAACATCAGCAATCGCATTGTCCCACCTGTCGATTACACCTGGGTTGAATCGACTGAAGAGCAAACCCCCAAGTCAGCATTAGTCCTCAACTTATTTGCCGAAGAAATCTCTGAGCAACTGCAAGATTTCCGCTTTCAGCAAGCCGAACTCATCGGTCAAAAGTACAATGACTTCAAGGATGAGGACTTTGGCGACTCAAAGTGGCGAGGTAAAAGGGTCGCACTCGAAGTCGGGGCGTTGGATAATCCTAACGACTACCGTCACGGCAGCCCAATTGTCAAGCTCGATGGCAAACAACTGGCGATGTTCTCAACCAACTCTCCGAAATTGCCCATCGGTGCTAGCTTTGAAGCTACGATTGAACCCTCACCCAGAGGTTCAGCGCTGACTCTCAACATTAACCCAGAATCAGTGCAATTGAAAGCTGAAGCAGAAACGGAGCAAGCCTTGCCCAGCAGTCAGCGAGAGCGACTGAAAAAACTTAACTTCCGCTTCAGTCAAGCAGCTGCTCAACCTGATATGAGAGATGCAGCAGCAGTGGCTTCTAGGGTATTACATGAGGCGATCGCCGAAAAGTATGCTGAAACCCGAAATCGCAAAATCAAGGTGGGGGATTGGACTGCCTTTGTCAATTCTAGAACTCAAGAATGCTTCGTGCGGGATAAAGAGCGCAGGGTTATTTTTCATTCTGACTTAAGCACGAATCAAGTGAACAAGGGGTTGTCGAAAGAGGACTCAATTAAGTTTGAGGAATGGGTAGGGCAGAAGGAAAAACTACGCTCTTTGAAAATTGCTACTTCTGTTGGCAAACGGGAAACTCAATTGTAGTTTATCGGGAATCGCCCAGTGGTCATGAGTTTAAGGGACAGGACTCCTCTGAGCATAATCGCCTTACCGCGTTGATCTATTGAAAATCGGCGAAAAGCTAGTTTACCAGGTAAACCCTATTGAAAACGCTTAGCAGTTTAAACCGAATGGCTTGACGGGTTGACAAGCTAGCTCAAGCTGCTGTAGTGGCAGCTTTTTTTTGCTCATGACATCCCAGCAGACAACCCCTTTGGACTATTAAAACTCACCAATTGGGTGAAGTCAGAACAAAAATGCTGTGACTAAATTACCAACAAATGTACAGATAAATTAGATAAATCATGGTTCCTTACGCCCAAAGAAAAGGAAAAAAATCCCGATATCTAACTGCTGATACCGAAACCGGCGAGAAAATTCTCAACTACATGAAAAAACGCTGCGACAAAGCCCTCGCCTACTGTATTGATCAACAACTAACAACCGTCGAAGATTTTACCGAAGCTTTAGAACAACTCACTCAAGCCGATGGCAAACCCGGAATTAGTGTCGAACTCAGCAGAGGTGGATTAACCCTAACCATGACTGACCACCCAGAACTTGGCTCGACTACTGGGAAGTATATGATGCAGCACCTGGGATTTGATGAGGAGGAACAAAAACGATTCACCGTCGCCGGAATTGAAAGCATACTCAATCCTGAAAAAAGTAAGTCCAAGTCCCAAGAATTAGATAGTTTACTAGATGATTTAGGCGATGCTGAACCAGCTCCCAAATCTAAGTCTAAGTCTCAATCTTCATTTCAAAAAAATGAACAAATTGGCGACTTACTGAACCAACTCGACGAAAGTGAAAAAACAGGCAATGAACTAGATGACTTGCTAGACCAACGTGGTGGTGGCGATAAGCCTAAAAAAAGCCAAAAAGCTAGCAAAACAGCCCCTACCCAATCTCCTCCCCGTGCAGAACAACCACCTCAGAAAAAACCAAACATCGGTATTGACGACATCCTTGATAGCGCAGCACAAATCAGTGCCCAAGCTGCCAGGCAAAGTAGTGAGGTAGACGGAACCACTATCGGCGGAATCAGTACCCAAGCTGCTTTTCTTGCTGCCATCGTCGGTAAAAAATCAGCTCAAGCTATTATCAAAACAGCAAAAGAAACTGGACAAAAACGACAACTTGCCCAGATAATTACAAGACTTAAGGCTCAAAGTGAACGGGCTGACGAGCTGGCTGAGCGAGCTGATCAACTCAGTGAACTAACTGAAGAAGCTCCCCTAGAAACTGAAGCTGAGGAAGCTGAAAATAAAGAGGTTCAAGAAACTGAATCGGCAGGGGAAGCTTTAGTCAAAGCCGTCAATCAAGTCCATGATAAAATCAATCAAACAGACATCAGTGAAAACAAAAACGACAAGATTGAAATAGACAAAAACGCTAGCTTCCAAGAACAACTAGCCCAAATTACTGCTGCCTTAGACCGCATTGACCAAAGATTAGATAACCTAGAAAGCCGCATTGAGGCACTCGAAGGTCAAATGATTGCATCAAATGTCAGTGAAGGGCAGAAGGAACATCAAGAAACAAAGACTCTAACCACTGACATTGAAGAAATCGTAGACGAACCGTTTATCATTTCCACTGCACCCGAAACAGCTAATCCACCGCCAAAAACCATGCTAGTTCAAACCACAAACCAAAAAGAAAATTTAGCTGTAGAATGTGCTAGTACCCTGCTAAATCTATACAACAATGCAGAAAAAGAAGCGATCGCAACTGGTGAAACGATAGAAGACGGTGTTGTTTTGGGCGAAGAAGCCATTCTCTACGCCACCAAAGATGGCGATTCTGTAACAGTTAGCCTTGAGACTTACAGTGGTGAGGAACTATTCTCTGCCGTACAAAAGGAACAAGAATGGCAAATTACCAATGACTTGCTGAGTGATGAAGATCAGAAGACAATTATCAATCTGCCTAAAAGTCTAGAAGAGGCGGAAGCACAAGAGACTGAACCTGAAACACCAACCCCAGCTAAAAAGCGACAGGAAATGGAAATGTAAACACACTTTCACCTGTAACTTAAGATACCCTCTGGTTGAGATTTTTAGAGAATACGAGCTTTAAGAGTTGACTCCTTTGGCAAATTCAAAATTATTGCCTTCAAAACTCAAAATGAAAGTTTATTACTATACCGTAACTTCCCTCCCCAGGCTTTCAAAATTTTTGGTAACAATCCCAACGGATCGATCCGATCTAACTATCAAAACTACCAAGTAGTATGAAGCTTTCACCAGGTAACTCAAATTACGATTCGATTCATTGAACTGAGTGACCTCAAAATGAAAAATACCCCGACAAGAGAGAGTCAGCGCCATACTTCAACCATCAGCAGTATTTTAACCAAATACAAAATCAAAAAAACCGACCTTCCTTTCATCGGACTTTGTTTAGCTACCCTAGTTTACTTCACAGTCACTGAGCCTATTCTCATCACCACTTTAGGCTGCTTCAGTATCGTTTTCTTTGGTCTGTGGCAGATTGCCCGAGCTGTACCGATTCTAGAGCGCTTTCTCAGCAGCAAAATTCGCGCTTGGCACATCATTTCTGTGATTATTGCCTTGACAGGAATTCTTTCCGTCTGGGAAACTCCTGCTCAGGCAATCTTCCTTTCAGGACTAGAAGCTTTTTTTAAACAATTAGCAAAGGGAGCTGCTGCTGCAGGAGCACAAGCCATTGATGACCAGGTGATTGTTCTCATCTTCAACTTAATTCGCGGCGTATTTCTCCTCTTAGTAGCAGCTGCCTCACTATTTGCTTATAACCAAGCACAACAAGGCAATGACTGGAGACCTATTGTTGTACAAGTTGGACTCGCTTTTGGCATCGTAATTGCCATTGATGTTGTCACTTTCCTCTTCGTTGGCAACGGTACTGGGGTCACTTAAAGTGACAAGATTAAATCTACTGCTTTGACTCTCTGCTGGTGTTTTCCAATTAGCTAATTCTCCAAACAGAATGATTGTTAATCATGCTCACCCAATCACCTAGAACTTGTTTGTAGATAGCGTAAAGTTATCGACTTAACTCAACATTTAAGTAGTTAAAATGTCTCTTTTTCTGCCTAACTTAGCATTGATTTTAACCCCATCCTCTTGTCTCATTCACCATGCTCAAAGACCCGGATAAAGACATTGTTTACGTCAATAAAATTCTGGGGAAACAAGCCAGCATTGGTTTTATTCCTGCCGAACAAATTATTCCTTGGGCAATCCTTGTTATCCTGTCCTACCTCGTCACCAACGGCTTGTTTAGTCTGGGGATACCTTGCTTCTTGATCGCCAGCTTTTGGCTAATTGTCAGTTGGTGGATATTAACAGGCACTAAACCCCACCAATTCATCGATAAATTTCGGCATCCCCCCGGTCATGAGTGGTGCAACGGCAACCTCCTATTTCTCTCTCCTATTCCTGAAGAAAGACCCCCAGATCTTCGCTGTCGTTATCAAGACTCTGAGGTCATTATCAAACTCCCTCCTGTCATCAAACAGACGCAAACAAATAGGAAGAAACGACTCATGCCTTTTCAGAATTACCAAGACCTCATTTGTTTGGTCAACATTCAAACAAGAGGACGCACAGTTTCCGGCTACCTCCTCAATCAAGGCAGCCAGTACCAAGTCGTCTTCGGCTTTCTCACCCAAGGTCTTCACAATATCCTGCACTGCCATGAAATTAGCAATGCCGCTAGCGCCTTAGAAGAGGGACTCAAAGACATCCTTCCAGGGGAAAAAATGACCTTCCACACCGGCTGCTACAGTAGCGATCGCCAACGCCAGCAAGAACTAACCCAACTAGCCGACAACTGCCACCTAACCCCGGTCTCAGTTTTAATCAGAAACGAACAAAAGCGAGTCCAAGAACTCACCCTCAATGGCACTCGTCAAGTCTGGCACCAGATTATTTTTTGCACCTGGACATTTAATGACAAATCAGGCGCTAAGTCCAATGATTTGCTCAGCAAAATCATTAACAGTACTTCAGCCGCCTTGAACAGCTTCCTGGAATGGTTTACAGGCAATAGACAGATTTACCAGGAACGCTTTTACAAACAATTACTGGTCAAAGCCTTTGAGCAAGGCTATCTCCGCTGGGAACTACTCCTGAATACCAAAATTGGCTTAGATGTCAAACCTTGTAGTGCTGAGGAACTCTGGCAATGGATTTGGCAAAAATTCAATTCCACAGCCGCACCCCCCATTCCCCAACTCATGCAACTGCAAGAAACCACATCAGGCTATGAGTTGGCTATCGATAAGAGCAGCGAAAAACACGCTTGCACCCTCTTAATCGAAGGCTTTAACTCTCGCTCATCCTGCCCAGAACATCACGGCAGTGATGATGCCATCTTGATGACTGGGAAACGACAAAAATGCGCCGTGTTGACTATGGAGGAAAAGCCCGAAGCCTGGATTAACACCCGCCAACAGCTCAAGTGGCTGTGGACAGTCATGAGCAAAACCTACGTCCGCGACACGGAAGCTGTGGTTGAAATTAGTGCTGCACCCAACGCTGTCATTAAGGACAATCTAGCCAAACAGGTCAAGCAGTCCAAGAGTGCTAGACAACGAGCTTTAACCAAGGGTCAGGGACGAGATGTTGGCGCGGAAGTCAAAGCCGAAGCCAGCTTTGATGCCCAGAAAAAGCTTTATAAGGGAGCCAAAGCAATTAACGCCGCCGTTACCTTCTTAGTCTATCGACCGACATCTGAACAGCTGGACTTAGCTTGCATGATGCTCGCCAATAGCTTCGGCAGTGCTAAAGTCCTCAGAGAGCGAAATATTGCTTGAGCAATTTGGCTAGAGAGTCTGCCGATTACGACCAGCTGGCTACTCCATAGCAGTTCTTTAATCAATGAACGCCGCCTCACATTTGATACGGAAACAGTTTCTGGAATTCTACCCCTAAGCGTAGCTCGTGATTTAGATCAAAGGGGAGTTGAGTTCCTAACTCAGTGTAAGCCCATCTATATCGACCTGATTCACAACCAGACTAGCCGAGCTATTATTACTGGGGAATCTGGGTCAGGCAAAAGCGTTCTGGGCTGGCGATTTGTCCTCGATGCCCTAGCTGCCAATATCCCAGTAGTCGGCATGGATATCTCATCGGGAAGCGGTAGTACCTTTGAAACAGCCGTCAAGCTTTTAGGGGATCAAGGAGCCTACTACGACATTACCAAAGGGAGTTCAAACTTGCTCGAACCCCCTGATTTGAGACGTTTTGCTCAAGAAGACCGCATCAGACGCCTGGAGCAATGGAAAGAATTCATTCGCAAAGCTTTAACCAGTATTAGTATGGGTCGAATCAATGAACCCAAACTAGCACAGAGGGTGGACAGTATCATCCTCTTGACGCTAAAGAAATTTCTCAATGACCCAGATATTATTGAGCGCTATAATGCGGCTTTTGAAAAAGGATGGAAGTCCCCCCAATGGCAGGAAATGCCTACCCTCCAAGACCTGCTCAAGTTTTGCAGCAAAGAACAGCTAAATCTGCGTAACTTTGGAGAACTAGACCGAATTGCCATTAGCCAAATTGTCAGCCAATGCAAGGCTTTATTGACCTCATCCTTAGGTAAGGCAATTGGCAGACCTAGCACATTTTCCCCAGAACCAGCTATCAAATTTTTTGCCTTGAGCGGACTGAGCAACGAACAAGACCAGTACCTGATGGCAATCAACGCTCATGCTGCTTGCATCCGTAATGCTTTATCCCATCCCAGAAGCCTGTTTGTCGGAGATGAATTAAGCGTCCTCTTCAAGCGCAACGGCTTTGCTGAAGCAGTTGGCGAACTCTGTGCAGTCGGCAGAAAAAACGGTATTGGCGTACTCTTGCTGGCTCAAGATATTGACAGTATTTGCGACTGTAGTGCTGGGGCACAGATTATGCAGAATACTGTTTACCGCATTACCGGACGACTAACAGCCAATGGCGCAGCTTCCTGGGTGAAGCGATTAGGATACCCCCCTGAAATTATCAGTCAAAATGCTACAGAAAACTTCCTCCCTCGCTCTTCAGAGTTGTGCTCGAATTGGCTAATTGAGCGAAGTGGTAGATTCTGGCAATGTCGCTACTACCCCGGAGAAATGGTGTTAGCAACTGTGGCTAACAATCAAGCTGAACAAAAAGCTCGCGCCCGCATCATGGCTCAATATCCCAATACCCTTCGAGGTCAGTTACTAGCCCTAAAACAGTTTACCGAGGAGTACGCAAAAGCCATCAAAGAAGGTCAATCTTTAGAGGAAATCGGCAGCAAGCAGCCAACTGTTAAAAAACTTGAATCTGCAAAAACAGACAAGCTTCAAGAGCTGATTGCTAGCGCAGATTCAAGTTACAACTTGTGCAATCCAGTCAATGTAAGTTAAAGGAAAATATTGATTTTCTGACTTAATTTTTCCTTTTTTACATTACTCCAATTGTCACCTGGATACTTTTCAGATACCTTTTTATACCTCATAACAACTTGTACACAACAAATCTAGAGTGTTGCCACCTTAGTTAACCTCTACTTTTTAGACAGAGAACCATGAAGAAAATCCTCAAAATTAAAATCTTATCTGCTAGAATTTTAGGCTTGACTATATTACTAGGATTAATAGCTAATCCTGTCCAAGCTAAAACACAAGACCAACCAAATCAGCACCAGATAACAATTGCCAACACAGTTGAACAAATACAACAGGAAGGAAGCAATCTTTTAGATTCCCTCAAAGAAATGCTTAACTCCTTCGTCAACTCCCTTGAAATTCCCGATTTAGGGCAAATTTTTAACGAAATTATTGGTAAGGAAAAAAATCTCCAGGAAAATGGAGAATTAGCTAGCCAACGAAGCGGCTCCGAACTCTCTGGAGTCCTAGAAAATAAACCTGGAGGTTCCTATAGTATCCAAGAAGATTTAGCAGAAAAAAACCGACAAGACACCGCCACTCAAGTCGCTAGCGAAGCAACTCTTAGCCCCCAAGCACAAACAACTCTGAAAAAGACAGCCAAGGCAGTTGAAGCCAACGTTATAGAAACCGTGCAGCTAGGAGAAGAATCCCAGAACTTGGATGTAACCCAACAAATTATGCAAAACCTGTCTAGGCAGGAGGCATTAAATTCCCAAAGACAAGGCACAATTATTCAGCAAAACCAACAGGCTCAATTAGATCGAGCCTTAGCCAATATTCTCAACGCCCAGCAAGCTGAAGAACTCTCTGAAAGAAATACCGCTCAGCGTCGTGAAAGCGCAGCAGCAGGAAGAGCTTCCACAACCCAAGCAGGACTGCTGCAAATGCCTGGAGGTATGACCTTAGGTTCAGCAGCTGAGGTCAATAACTCAGAGGGCGTTTCTCCAGAAGAATTGTTTGACAACTTTTGAATTTTGAATTACTTAAATGTTACTGGCGCAAACACCAACCAACACATCAGAACAGGCATTAGACACACTCAGAAATGCCATCGAGCTGTCCGAAAATACTGTACAGGCTTGGAATGGGCTCTGGGCTACCCTACTTAGGTACTCTGAATCAGGTCTATGGCTGGCATTAGTTAAACTTGGACTAATCTTAGCAGGAATGTCTGTTGTTTACCTAGCAGTAACTGAAGGGAAAGATGCCATAGAAAACCGCTCTTGGTCAAAATTGGTATCAATGTTTATCTGGCCGATTGTCGTCGTTATTTTCCTTGGCGGTAACGGTGCTGTATTAGCTGAGAGTGTAAAGTTCATTCGCGGCGTTGGCTATGCTCAAGTCCAAGGCGTTACAGAAATTCAAATGGGAGAGTTCACCTTCAGAACCGCCATCAGCGACATTGCCATTAGCAGTGCCGCTAAAGAGCAACTGGAAACGCTCTACAGCGAATGTCTTGGTGAAAGAGGACAAGAACTAATTGACTGCTGGAATGACAAACAAGAGCAAGCTTTAGCCATCATTGATGAAGCCGAAGCTCAAAACGGGGGACCTTTAGAATCACTGCGTAGGTTCGGTCAAAGCTTATTAAACGTAACTAACATCGAAGGTATTGCCAGTGGCGCTTTTGGTGCAGAAGTTTTTAGAAATATTGCTCTTCCCATCATCCGGTTCATTCTCAGAGCCGTACAGTGGGCATTTGTCAACATCCTCGAAGCTTCACTCCTGCTAACAGCCGCCTTTGCCCCAATTGCTATGGGGCTTTCCTTACTCCCCCTACAAGGACGACCCATTTTTGCCTGGTTGACTGGATTTATCTCCCTATTCGGATTACAGCTTGGCTACAACATTGTGGTGGGATTAGCTGCAGTCGTGATTGTTAACTCTAATGCTGAGTTAATTACTGATGTCGCCTTCCTCTTTTTCCTAGCCGTATTTGCTCCCATCTTAGCAACTTTAATTGCCGGAGGTGGTGGAATTGCTCTGTATAGAGGCATCTCTTCAAGTACCAAACAACTGAGCGATATTTTGAGCAACACAGTTTTAGTAGCCAGTAAATTCATCTGATACCAAGAGGGCAAGGTTCAAGAAGAGGCAAGAGGGCAGGGGGAAGGGGATTGGGGAGATTCCTGGTACTCCCCTGGTGTCCAACTCTTCCTCCCTTGCTCCCTACTCCGGTTTCCCCCTTTTCTCTTAACTTAGAACCATGAAACTGAAAGCGCCAGCAGAAATTATCCCAGAAACAAAAAATAAAATTGTTATTGGGCAATTAGGACTATCCTTAGCTTTTCTTATCCTCAGCTTTGCCTTTCTCCAACAGTCAATCAGCAACAAAAACCTCTCCCAAAGAAAAGTAACTTTTGTGCAACTGGCTGACGGTACATCTAGGCGCATTGAAGAAAGAGATGGCAATTATCGAGATGCAAAAACTATCAAAAACTTTGTTGGCAGTTGGCTCAGCTTAACCTTCAGTTGGAATGGCAAAATTTCTGGTACAGGGGAACCAGATCCAGGAATAAAACTCGAAAATGGGGGCAGAGTTCCTGTCAATACCTGGGCAGCTTCTTTAGCAATGGAAGCTGAGTTTGGCAAATCCTTCCTCAAAGAGTTAGCTAAACTCGTCCCTAGCGAAGTATTCGCTGGCAACCTAGAATCGGCAGTCTATGTCGAATACTATTCAGAACCTAGACAAACTAGCACAACAACTTGGGAAATAGATGTAATTGCCACTCGTATTCTCCTCGATAACAATAGAGGAGAAGAAAGGATTGACTTCAACAAAACCTTCACCCTCAAAGCTGTTGAAGTCCCAGCCTCACCTCTAGAAAATAATGCTAATAAGGTAGAACAACTCATCTACCAAATGAGGTCGTCAGGACTGGAAATTCAATCTATTGTTAATTTTCATCCTAACCAATAAACAAAAATAGTTTATTTATTCTATATAAAAAATAACATTTTAAGATGCGAAACATGGAAAAAATTTACCCCAAACCGGAGAATACAGAAACAAACACTTACATTGATGAAGTTGATGAAAGTGAAAGTACTCAACCAAACCTTGACTCAACAGAAGAAAATGAAATTGCTGGCTACAACCCTGAAGCTCCACTTCAACTCGACAAACAATACCAAATAGTCCAAGACCACGAGCAACCAAAACCCAAACCTGCCTCAGAACGAGGGACACTTCGAGCTGGTACGGTACTGCTTATAACCGGAGGATTGATGCTGCTGGCACTAGGAATCTGGTTCATTATTCAGCCCAAGTCAGTCAAACAAGTAGCAGAAGAACCGACACCTGAACCAACGCCCCTTATCCCTGAAGAAAAGCCTGATTTTCGCGCTAAGTTAGCACTCCAAGATCAGCAAAGAAAAAACCAGTCAGAGGTTTCCCCTTCCACCGAACGACCAGAGCCAAAAGAACCAAAAGAACCAAAAGAACCAGAAGCTAAACAAATAACAGCAAAACCCCCCCCCAGTAGAACAGCTCAAATCTCCTATCCTTCTCCTCCTCCCCCTACGGTAGCGCGACAAGCGCCGCGTCCTGTTATCGCCACTCCTTCTACCCCTCCTCCAGTTTCTACTCCTCCCCTGCTATCAGAAGTTGAAGAAGTTGAAGAAGTTGACCCTTTTGAACAATGGAATCAACTTGCAGCACTAGGTCAAACCCGAGGTAAAGCAGATATCGCCCAAACTCAAGCAGAAACTACCAACACAGATAACCCTGTAGATAACCCCAAACCAGCACCCCAAGAAATCGCCCTCGTCAATATTGGCTATGAAAATGATTCCCCTAACGGGCTAAGTAGAGGTACAAGAGGAATTTTAAATCGTACAAGGGTTATTCAGACCACCGATACCAAACAAGAAATCGCCTTCGGAACCTCGGCTCCCGGTGTAGTTTCCGTTCCCCTCATTTGGGACGAAGGGAGCGGCGAGCAACTCTACAATCGCTTTGCTGTCACCCTAACTGCTGATGTTCCTGCCACCGATGGCTCTGCTGCCTTATCAGCTGGGACAGTACTCATTGCCGAAACCCATATAGTTGGTGAAGGGAATCGCCTAGTACAAGCTAGCGCGATCGCTCTTGTCTATCCTAATCGTCAAGGTGAAATCCAGCAAGAGACAATTCCCCCAGGCACAATTTTAATTCAGGGCGAAAGCGGAGGACCCCTCATTGCCCAAGGTTACTTTGACCCCGGTCCAGACATTGCTAAGCAAGACTTACTGGTGAGTTTACTCTCAGGTATCGGACGGGTGGGCGAAGTCTTTACCGAACCCGAGCAAACCTCAACTTTCTTCAGCAGTACCTTCGGCGACTCCTCCAGTTCTACCGTTGTCCAAAGCCGAGAACCTCAAATTTGGTCAGCTGTCCTCGATGGTTTTTTCACTCCTTTAGCTGAGCGCATGGCAAACCGCTCTGACCAACAGATTGAACAACTATTAAGTCGTCCTAATATTGCTGTAGTCACCACTGGTAGTCCAGTCTCAATTACTGTCAATGGTTTTGTCAACATCCGCCGCTAAGAAGGTGTTTGAACAAGAAGCAGAGGTGCAGGGGGCAGGGGGCAAGGGAGAGGGGAAATACAAGGATTCCTCTGCTCCCTTCCCCCTCTCAGAAACTCCTTTGCCCCTTGATGAAGGGCAGAGGTATTTTTTTCCTTCTACCTTTCCCTGTTCAAAGACTTAGCTTACCAATACTTGTCAAACAAGCTCTAAGGCTCATGTCAACTCCCCCTGCCCAAAACCAACTCCGAAAAATAACGCGACTTCCCAGACTCTCAGGGCTATCTCGCCTCTTGATCAATGCTAGTCCCCTGCTACTGGGCACAGCTTTTGCTGCTGTTAGCAACCCAACCCCAGCTACTGCTCAACAACTGGCAATTGGCTATCAAACCATTGGTCGAAACCAGGCGGCGCGAACCGCAATAGATGTTGAAGTTTACTCTGGTCGCGCCACTGCGATAGACTTTTCCCAAACTGATGAGGTCATTATTTACACTCTAATTGCAGACCCTTCCAGGGTTATTCTCAATACCGATGCTCAATTAGACAGCGGGAACGCTAAAACCTTATTTCTTCGACCTATCCAGCCCCTTGATTTTCCCGGAACCACCACCGCCCCTATTACCAATCTCATTATCAAAACCCAAAATCCGGCAGGTGTACAAAGAATTTACAACTTTCAAATTGTTCACAAGTTAGCTCCTCTTAGCAGCTTGGGGATTCAGATTGTTCCCTTTACAGCTACAGGTGCAAAGCCAACCTTAAACCTTGGTGCCAACCGCACCGCCACCCTTGACGAAATCGAGATAGGATTACAAATAGCTATCGGCAAAGGCTATACAGAAGCTGATGACCCAGTTGTCTTTGGGGTGCGACAGTTTTTAGCCCTAATCCGCAATCAAGAGTTATCCATTGAAGAGGCTGCAACGCAGGCTGGAGTAGAACTGGCGGTTCTTGTCGAACTCGGTAAAATTGCTAAAGAGAGGTTGGCTTTGGTAGTTAGTGACATTAGCCTCCCCGTCTCTAGACCAGAAACGCTGCCTCTATTGAGAGAATGGTCGAAGATGCCTGTGGAGAGTTTATCTTCTCGTGAAAGGAAAGGGGATGCAATAAGACTCACGCCTTAAAGACGCGGAGACGCTCCAGACAAATTGGATGGGTATTTGACCCATATTAATTTCGATAAACTAAGATATTATCGCCACAAAAATATGGTTACTTCTATACTAAGTACACCTACAAAAAGCAGCCATAAGTATCAAGAAAAGCCACTGGCTAAGGACAAAACCTGCAGCCAGTGACGTTTTTTCTACTAATTCCACATCCTCTAAATTGAAATGTGGAATTTCCGGAGCAGTTACTTAGTCAGAGTGTTTCCATTAATTCAACTTCTTGGCGAAGTTTTTACGGTAGATGTCCCTCACCGACTCAATAAAAAGACAAAAGTTAAAAGGTAAAACAATGACTCTTTGACTTTGTACTTTTGTCTTGTAACTGTCGTCCTGTTCTTACCTTAATAGAGGAAACATCAAACAAAAAATGCCCTGATTATCTTGACAGTTTTATGGAGAATTGGTATCGGTAGGGCAAAGCAGTTGCCAAAGTTCCTCAGGAATTTCCTCGAAGTGTTCTAGGAGAAAGTCCATGAGGGCGAGATGGCGTAAATCATTGGGGGTGGGACGGCGATAGGAACTACCCCGCCTAAACCAACCCCGCACTGTAGAAATTGAGCGGGAGCAAATCAGGGCAATTTGCTCATGGGTTACTTCCCATTTGCTATAAAAGCGTTGGGGGGTCATTCCCAACTGGCAATAGCTGTAGAGCGAGATTAAATTGAGTTCTCGTGCTCCTAAAGAAGGGTGATTAGTCATTTTGGCTGTTTAATTTTCTTGAGTTGGGACTCGAACATTTTTCTCGGTACAATGGGAAGAGAGGGAGAAGTGTTTGAGACTCAAAAACTTAACCTATGCATTTGGGGTGTCAAATACTTCTAAATCCTCCTCCCAGGCTGTATCTACCTGACACCAGGCAGCACTGGTTGAATGGGGGTCAAGCCAGATTAAGTAACACCACATCCAGTTGTCGTGATGGGGTGCATAATTGTAAAACCTGCCGATGACAATACCCCAGTCTGTGTCTGGTTGAGCAGAAATCCAGCGCAAGCGCTCGCCATATTCAAAGCGAGGACTTTTGCCTTTGGAAAAATTAGCAGGTAAGTTCATTGATGGTGGCAGGAACTCCTGACTTTGTCGAGGTAGGGTAGAAATGAAGTCTTTGTGTCTTTTGTCCATTTTTTTAATGTGTAAATAGGTGAATGCTCACGAGAGTGATTGTCAAGTTGAGAATTGAGAAGAAAGGATAAGGAAAGGATGAAAAGTGGAATGAAATTTGATGAGTAAGAATAAACTTATCTCATTCACCCTCTCAATAAGAAAGCAATTAATCTGGGTCAGATTCCCCACCTGGTTCAAGGGGTGAGCGAAAAAAGACGTGGGGAAATAAGTAAGCAGACAGGGAGACACGGAGAGGCCCAGACGCGGAGAATTCAAATCCCACACAAAATTTCGTTCACCCTGGTTCAAGTAATAAATAACAAGTAAAAATGATTCCTTATTATTACTTATTACTTATTACTTATTACTTATTACTTACATTCTGTTCCCTGTTCTTCAACTAGACAATAATTGCCTTGTCGTCTACTTCAAATTCAGGCTGTATGCCCAACACCTTTACCTTGCATCGACAGTGAGCTGACAGGGGATAAAATCTGAGTTGGTCTTCTTTTGTATTGAGCAGTTTGAGCAATCTTTTTTGCAGTTTTTCGTACTGTTTGTTATTCAGTACTGCTTCAAATACTGACTTCTGCACTCGTAATCCATAGGCTTCCAGGATGTTAGATACCTTGGTGCGACGGCGATTATCGACAATGTCGTAGCAAATCAGGTAAAACATTATTCAACCAGTACAAAGGGTCGATAGTATTTCTGCTCACCTAGCAAGCAAGATAGATACTCCTGTACCTGCAACTCTAAGCAGTGAAGGTAGGTAACTTTCCCGCTATAGGGATGAATTACTTTTGTTTGTAGTTTTTTATCCCAATGCTCGATAAACTTCTTGAGTGCATTGGGGTAAAGATAGATACCATCCTGATCATCTGCTGGTGTAAACTCTTCTGGAGTGATAATCTGAGAAATTGCCAAATGCACTACTAATTCTTCAACAATTGGAGCGCGAAATTCTGCCATGAAATCGGACACTAGTGGTGCCAGATTGTGGACACTAAGATGCAAATTACCGAAATGAATATCTAGCCCTGATGAGTGTAAAATCTCATAAATCTCCTGACTTAAGAGGGCATAACCTAAATTCAACAGGTTGTTGATGGGGTCAAATCCTGGGTGCTGGCTACGCTTAACAAAATGGAAATTGCTTGGAAGTAATTGTGCCAGTGCTGAAAAATAAAATTCGGCGGCTACTGCTTCATAGCTACGGAGTACATTGAAGGATTCAGTCAGGGGTAAGTCATCCATTAACAATGCCATAGCATTAACTGTTTTCTGGGAACTACTAAACTTGAGGATTAGGGTGCAGCAATTGTGGAGTTTTGCTCGAATTATACTCTCGGCAGTCGTCCTGATAAATTCTAGGTCTTGGGAGCGTTTTTTTTGCTGGGCTAAATATTTTGCTGGAGATTTTGGTTGAGCTTCCCAGCATTCTAGGTAATCTCTTTGATGAGTGAGAAATGTTAAAGGAATGCCATGGAATAAAGCTAAGTTGATTGCCTGACGAGATAAGTTGCTGTAGCTGAGTAAGACAATTTGATTCAGGTGATCAATGGGAACTAAGGTGTGGGGTTGTTGTTTGTGGAATAAGGGAATCGGCTCTGATTGGACTTTTAATGATAAGCCCCTGTTCATTACCTCATGAATAATCATGCTTGACTTTAATCTAGAACTCTATTTACATATTGAAGGGGAGTATATGTGTATATATATGAGTTAGGTGTTGTTGTATATGAGTTTGTATATGACTTGATATATAACTTTTGTCTTGAATTTTGAAGGAGTGAATTTTGAATTGGAGTTTAGTAACTGGTGATAGGAGGATAGGGAGAGAGTTATTTATGTGAGTGGGAGTTGATATCAGTATCAACAGAAACAGGTCGGAGTTAGTTTCCGACCTGTTGATTGAAATTATTTAGTTATCTTAATCATTCTTTTTGAATGCCAAAATTTTGAATTCTCAAAAGTGGGTTAGATTGTTGTAAATATTTGAGCATTTGTTTACCCTTGCTTTTGGTGATTGTGTACCGGAACTGACCGCGTTTACCTCGATGAGTGACTCGGATGAATCCTTCGGATTCTAAACCCATTAGGTGATGATTTAGACGATGAACATCCCCTCCTCTAGAACAACTTAAGGCACACAGTTGTGTTTGAGTAATTCTGGGATTATTGGCAATGGTCAGAAATAAAATTTTTCTGACCCCTGTCAAAAGTTTGTCGTTCATCACCACACCAGTAGTCATTAACATGAACTCAAACCACTGAAGTTGAACTCTACATTTCCATGTTGATGTTGGGTATGTAAGTTCGTGTTTGAGTATGAGGCGGCGGTGTGTGAGTTTGTATATGACTTTTAGATGAATAGTAAAAATGTCAAGAAAGTCGGATGCAATAGCTCCGACTTTCTTGCTTTCCATTAATTCAACTTCCGAGGAAGTTTAAAGTCGTATTTTGCTGGCTGCTGCTTCATCCGGCGGTGTTTCCATTAATTCAACTTCCGAGGAAGTTTAAAGCTTAGGGTTCATCGTAGCAGCAATTTTTTTGCCTGTGTATAGTTTCCATTAATTCAACTTCCGAGGAAGTTTAAAGTAGTCATAGAGGAATATGATCCCACAAATATCGATGTTTCCATTAATTCAACTTCCGAGGAAGTTTAAAGAAGTTGGTCTCTGCTATAAATCAGCGCATACAAGATGGTTTCCATTAATTCAACTTCCGAGGAAGTTTAAAGGCCTGAGAACTTTGCGAGTGCTAACCTTAGCGTTAGCGTTTCCATTAATTCAACTTCCGAGGAAGTTTAAAGACGTCGCCTTCTGAATCACTTGAAGAAGAGTCTTATAGTTTCCATTAATTCAACTTCCGAGGAAGTTTAAAGATGCCCCCTGTCTTCCTTCCACTAGCGTAAATGCACCGGGTTTCCATTAATTCAACTTCCGAGGAAGTTTAAAGTTTAATGAGCTATTGCAATGGTGCCAGCATATCATGTTTCCATTAATTCAACTTCCGAGGAAGTTTAAAGAGGGTACTCCTGGAAGTCCCACCTTGAGCTAATTCTAAACCGCTTATATTGTAGGGGTCAAGTTTGACCCCTAATAAATACTAAAATTTCTCAATAGAACTCGGAACAAAAACCCTCAAACCCTTACCCTGACTGAAGTTTGTAGGGGTCAACGAAATAATGAGAGTTTCAGCTCTTCTGGGACCCCTACAAGAACAAGCTCAAGATCAAAACATCACATCTTCGAGAGCATCGGTCGATATACTTCTTGTTGTTCCATCAAGCAAGCAATGTACTCCCACACCTGCAACTCCAGACAGCGGTGATAACTCACCTTATATCCAGTGTGAGGATGAGTCACTTGAGTTTGTAACCTCTCCTGCCAATGCTTGAGAAACTTCTTGAGGGCATCAGGATGAAGATAAACTCCCCCACGCGCATCCGGTGGTGTAAAATCTTCTGGCTTGAAAATTTGAGAATTTGCCAAATACACCACCAAAGAATCAACAATCGGGGCCCGAAATTCCTCCAGCAAATCCGAAATCAGCGCTGGGTGGTTCTTACGAGGCACATGCAAATTACCAAAGTGTGGATGTAACCCCACAGCTTGTACCAAAGAGTAAAGATTCTGATGTACCAGCGTATAGCCCAGACTCAGCATACTGTTAATCGGATCAGTAGGAGGACGGCGAGTACGCTTTTCAAAGACAAACGGTTCTTGAATTAAAGCCCCTAACCCTTGAAAATAAACATGTGCGCCTTGTCCTTCATAACCCAGCAGCACCTCTATTGACTCAGCCGTTGGCACTTTTTCTATCCAATGAGCCAAATCTTCAATTGCCTTGATCACCTCATCTAACTTACGACGACGATTCAAACGCCGCAGCAAAATCCGACAATTGTGCAGCTTTGCTCCCACAATACTCTTAGCCTGCCGGAAGCTAAACTCCCAGTTAAGGGAATGCTGCACCTGCTTCGCCAGATACTCCACCTCAGCCATGCCTTCCGTCTGCAAGCGCCCAAAATAACGACCTTGATTCGACAGAAACATTACCGGAATCCGTCGTCGCAGTGCCAAACTCACAGCGCCGTGGGACAAATGACAACAGCCAAACAGGACAATATGGCTGACTCGGTTGACTGGTACTTGACAACGCAGTTCATACTTGCAATAAACCTGAAACTGCTGATGCCGCACCTTAACATAAGCACCTTGGTCTGTAAAATTCAGAGACATGCTCGATCGCCATCTTCACCCCCAGCCCTGGTCGATAGGCATAAGAGCAATCGCTGAACACCTCTTCCAGAGCTGGATAGTTGGAATGAAAATCAACAGCCTCTGCCGTTAGCTAAAATTTTTCCCCTCTTTTGTCGGGCAAAAATTTTAGGAGTTCGTCATAAAGCCCTGAAGGCTTTGAGACAAAATATTGAAGCTGATTGTCGTCTGAGAGAGGCAGACTTGCTGAAAATTTGCACAACTTTAAAAGATGAGACTGCCCCAGAAATTATTCAGCCTTTATACCAAATCATCTCCCTTTGGGTCAATTTTAATAATAAGATTCCCCTAACTGTAGCTAATATAATCTTTGAGTTAACCAATCGATTAATTCATGACAAAAAAGAAGCCTATCTCAATGGCGGTCTTGCCAATGCTGCTTTTGTGGCTCTAAAAAGTATTGCTAATCTAGAAGATATCACCTTTAATTCCCAATTGGTTCCCTGTACGCGCCAGCTCTTCAAGGTCACGGATCTTGGTCGAACTGTTGACCAATTATTTGTGATTGCGCTCCTCACTCGAATAGCCAGATTCGACCAGCAGTTCTTAGGTAAAATTGTTCGAGAAGATTTTGTCCGAGAAGATGGCATAATGCCGATAGTTAACCAGCAGGCTGTTGTGGTAGTTATTGTTAATAGTCAGGGAAAAAATTCCCCTTTGCTTTCAGAAATTTTAAAGGATGAGTGTTTTAGTCAAGACTTAAAAAATCAGATTATTCGAGAGCAAGATACTTGAATTATCTCGACTTACCCTTAAGTTAAAGATGCGGGGACACCTCTTGGATGGGGAGTTCTTACCCCATCCAATTTCATGCACCGTTGCTTAGGTTTCGGTTGTGACCATCTCGTGTGTTCCTGTCGAATGTTTCCATTAATTCAACTTCCGAAGAAGTTAGAAGTCTATGCCGTGCGCTGTACATTTATGCGACTCGAAATAGTAGTTTCCATTAATTCAACTTCCGAAGAAGTTAGAAGTGTCGCTAAGGAAGCTAAGGAAGACGGAATCGCACCCAAGTTTCCATTAATTCAACTTCCGAAGAAGTTAGAAGCAATGACATTGCAACCTTGCTGTCATCTGATGAAGCAAAGTTTCCATTAATTCAACTTCCGAAGAAGTTAGAAGAATATCGCCTTTACACGGCAGATGGGCATTTGGATACGAGTTTCCATTAATTCAACTTCCGAAGAAGTTAGAAGCTTTGCGCGATCATATGTCGAGCGTGGCTAATGCCAACTGTTTCCATTAATTCAACTTCCGAAGAAGTTAGAAGCATCAATATCAGCCTAGTCATACAAAAACACAGAGATCTCGACACTGGTTTCCATTAATTCAACTTCCGAAGAAGTTAGAAGTTTATCAAGGCTTGCCTACCTGGGGCTCATTGCCTGTGAAGTTTCCATTAATTCAACTTCCGAAGAAGTTAGAAGAGCCTCCTAGATGAAGCCTTATCCTGACTCGATTATAAGCAGTCAAATCCGTAGGGGTCAAATTGGGAGGCTTCTAGTTGCTATAATCTGGCAATAAACTGCCCAGCCCAACACTTCAAACCCTTACCCAGAGAGCCTTCCGCAGGGGTCAACGAAATAATAAGGGTTTCAGCCATTCTCCAACCCCTACGGAAAACCTTGCTCAAGACAAAAATTAGTAGATTAAGAGGCTAGCGTTTACCACTTATCCCATCGCATCGGTCGATAGACTTCCTGTTGTTCCATCAAGCAAGCAATGTACTCCCACTCCCTACTCCCTTGTTTTGAGTTACCCTTTTTAGCTTGGGGGCAATCTGTATTCCCTACCTGTAGATGATGAACCTTGTCTGAAGTAGGTATAGCGGTAGCCACAAAAGTTAGGAAATATTGAATGGTTCAAACGAAGGAATATCAATAATCAACCTTCTGCCTTCTGCCCTCTGCCTTTTGCTATAAAGCTAAGTAAATTTCGTCATTCGCATGAAAATTATACTGGTAGTGCTACCCAGGTTTTACAGTAAGAATATCTCCTCATAACGCTTTTCAATATACCTCATAGCGCTTTTCAATATAAGTGAGGTCTACCTTGTTGAAGGGAGATGGGGGAATGGGGAGACGCTCCAGACGCGGAGATGGGGAAAGGGGGAAAGGGGGGCATTAGCAGATGCTTCGCTTTTTTACAGATGGGGATTTAGGGTGCAAATGCGTAAGTCCTAACCTTGTACTTTATCAAGCGTGAAAACGCTATCAAGTGAATGTCGATGAACCTAGAGCAGCGCAAGCTTTATGCTCTAATCCATGAGCAGCACCAAAACCAACAGAATAATCATATCTTCAAAGAATTATACTGCTGCAGAGAAAATCTAGATGAACTGAATAAATGGTGGGAGCAACTAGAAGAACAGGTACTGATAAATAAGAGTACCTCCGATGACCAGGTTGAAGAAGGCAGAGGGCAGGAGGCAGGAGGCAGAAGGGCTCTAGAGGCACTACCAAAAGCGATCGCTAGTTCCTCTGACCGAGTAAATCTAGTAGAAACTAGTAACATAAGTAATACTTTTTGTCAAGTCAAGCATCCCATCAGTGGTCAATCACAGCAGATAGAATCTTTTCATCAACAAGAAACACCCGATATCACTCAAATTGCTCAAGAAACCGATGCCAAAAAAGTATTTTGGTGGTTCTGGCGATTTTATCCAGAAATTAGAGCCAAGCAAGACTCTCATGCCTTACTCATTCCAGCTCATAAAATCCTACCAGATTGTCCCCTCCACAGCTACAAGAGCACAGTTTCTGCCCTAGTCGGTGCACTGTATCCAGAAACTTGGCAGCCAGGAGAATCCCACCAGCATCCCTATCTACTATTATTCACCTTCTCACCAGTCCAGGAATTTATTAAAGCCTCCCGCAAGTTTCTCGACTTCTGGGCAGGTTCCTATTTACTACATTATCTAAGTGTTAAACTCTGCTGGCATATTGCTCAACTCTATGGCCCCGATGCCGTAATTACTCCCTCCCTCTGGAGTCAAGAAATTATCGACGCGCTGATGGTTAAGGAATTTGACCAAACAGCAGATAACTCTACCGTCTTTCGGGATAGTTTTCAAAAATATGCCCTAGATAAATTAGATCCAGTTAGCCGTTTCCATCACAAGAAATCTACCAGTCTCAGTACTGCTGGTTTTCCCAATATTATTACTGCCATCGTCCCAGGGCAGAAAGCGGCTGAGGAATTGGGCAAAAAATTAACCGACAAGCTAACAGAGGAATGGAGAGAAATAGCTGATAAGGTGCGCGAAGATATCAAACAGAAGGTTATCTCATGGCTGGGAGAAAGCAAGCATCAGCAACAGCGAAACAAGATTTTACAAGAATTTCCTGATGCCGACTACCAAGCTTGTCTGCGAGACTTAGAAAAATGGCAGCAGCCCGGTTGTTGGGAGTGGAATAAACTCTGGGAAGCTCAAATAGAAAATACTTGGGAACCTTACTGGAGTGCAGTACCTTTAGGTCATCCAGAGGAAAAACTGGTTATTGACGACAAAGATAGCCAAGGCTACTTTAATAATGAATGGAAGCAAGCTCAAGAAGCAGTCGCCTCTTCCCATTCTGAGCAAAGGATTCCAACTCCAGCAGAAGAGAAAACTTACCAAACTCTGAATGTAGGCACATGGTGGGGCAGCTTACAATCTAGATTAGGAAAATCTATCCAAGCTGTCAAGAACACTCGCAGATGGCAGATTCCTGTTGCACCAGGAGAGCGTTCTACCCTCTCTGGCCAGTACAGTGCAGTGCATCCGAATCTGCATTATGAAAAATTTCGCGAAGGCGCAGGGGTGCCAGCGGGTTCGATGCGCCTATTCTGGCGGTTGATAGCGGAAGTTTATCCAGGATTATTCAATGGTTCAGAAAAGTTAAATGCTTTGGAACTAACTAAGCGCATGGCTTGGCAGTACGGCGGCGTTGCTCAATCTTTGGGTATTGAGTTAACTAATTTGGCAGAGGCAGAAAATGGGCAATCTTCAGAGGTTAGTTCAGAATCTGAGGAGGCAGAAGACGACTATCAAACCGAAGAAACTGACAAGATTGACTACGAAAAATTCATTCGCTTTCCTAACCTGAGTTCCATTGCTGCAGCGCGATTTGCCCATAACCATCCTCAAATAATGCGCCAGTACTGGCGCAATCTGAGAACTTTAATTCACCAAAACTTACCTGATTGTGAAAGTAAGTTTTGCTCTCGCACCCGTGCCCGCCCCTTTCAGGTACCCCAAACTGATAACAGGATTAACCCTAAAAACCGCAAAGGTCAAAACTTCAACGGTGTCATGTTTTCCAGTAAGTGGCTAGCTGATGATATGGGATTAAATCAATCTCAGGATGCCAGTGGCAGAGAAACTACCCAGATTAATGAATTAAGGAGATTAGTAGAAACAGCCCATAAACAAACTGGTTTTGGCGATGGCTCTCCAGCTGATTGGTGGGTAATTGTCCTAGCTGATGGTGATGGCATGGGCAAATATGTCTCAGGTACCAAGTTAGAAAATTACCAGAAATACATTATCGAATCAGCAGTGGAGAAAAGCAGAATCAATGAGAAGGAATGGCAAGAATTCCTAAAAACCAAAAAACGCATGGGTCCTGCCACCCATGTTGGACTCAATCGCGCCTTACTAGATTTTTCCAATCGCCTCGTACCTTATTTAACTGAAAAACGTTTCTGCGGCAAAGTTGTCTACAGCGGCGGCGATGATGTCATGGCAGTATTGCCTCTGGAAGACTTACCGGAATATTTGCGATCGCTTCGTGCTGCTTGGTGTGGTACTAAAGATCCACAACAAGAGTTTAACAGCAACGGAGGTTACTGGAATCCCATAAAACAATTAGAGGGATTACCCAATCGTCCCCATTTCACCATGGGCAAGGGTGCAACGATGAGCATGGGTATTGTCATTGCTCATAAGAGCGTACCACTGCCCACAGTTCTAGAAAATCTTTGGAGTGCAGAGAAAGAAAGAGCAAAGAAACTACCAGGAACGAAAAAAAATGCTAATCCTTCAATTGGCGCTAAAGATGGTTTGTGCTTCCGAGTTATCTACGGTGGTGGCAATATTTTAGAAGCTTTAATGAAAGGTCATTTACTAGAATCTTGGTGGAATTTTATTCAGCAATACCAAAAAAATGACCTCTCTCCTTTGCTATATCGACTAGCAGAAGAATTGCCCAAACATGCCTGTGTAACCGAGAGCGATCGCTTATTGAGTAAAGCCACTGCAGTTATCCTCAATCGGCGCGAACAAAACCTATCAGAGCAGTTTCAAAATGCGTTACTGGAATGGCTTAATCAATGGGAATATTGGGCATTTCACGCTCGACAAGCTGCTGAAGAGAATGCCCTCGGTACCCAAGAAAAAGATTTAGCAATGTTATTAAAATTCAGTGCCTTCTGGGTAGACAAGATGGTACAGCGTCAGAAATGGGTCGAGGAGAAAAAATAATGTATTGGTATACCATTGAACCCCTAGACCTACTGCTATTTCGAGAAGCAAAACCCTTTAGTCCGGGAGAAGGTTCTTGGGCAAAGGGACTGTTTCCCCCGATGCCAATTACTGTTTTTCAAGCCTTGCGTTCTGCTTTAGAAAACTATGGAGAGAAAAAAGAAGATAAAAAACGAGATTTAGAATTTATTGGATCTTTTCTCTTAGATCAACAAGATACTCTCTGGTTGCCAACACCAAAGGATTTACTCTGTGTTCGCCAAAAATCTGAGAGTAACCAAGCAGAGGATTATGACCAGGAAACAACGGATACTTGGGATAGAATAGAGCGTCTTCAACCAAAGAATACTCAGCCAGGTTGGGAATATCTCAGTTTTGACGGTGAGGAACTACAACCGATGGTTCCTCCTCAACTTCAGGAGAGAGAATTTATCTGTGGTAGTCCCCAAACTTGGATCAAAGCTGAAGCCTTAATTGAGTATCTCCAAGGTATTAATCCTAAGAATAAAAATGACTTCTCAGATGACCCTTGGAGTATACAAATTTTGCCTCATATTCAGATGAAATCAGGTACTCGACAAGTACGAGATGAGGAAGGTTACTTCACCGAGGTAGCAGTACGTATGCATTCAGAATGGCGATTAGTAGCAGCTATCAATATTAAGATAGAGCCCACAGTGGTGCGTTTGGGGGGAGAGGGACATCGAGCCATAGTTTCTCGGCTAAATCCATTAAAACAGTGGCAGGAATTGGAGCAATATCAAGAGCCGAAATCGAACAATTTTGCCTATTTACTCACCCCTGGACTAGCGGAAAAAGAGATAGCCAAGTATGGAGTTTATCCCAGTAACTGGAAAGAACATCTCTTAGGTTGCGTGAGCGCTCGCCCTTTACTCTGGGGGGGAGTTTCTAATATCAAACGTCGCCTACTCAATTCTGAGGAAAGGGGAGATTTGGAGTTTGCCTTATTGCCCCAACGGGGGTTTGTGCCACCAGGGACAGTGTACTTATTCAAGGATATTCCCGCACCAGCTAAATCTCTCCTACCGCAACAAGTATCAGGGAAATGGCTACAAACTTTTCAACAACTGAACTACGGAAAACTTTTGTGGGGTAAGAGAAAATGACACCGTTACTTGCATACTTATATTTACTCTCTCCCCTACATACCGGGGGAACGAGTCAAGAAGGGAATTTAGTAGGCATTGCGAGGGAAACTCACACGAATTTTCCCTATCTGCCTTCGAGTACTATTCGGGGACGATATAGAGCAAATGTGGGCATTAATATTGACTCGGAAGATGAAGACGAAGTAATTAATGCTCAAATTAGACGAGTCAAACTTTTTGGTCCTGATTTAGAAGATCTAAAGAATAAAGATTTTCTTGTATATTATGAAACGGAAACAGGACGGAAACTAACTCAACTGGAACAGGGCAGTATTTGGGTAGGAGATGGCTCAATTTTGTGGCTTCCCGTTTCCTCTTTAAGTCATGGTGTGATTTGGATTAGTTGTCCCTTATTACTGCAACGCTGGCTAAGACTGAACAACAGTAACGGCACAGTTAAGCTGGAAAAGTACAGTAGCAGTATATCCAAAAAAGAATCCGTTTATCTCAAAGATGCCTTGATTCCCGGTGGGAGTTTGCAGCCTTTTGAGAATTGGCAAGATTTTATTCCTAAAGGGTATGAAACCAGTATTGATAAGGTTTTGGTCTTGCCCAACCAGCACTGTGACACTCTAATTCAGATGAGCCTCTGGCGACAGGTAAAGGTAAAACTGAATGAACACAAGGTTGTCACAGATGGCAGTTTTCGCTATGAAGAAGCAATTCCTCCTGATACCTTGATGTACTTCCCTTGGGGAATTACCACTCAAGTTAATGGTAGTACTCAAGAGCATCTTGATGATTTTCAACAGCTATTAAAGGACAACTCCTTGTTACAAATTGGTGGACAGGAGAGTTTAGGACGGGGATTTGTTCAACAGTGGATGGCACCGCAAAAAGAATCTAAAGCGAAAAAAGAGGGGAAAGGATAATGTTTGACCCACGCACCCTGAACAAATATGCTTATGAAGCTTTGAAAAATTTGCGATCGCTCTATGATGAAGCTTTAAGCAATCAGTCTATTAATCTCCAAGAGTATAAACAGCATCTTCAAGAGCAAAAGAGTCAAGCAGTAGAACTCTATACCTATGTTGCCACTTGGGGATTAATGCGTCTTAAAGGTGAGGAAATTGCCCTTGATAAATGGAATCCACAACAGCCACCGACTAGACGCCAAAGGGCAGCCAAGAGCCAGGAAGGCAAGAGAGAGGTTATTGAAAGCTATTTTCGCAGTTTAGAAAACGTTCCTGGAGTCGGAAATTTAGCTAATGAAGAAGGTTTAGCCACCCTCAATAGTATGAAGCATCATCAATATCTAGGTCTGACAGGCGTAGCACTAGCCATAGCCCAAGAGTTTAGTTTCTGGGCAGATGCAGTTTACCACGATATTAAACCAGGAGAGTCAGATTAATGACCTTCAATAGAGAAAATAAAACTCTTCCCACTTGGTTAGAGAAACTCCCGAAGGGATTCAAACCTCATAATGCTGCTAGTTTTGTAGAATATTTACGCTGGATGCGAGCGCCTCAACCTGTGATTGAATCATCACCAGCAGAAGGTGACAAGCAAAACCAGCAAGAGAATAACTTAACCAAGGTACAAGTTCTCCAGATGGCAGCAGAAAAAGCTGGAGGATACAAAGAACGCTTGAAAACCATCAACCAGCGCACTCAGCTCATTGCTGGGAATGATAATACCTTTACCGTTGAGTGTGCTTGGCGGATGCGTGTAGGGGGACAAACTGGACCAGAAAATATTCTGCTTCCGGCGTTCGATGCCTTGGGAATACCTTATATCCCTTCGAGTACTCTGCGAGGTGTGGCAAGAAGTCAGGCACTTTGGGAATTGACTCAAAATATTCTAGACAATATCCTCCAGCAGAAGGGAAAAGTAACTCAGCAAGATAGGAAGGAAGCCAACCAGCAAGCAGAGAAACAAGTTGCACAGTGCTTTGGTTCCTTGGAAGCTGAAGAAAAAGACCGTGCAGGGAAGGTTATTTTTCTGGATGCTTACCCATTAGCCAAGCAATGGGGACTCCAGAGTAGAGGCTTAGCAGTGGATATGGCTAATAATATCTGGAGTTGGGATGGAGACTCTCCCAAGTACAGCCCTAATCCTAATCCATTTCTCTGTTTGCACAAGCCTACATTTTTAGTTGGGTTACGTCCTACAGCTAGATGTGAACAAGATACCTTGAATCAAGTCAAAACTTGGTTGAAACAGGGGTTGCAATCAGGTATTGGTTCCCAGATTAACACCGGCTATGGTCAAATGGTGGTTAAAGGTGAACAGAATAATCTTCAGCCATTTTTTGAGGTCAAGTTTACCCTTGAAGGTCAACTGATTCACGGGTATAAACGCTTCAGGAATGTCCGTGTACCTTTTAATCGAGAGGGTAAACTGGATGACTATGCAGAAGCCGAGGTGCGTCCTGTTGCTTTTAAGTCTATGTTGCGGTATTGGTTCCGAACTTTGGCTTTAGGCTTTTTACCAGTAGCACAAGTCAAGAGTTGGGAATGTAAGCTCTTTGGTTCAATTCAACCTCAAACTCAAGGATGGATTCAGTTTCACATTACTGATGCCAAAAATCCTCCAACTTCAGAACAGGCTCAATATCAACCTTGTCTGCAACAACAGGGAACCCTAAAACTGAGTTACTCTCGCCAAGCACCAATCACTCAAGGGAAACGAGATACTATTAAAGATTTATTGGTAAACCTAACTTGGTTAATGTTTCATTTGGGTGGAGTTGGACAGGGAGCAAGACGACCTCTTTATTCTCGCAAAAATCGCACAGATCCAAAACCACCTTACTATCGCGGTACTCGCTTGAGAACAAAAGAGGAGGATTTATTCTGGAATTTACCCAATACTCCACTAGAATTTAAGTCTCGTTTTCAGGAGAGATTAGAGCATTTTTGTACAGCTTTAGCTACTCTAAGTGATAATCAAATTAATCCGCGATCGCTTTTGCCAGTTGAAGCGCTAGCAAGGGAAGAATGGCGAGAAGCGGTAGATAGTAACTGTAAGATTATCGCCTGTTGTGGGGAACAACAGTTTGATAAACCTCATGCTTTAGCTCTGTTGCACTCAAAGGAATTGAAAACAACTAATCGGAAAGGAGAGATAATTTATGACCCTCAACTGTGTGGTCATGCCGGCGATCGCTCTCCAGTTTGGATTACTGATTTAGGAAATTACCAGGTTGTGACGGTGTTTGGTACTCAACACCACAAACGCCAGCAGTTTCTCCAGCTTTTGCAAGAACGAACTAACCCTGAGAACTATCATCCTATTTTTCCGTTGCCCTAACCACACTAAAAATTTCTCATTCGCATCAAAACTACTGACAACTTCACTAGTATCCACCACCATAGTAAAGACACCGCACCCACAATTGGTCAAAGGAAATCATGGCAATTCTCATCGCCAATATCGGCACCTCTGATCTAGCAGTCAAAATTGAAGATTACTACATTCCCATAGGATTTGACCGAGAAGAGAAAAATTTGCCTCTTGATGACCTCACTTCTAATGAAAAAGACGTTTGGGAGCAAGGATTACGTAATGATTTGATTACCGAATACGTCTGTCCTGAGTTGGGGGTAACGGTTAAAAACGGAAAATTCTCCTTGCGAGAGTTAACCAAAAAACTTTTATATGAGTATCAACAGAATCCAGAAAAATGGCATTCTCGTCTCAGTCCTGGGCGTATTTGGGGAGTTGTCAATACTGCCATAAAAACGTTTAACGTTAAAACAGCTTACCTGTTTGTGACCAATCAGCCGGAAACGGAAAACAGAGGTTATCCTTCGGATACTATTTATTTATTTGAAATTTTAAAGTTGTGGTTTGATCGGGAACTTAACAGCAAATTAGAGTTAAAACCCCAGGAGATTACCACTTCAGCTGTTGATCAAGATCAGCTGTTTGACTATTACTACAAGTTTTTTAATAAACGCCATCCCAGCGAGACTATTTTAATCAGTATTAAGGGAGGAACTCCTCAGATGGCAACTGCTTCAGGAATTCCCCATCAACTTTTTATTGAACCCCAACTCTCTATTAAAAAAATCTTAGGGGGTGAGCCTTCAGCTTGTCAGCTTAGTGCCTATTGGTATTATCTGCAAAGCCAGAAGTATCAAGCGGTGAAGTTACTACTAGAAAAACGCTGGGATTTTGAGGGAGCAATTACCATTCTCCAAGACTGGCAACAACTGATGGGCTGGTTACAGAAATATCAAGTGGCTGACTCAGGTATTGCTCAAACTCAGAATAATCTTCAAAATGTGATCGCAGTTCTTTCTGTGGCTGTGGATGCCTTGAATTTAGATATCCCTAGTGCTAAAAAGCATTTAAATGATCATCTCCACTTAGGAATTTGCCGCGATTTAAATCAGCAAATCAATTCTAAATCGGAATCAATTATCCTCAATTTATATACTCGCTGTCGTCTTTATTGGAATTTAAGACAGGTAGCTAATTTTTTAGTTAGTTTGTCTTCTTTTTATGAACAAGTATTGTCCAAGTTACTACAGATTTTTGAGGGAAAAAGTTTTTTGACAATCGAGATAATCGGCAAGGAAAGTGGTATTTAGATATCAAGAGAATGAAGCAAGAAATGGGAGATAAATCTTGGCAAGTATTCTTTGATTTGGAAGCACCCTATAATACAAAATTAAAATACTATCAGGTTGAACAAGACCCATTTTTTCAGTTAGTTGGTCGTCCCACTAAGCGTAATTTCCTGGAAGTTTTGGTGAGTTCCCGTCAACTCCCGCAGCAGCAAGGGCATTGGCCAGTGGTTTTAGATTTACTCAAATGTTTAGATTATTGGGCTAACAAGCGCAATGAGATGATTCATCAAAACCAGGGTATGTCTCTGGAGAGGATGGAAAATTTATTTAAACGGGAGAATCCTGATGCTTGTCCACCGCAGGAAATTTGTCTGGTGATGGCAGATATTTGTAATAGTGAGTTGGGTATTATTCCCAAACAGTATCGGCAAAGGTTTGTTGGTAATCAGGCGGATTATTATCTGTATACGTCGATTCGGAAATGGGCTATTTCTGAATTATTGAAATAGATGGCTCAGTATTGCAGCAATTTCTTGTGTTTCCCTTAATTCATCTTCTCAAGGGAGTAGGATAAACTCATATCCTCCTAGCTTATATCAACTCCCAATAAACTTATGACTTATGACTTATGACTTATTACTTATGACTTATGACTTATGACTTATTACTTATTACTTAAACCCAGACTATTTGTAGCATTCTTGAAAATAAATTAATATTACCATGAGTACTCCCCTAATCTGCCACTTCCTTATTGGTCCTCCCGGCAGTGGTAAATCCACCCTCGCCGCCGCCCTCGCCCCATTAGACAATTACCGCATTATCTCCACAGACCAAACTAGAGAAACCCTCTACGGCAATCAAACTATTCAAGGGAACTGGTCAGTAATTCAACAACAAGTATTATCTCAGATCCATCAAGCGATCGCCTCTCACCAAGCCATCATTTATGATGCCACCAACGTCAAACGAGTCTGGCGCATGGAATTACTCAGACAACTCAATACCCAGACTACACTGTGGATGGCATGGCACCTCTGTACCCCCCTAGAAACCTGCTTAGCTTGGAACCGCAAACGCTCCCGCCAAGTACCAGAGGAAGTAATTGTAACCATGTTTAAATCCCTCCAAGACTTCCCGCCTCTACCCGCAGAGGGATTTGCTGCCGTCAACCAGCTAAAACTCACTCCTGAGGGCTTCGATATCTCCCAAATGCAGGAGAAAATCAAGCGCCTTACTCGCACTCTCACTAATCGCACTAACCGCACTCTTCATCCTCAAATTACCCTACATCGCTACTCGCGGCTGTTAGATTTTGAGCGTTTATTACATTTAATAGCTTTAATCCTTCGCTATCCAGGAATTGGGAATTTACACAGCACTGCCCCTACTCTCATCACCAAGATTTTGGGCACAGTGCCAGAATTTACGACTCCCGTCGAGGAAGTCTGCGCCTTGATCAAACAACTCAAGGGGACAATCTATGCTGATACTAAAGAGCTCGCTCTTGATTTACAGTGGTTAAAGGAAAATGGGCTAATTGGTAGCGACAATCAAAATGCTCAACTTAACCTCCCGATTGTAGAAGCTCCGAATCTAACCACTCATCCCTATTCCGATATCGAACCTTTTGAGCGCTTACTCAAAACCATTCGGTTTATTCTGCATCATCCCTTTTTACCTAAATCAGGAAATAGTAGTCTCAAAACCTTGGCAGAAGCACTCCAAGCCAATCACATACTTAGTGGCAATGCCCTCGATACTCTGCGCAAAGATTTTGAAAAAGTCCTCAAACCCTACAAAATTATACCCGATTTTCCCCTCAGACAGGGCTATTTTGCCGGGACAGGGATTTTGTCGAGACAGGAACTGCGTAAGTTCTTTGCACTACTACAATCTCAAGCCAAAAGTCTCGATGATCCCGTCGCCCTTTCTACCTATGAAATGTTCCAGCAACGGATGAAACTCTCAAAATTAGATGAGTCCTCCCTTTATCCGGTGCGGGCAATTGGCAATCGCTGTATTGTTGATGCCAATTCTTTACCCCCTACTGCCTTGTCCCATAATCTAGAGAAACTGGAAAATGCGATCGCTAATGGGGAATTATTGGAATTAGGTCGTATCAGGGGTGGTGGCAGATTTGCCCGGGATGAGGAGGGATTTTTTCAGGCTTGGCCTTTGCAAATAGTATTTTACAATCACGCCTGGTATTTAGCACTAGAGTGCGAGGGTGGAAAGCAGGAGCGAGGTTTGGCTGATACCGTCACCAGTAAAGATAACTTATTTCGATTTGAACGTTTAGACCGACTGTTTCTCGGTCGTTGTCTGGGGAAAAAGCGAGATCTAAAGGTACAATTGCAGTCTCTGCAGAAGCTGCACCAACTCCAAGAGGCGAGTGCAGGCTTGTTTCTGGGTAATAGTGCTAGCCAACAGCAGCAGTTTCTTAGTGCCAACAAATCACAACAGTCTGCGGTTGAATTCACTGTTGAACTTTGGTTTAATGACAATATCTTCCGATTTGTAAGTGAGGGAACTAAGCGCTATCCCCTTAAACAAATGAAGATGTCTCCGCCCTTGGCAGGAGGGCTAAATCGCAGTTGGTCTAAGTCTTTGTTTTCACTTGCTCCCACCGGAGATCAAGATTTTCCCCATCGTTTTCAAGTGAGGTTGCCGCAGTGGGCATTAGATGATGTGGATTTGTGGCGGTGGATTGTGGGTTTTGGAGGGCAGGTTAAGGTGGTGCACCCTCAGGAATTGGTGGAGAAGGTTAAGGCCATTGGGGCACAAATTTGCCGAATTTATCAGGATTAGGACTTACAGCGGTTTTCAATTGGGTGAGGTACTTTGGTTATAGGTTTTAGGGAGCAGGGAGCAGCCAATAGCCAACAGTGAAGATAGGTAATAGCCAATAGTTCTAAGCTTGATTATCCATGATCAGCTCAGAGATTTTCCTATTAAGTGCTTTGAATATGATCCTCATGAGGCTATAACCTTGCATTTGTTTAGTAAAAAAAGCTCAAGCTCCTTTCCTTGTCTGGCATACCTTCTAAATTAATTCAGCAAACCCTATATAGTCTTTAAATTCAGGGACTTGTATCCTTAGGTGTTGTAGGTGCATTTGTAGAATCTTCACCTACAACCAAATTTCCCCTCTTATCTAAATTTCCGCCATTTGTGGAGTTTGTAGGTGTTGTAGGTGCATTTGTAGAATCTTCACCTACAACCAGATTCCCCCTCTGCTCTAAATTTCCGCCATTTGTGGAGTTTGTAGGTGTTGTAGGTGCATTTGTAGAATCTTCACCTACAACCAGATTCCCCCTCTGCTCTAAATTTCCGCCATTTGTGGAGTTTGTAGGTGTTGTAGGTGCATTTGTAGAATCTTCACCTACAACCAGATTTCCCCTCTGCTCTAAATTTCCGCCATTTATAGATGTAGGTCGTGAAACCGCTTTTTGCCAAAACACTCCACTTTCACCTACAAACTCCACATTGGGCTTAAAGCTAGACAAATCAATACTCTCGGCTGTAGGTGAATTTGTAGGTACCTCACCTACAACACCTACAACCTGATAGTTAAACTTCAGAGAACGACCCTCACCCTGGGTAACGCCAAAACCCATTGCTTCTAGCTCTCGAAACCAACTGCGCACCTCATTTGGTCTTGGACGAGACTTCTTGTCATAACCCAGTTGGACATCCCTAGCACTAATCAGACCCTTCCTTTTCTGCGACAGATTAATCACTTTCGCTAAATGAGCAGCTAAGGCATCAGATTCTCCCAATTCACTGTAAAGGCTAAACACTTGCTGAATCGAGAACATCGCGATTTGAGTAGCTTCTACATACCGAGCCTTGGGAATCAACTGCCCTGGAATACGTCCAGCTATCAATTCATGGATGACGTGTAAATTTGTAGCAATCTTGCCAATTCGACCCTCCGTTTTTCCCCAAACTGCACTCATGGCACTATTGGGGTCAGCCACCCGCCTTCGCTCTAATTCATTGTAAACGCCACAATAATATTGAAATGCCTCTAGTGTTGGCATATACTCCATCGCCGGCAGCTTATTGACCTTTTCATACAAATCTGCCAGCATCGGGGTGAGGTCAAAGTTACCGCCATCAGCCTTCATTACCGATGGAGTCAGGGGCTGATTAACAAACATAAACCTTGCCCAGCGACCATTGATATCTTGACAATCAGAAAGGAAATTTTGTAGCACTCCCGGTTGGATGGTACCGAGAAGGCTCAAGAGTAAATTGTCAAAATCCCCCGCTAAACCGTCAGCTCGCAAGACAGTTTCCCCGATGCCATCATAGTAGGAGAGCAAATCTTCTTCATCGCTACCCCTCCCCCCGCGATAGGCATTGGCACTCTTGAATAAACCCGCCAGTTCATCAGGTATAGCCAACAGCCCTTGGTTGGGATAAGCCTCCACTTGATTCCTCAATCCCTCACTAGTGTTCTTGGTAAAGGAGAAAACTTTTCTTCGGTCTGGTGGAGCAGGGGGCAGCCTCTCAGGGAATTGTTCTCTACGTTCTTCCTTACTCAAGGACTCATAGAGCTGCTCTGTTTCTTTATAATCTCGCCATTGTTCAATCCATTCCCGCCTTGCCTTCTTCTCCAAAACTTTGAGAGGTTGGCGAGCAATGGTACGCACAATCGGGGATTTTTTTTGAGACGGAGGTGCAACAATGGCAGTGTAGAGGTTGGGTTTGACGCTAAAGCCCCAGTCCCGGTTGAGCCAAGATGTAGTCTGGGCATGGTGCAGTGCACTCACTGTAGTTAACAAAGTCAGCAAGACTGCTTCTTTTCGCACTGCTAACCAATTAGCATACCTGAGCAGGGGTTCAGCTAAAGCGCTGGGCAAGACAGAGTGTAAATCTATGGAAACTTCCTTAGCTTGAAGCAGCGCATCAATCATCGCCGCCGTAAAAGTCCGCTCCTCTTCAATTTCAATTTCTGCTAAGCGGTGTTCGTAAATTTTCCAAATCGAACGCTCGCTATAAGCACAGCGGTGGGCGAGAGCAGGAATCAGCGCCGAGATTTGAGATTGGGGTAAATCCTGGGCAATTAAGGCATCAATTTCTTGGAGCAATTGCTCGGCATTGAGGGGTGTGAAGCTTGGGTGGTTGACATTTTTGCCGCTATCTGCATTGCCATCAGCATCAGAGGACGCGGGGACATTTTCAGCCGGTTCTCCCTGCCCCAGAAACATCTCTTCTTCCTGCATCAAAGAAGCGGCAGCTGCGCAATGCTTAAAATCTGACCAACTATAACCAGCATCTATAGCATTACTAACATCCCAGCCTTTGAGGGAACACTTATCAGGCATCGGGACTTGAGCAATTCGACCCCTACCAGCTAAAGCCAGGGCTAACTTTTTCGCCCCCTCATCCCCAGGACGAGTGCCATCAGCTTTGGGTTCGTCATTGCGGTCATAGAAAATAGTAACCTCTCCTGGGAGTCGTTCTAATTCTTCTGGTTTAGGGACGCTGCCACACCCAGCCGTAGAACAAGCGATCGCTATTTTATCTGGTTGTTGACGAGCCAGCTGCGCCAGACGAATAGCATCCCATTCCCCCTCACAAAACCAAGTTTCGCTAGCATCGGGAGGCAGGTGGGTAAACCAGACTGTAGCCGGAACCCCAAATTGAGACCATTTTCCCAGATAGTCTGGTCGCTCCTGATCCCTTAACCAGGGCGCAACCCGCTTTTTGACGTAATAGCGTCCTGGGCGATGGGGGATGGGAATGAAGATACAAATAGCTCCATAGATTTCCTTTTGGTGGGGCTGGTTTTCATTGGCAATGATGACCCGACGCCCCAGTCCCAAATTCAAGCGAGTGATATCAGCTTTGTCAATCCCCCGTGAACAGAGCCAGTCTCTTGCTTGTTGAGCGTCTTGGCTGTTTTCATGAATAAGTCGCCCCACCATGTACTCAACGCCATCTTGAGCCACTGTGTAATCCGTAGGGGGAGAATTCTTCTTCTCCGGAAGCTCTAAATGCTTGGGGAAACCTCCTCCCAAACCCTGTCCAGGAGGAGGCGCGCCTAGTGCTTCTCGAATCTCAGCCGGAGTGCAGCCGCGAAAGCATTTATAACCGTACTCGGAATTGGAAACCAGACTCAGGGTTTTGTCGGAGTGTCCTTTACTACAGCAGGGACAAGGAGCACGACCCTTACTATCGAACTCAACCCATTCACGAATTTGAAACCTTTGGTAATTGTAATATGCCATTAGCACCACCTCTAAACGTAAGGACTGTAGAGGTCGGAGTCAGGGCGGGGTGAGAGCATCAAAGGGGAAAATCGGCATTCAGCAACACCTGCTATATACACCCACTACCAAAAATTGCTAGACTAAACACCATAAACTGTCAGTCAGCACTGCTTTAAGTGCTGCTGCGAGTCTCAAGGTTGGTTCAACCTAGTGACCCCAACAACCATCACCTCGAACTCTCTGTGATGGTTGGACTCCGAACTCTTCGGAATAAATTATGAATTTTGAACTAGTAGCTTCGCTTGCGTTATCAGCGCAGGCGAGCTCTTTTCTTTAATGCTGCCACCTCCTCAAGACTGAACGGATGCTCCTGAAGATAACACGCCATCCAGCGCAATCTCAAGGGGGCAAAATCGCCTATACGCGGGATTCACAGGTAACTTATACGCCGGCTTCACAGGTAAAACTATACGCCGGCTTCACAGGTCAATCTTTAAAAACAATGCTGTGTCTAGCTTTTAAAATTGAAGCCTCAAAAACTATACGCCGGCTTCACAGGTAAAACTATACGCCGGCTTCACAGGTAAAACCGGGAGTCTATACGCCGGCTTCACAGGTAAAACTATACGCCGGCTTCACAGGTAAAACCCTCAAAATCATACGCCGGATTCACAGGTGTTTGTTGAGATTTGTTACGTTTTGGGTCTAGGGAAAGGGTAAAAGGGAAATTATTCTAACCTTTCCTCCTTCCCTGTTAACCTCTAAACTTCAAGTGGGTCATTGGATAAAAAAGGTGAGTAAAGAAGAAGCGGCTTTTCCTGTAGACGGACAACTGCTGATGGTGTTACCCAGAGCAGGAGCCTCAATCAGAAACCCTGACGTGCAACTGCCAATTCTGCGCACCGATGCCAATGGTTATTATTTGGAAATGCGAGTTGATGCGGACCCCGAAGAAGAGGGGGAAGTAGCAGTAACTCGTCGCGTCCTCCTGAATAATCTCTCTGAGTCGGAGTGGGCGCAACTGAAGAAACAGTATGATAATTTAGATCTCAGTACCTGCACAGATCAAGGACTCAACAAAGCCTTAGAGAAAATTTCAGATCGCCGGATTCAGCGCTTGTTCATGGCCTTGCTGACCTTTTTAAATCCCAGACAAGTTGCCATTGTGCTGTTTTTGTACAAGGAAGCTGCCTCTAGGGGCAACAGTCCTCTGGTTTCTTTTCGCTCCAATGACCTCCTCGAGAGCTTAGGTTATAAGCGCACTAAAGATGGCGGCTTTACTGCTAGAATGCGCTCTCAGCTTAACCAGGATTTGGTTGCCCTGCACAGAACCGAACTTGTGTTCGCCCAATCCCTAAACAAAGGTAAGCAGGTTGGCGCTAAAGTTACCATCAAAAGTATCCTCCGCATCCGCGATTACGAAATTGATAATGTGCCCCGCAACTTTGACTTAGCCAAGGCAGCTGATTACACCTATGAATTGGCTGATGCTTACACGGTGGCGCTGGAATTTTTTGACGGACCTTCTCGTACAGGAGATTACGTGCTGTTTCCTAACAGCATTGAGGCGCGTCAGAAGTCGGGGGGGAATGCAAAACATGACTACAAGATGAAGCTGCTAGTGTATCTGGTCAGCCGTATGAAATGGGATAAGCTTTCAGATGGACAATATCTGCTGATTTCTAAACGGTATCTGCTCAAAAACCTCGACTTACTGGGAAGTAACAACTCCCGAAACCATCAAATCCTTTGGCGGACGATTAAGCAGTTAATAGGAGAAGGCTACATTCTGAAGGCTCAAGAGTTACCAGGCAAGCGCAAAATGACCAAGATTCAGTTTCAAATTAATCCGGAAAAATTACGCTGTCGGTAAACTTTAATAACATTTAACTTAATGTCGCAAACCGATGACAACTCTTAATGCCAAGAATCTAACCCTAGATGAAGTCCATCGTCTTTTTAACTTTCAAAAACAAGATAGTAACTCCTTGGCATCTTTATTATCCCTAGAACCTTTAACTGAGTTGGAACAACAAGAACTTGCGCAAACTCGTCAGGAATTTGATAATCACCTGACGTCCGAACTTGGTGATGAAATTTTTTCATCAGGACTGCCTCCTGCCTTCTGCCTCCTGCCTCCTGCCCTCTGCCTTTTTCACAAGCGTCGAACCTTCTTAATGATAGAATGCGCTTGCGGAAATTTTTATTTCCGCAAGCGAAGATTCCATGAGCAACCTGATAGAAACCTCCCCCTCAAACCCCTTAGCTGCCATCGCCAATCGGGACTTACTGGCGCAGTTGCTCTCAGATAAGCGTTCGCCCCACACCCGCCACGCCTATGCTAAGGATTTAAAGGATTTCTTTGGTACCATTGCTAACTCAGAACCGACTCCGGAGATGGTGACTTATTTCCTGCAATTGGAGCGAACTGATGCAGTGACGCTGGTGTTGCGCTACAAAGCGATATTAATGGAGCGGGGGTTGAAGGAGGCGACGATTAACCGCCGCCTGAGTGCGATTAAATCGTTGGTGAAGTTGGCTAGGAATGCTGGCAAGTGCAACTACACCCTTGAAGAGGTTAAAGGGGAGAAGGTGCAGGTTTATCGGGATACGGCAGGCATTAGTCGGGAGTTGTATCGTAAGGTGCTAGCAATGCCTGAGAGAGACGAGTTTAAGGGGAAGCGGGACTATGCTTTGCTGCGTCTGCTCTGGGATAATGCCCTGCGCCGGGGGGAAGTTGCTAAGGCAAATATTGGGGATTTTGATGCTGAGGCTAAGACGCTCAAAATTAGGGGGAAAGGAAGGGGAACGGCGTTTGAGGTGATTGATTTATCGCTGACAACGACAGAAGCGATTCGGGATTGGCTCTTAGCGCGGCGGGAGTTAAATCAATCAGCACCGCTGTTTATCTCTGTTGACCCAGTGAAAAAGGGTCATCGGATTACGGGGGCGGGAATTTATTGGATTGTACAGCAATACTGCAGGGCGGCAGGAGTTAGCAAGCAGATGTCTCCTCACCGCATTCGCCACAGCAGTATCACGGCGGCATTGGATGCTACTAATGGCAATGTGCGCAAGGTGCAAAAACTGTCTCGCCACGCTCAGATTGATACGCTGATGGTGTATGACGATAATCGCTCTAAAGACCAATTGGAGATTTCGACTCTGCTGGCGGATATGGTTTAGGTTGGGGCGTAGCTAGGTCTATAAGTGCCATACCTGTAGCTTTTGATCTGCCAGACTTGGCTCAACGTCGGACTTACTGACAAGCAGCTGCTGCTGGGATGGGTATGAGACTCAGTGAAGAAGAAATTGAGGTCTTGAGAAACGAAGAAGATTTTCGGAAATGGAGTTAGTAGGAATTTTAAAAGTTAAGTTCAGCAAACAGTTCTGCTACAGGAAAAGTAAAACCTGGTATTACATCCACTAATCCAAGTTATCTGTTATTTTCAGTAATTTATCCGGCTGAGGCTGACGATAGACAACGACAGAAAGTTCATCAGGATTAATAACCCAAGCAAGGCGACAAGCATTGTCGAAATATTCAACTAATTTGGTATGGATTTCTTCAAAGGTATTGTTAGGGGAAATCACCTCAACAGCCAAATCGGGTGCTCCTTGAAAAAATCCTTTGGGCAGTCGTCGAAGTCCCTGTAACCTTTCAAAAGAGACAAAGGAGATATCAGGCGATCGCTTATTTCCTGATTTTAGGGTAAAGGCTGTACTAGAATCGCAGGTAACTCCCAACTTTTTGGGGCGAACATATAATTCAATAAGTCCACACAAATAGGCACTAATGTTACCATGCTCCATTCCTGAGTTACCCAGATTCACCACCTCCCCATCCACCAATTCATAATTAACATCATCTGGCAGTGCCATGAATTCTTCATCAGTCCAAACTTTCTTCTGCGGTGCAACAGTCATGGATGGCATTCTCCTCTTTGGTGGTATCCAGATGTATGGTTATGCTAACTCATCAGTAGGGTAATTACGGAGTAGTGGGTTTGTTGCATTGAGCTTGACAGGGGGTGAACGAAATTTTGTGTGGGATTCTTAGCTAAGAATCTAAAAAATTGCCATTAAGTACTGAAGTACAACCAATGCCTAAGCCAGAAAAGATTGAGGAAAGTTCCACACTTGAAGAGCTTCTAGACCGCCTTAATGAGCTCCAAATCCAAGGTCTACTACAAGAGTTGGTGGCACAGCAGCCTGAACTGCTCGATGTAATTGAGCATTACGTCAACCAAATTACCTCCCTTGCGCCCCAACCTCAGCTCTCAAAACCCCTGCGCCGCACTACCGTTGATCCGGCTTCTTGGCGTGGACAAGTGCGTCAGATTTTGCGCGATGGTGTTCGCTATTTGGAAGAGGGGTGGGAAGAAGATGATCCAATCACCGAAGAACTTTTGGAGATTATCGGTGAAGCACAGGCGTTTACTGAACACGAAGAAGTCAACAACGCTTTGGTTATCTTAGAAGCTATTACCTCTAGCTGTGTAGATGGTTGGGATGAAGTAGATGAGTACGGTGTCGAGAGCTACGAAGTAGCTAGCGCAATCGATGAAGCCTGGTGTGAAGCAGTTCTCAGTGCCGAACTTACCCCAGAAGAGAAGGTTGATATTCAAGTTAATTTAGAAGCTTGGCAAGATGAGTGGAATGCCGATTTTGCCATGAGCCTAGAAGCCTTGCGTCAAGGCTGGGACTACCCTCGACTACAGCAGGTTCTTCAAGGCAAGATTACAGAGTTAGGGACGTGGGAGGGTGAAGCACCCTACTATGCAGATGATTTAGCACTGATTCGGCTAAAAATCTTAGACCGTCAAGAGCGCTACCAAGAATATCTGTATTTGGCACAAGCTGAAGGACAAACCCAACAATATCTAACTATGCTGGGTCGTTTGGGTCGGGTTTCAGAAGCCATGCAAAGCGCTCAAACCCAAATGAGTTCAGGGCAAGAAGCCTTCGCTCTTGCCCAAGTTTTGCGAGAACAAGGTTCGCCCCAACAAGCTCTAAAGATTGCTCAAACTGGCTTGAGCTTACCCGGCAATTGCCAATATGACCTAGCAATCTGGACAAGTGAGCTGGCATCTGAACTTGGAGAAGGCGAAGCCGCGTTGGCAGCGAGGGTGAAGGCATTTCAAGCTAAGCCTTCTTTCGAGGACTACTCTAAGGTCAGAAGTTTGGCATCAGAGGCTTGGTCAAATCTGAAAGTAGAGTTGTTGGATCATCTGCGAAACCATCAAGCTTGGGGAATACACTCAGCCAAGGTAGAGATTTTTCTCCATGAGCAGTTAATTGATGATGCAATTAATGTCGTCAGTGAGTTGAGATCCTATGATGCACCACTAATTATGCGGGTAATGGATGAAGCTGTTGCCTCACGTCCGAATTGGGTCATCGAGAATGCTTGCCGCCGCGCGGAGTCAATTATGGATGCTGGTAAAGCTCAGTACTATCACTATGCAGTAGAGTGGCTGCGAAAGGCACGCGCCGCTTATCATCAAGCTGGGCAAAAACGAGAGTGGTCAGTATACCGAACAAAACTGATGGACACCCATGCCCGCAAATATAAACTCATGGCAATGCTCAAACAACGGGATTTGGATTAATAAATTTGAACCAATCTCAAAGTCAATTGATGCAATCAAACGGAAAATCTGCATGTGATCTCTAATGACAGCATATACGCTATCATTACGATATGTCCACCAGAATCGTCATCGACACCAGCGTTTTTATCAGCGCCCTGATTGGTCCAACCGGCCCCAGTCGTGAACTGATTCGACATTGCCTCATAGGTACCTACCAACCCCTGATGGGCAATGCCCTATTTTGTGAATACGAATCTGTCATTGCAAGAGACAATGTTCTCGCCCAGTGCCCTCTCACCCAACCTGAGATATTGACCTTGCTCCAATCTCTCATGAGCGTTAGCAAATGGATTTCCATTTACTATACATGGCGTCCGAACCTAAAGGACGAGGCTGACAATCATCTCATCGAACTAGCAGTCGCTGGTAACGCTGAAATGATTGCCACCAACAATGTCAAAGACCTTAAAAATTCTGAATTACTATTTCCTGATTTGATGATTTTAAAACCGGAAGAGGTTCTAAGGAGATAATCACCATGGCAACGTTAACTATCCGCTTACCAGACGACAAACATGAGCGATTAAAAGAGCTTGCTCAAAGTCGGGGAATCAGTATTAATAAACTCATCGAAGAGCTATCTACCATTGCACTGGCAGAATTCGATACGTTGACCCGATTCAAGGCAATGGCTGCTATGGGAAGTGCCCAAGAGGGCTTAAGACTCCTGGAGAAATTAGATGCTCTAACAAACGCAATGGATAATCAATGACATTTCCAGCAGTGCATTGCGATGATATTTTTAAAGGACTGATTTGGGAATTTGTGAAAGAAAAGCGCTATCGCGCTGCTTCTGGGACGAACAGCTAAGCATTAAACCCAGAACCATGAACCTGCACCAACCTAACAATTCACCCAGTCAAATTGATGAAGCAATCAACGAATTAATTCTGAAGGTTAGCGACTTTAGTGATGAGTTCTTTGACACTGAGAAAATGCACTTGGATGGGGAGCAGCTTGAGGCTTTGGTAGCCTTACTCATTCAAGAATGGACTAAAAATCTTGATGGCAAAAGCTTGGCCGGTTATCTGAACGTGCTGCGGCACGGTTAAGCTGTCAAGCTTTTAAGAAGGTCTATCGGGACAGACGGGGAGACGGGGGGACGCGGAGACAGGGAGAGGATTTTAGGATTTTCTCGTCACTTGCAGACTATACAATTTAAATGCGTACTAGCTTAGCATGGCGATCGCATAAAATAAAAGTAATCTGGCAGCGATGGCTGCGACCTTCAAGGGAGATAATGCCATTGGTTCTCCTCAGTTAGGAGCGCTCACTCTGACTGCTGCTGAGGTATTTGCAGCCGCCCATACTGGAGAGTAATGGGGGACTAATCAAAAGGTCTTCAATCACAGATTCAAGATAGATTTCTATTGATACACCCTTGGCAGCAGCTTGAGCAATCAGACGAGCCTCGACAACAGGTTTCAAGTCATTTTTACTCTCTCCAACCCTCAACACAACGAACTCTACGAAGTGATGCAGGTGATGAAGCGAATTGTTGATTTGCTTGTGTAGGTGGATGCGATCGCCCCACACCCGTCACGCCTATGCTAAGGACTTAAAGGATTTCTTTGGCACCATTGCCAACTCAGAACTGACTCCGGAGATGGTGACTTATTTCCTGCAATTGGAGCGAACTGATGCCGTGACGAAAAAGAAATTTTTAAATCTGTCAAATCCAGGGGAAGGACTGCCTATAGGCAGTCCTTCCCCCCCTCGATAATGATTATCATTATGCTCATTCTCAATTAGCTGTCGATTTTTTCGGCGTGCCCAATCGCTGAAAAGCGCCTCTGGTTCATGCTTGAGCTTGCTTGTCACCCCCTCAACTTGTCACCAATGGGTTGGGGCGAGGGGGTGAGCGACGCTCACCCTCTCCTGACGAATGATTATCATTCTCATCAACTACCAACTACTTTTGACCACACCCGAGACCTGAATCCTTACTTTTCTTTTGTCCAAAGTCCAGTATAGTTTGTAACGACAAACAATCAAAGTATTATGTTTGAAATAGTGTGAAACTTACGACAGACCATTGTATGTGTCAAGAAAGAACTAAAGATTTAGACATAGATTTTGTCCTAGAGACCATAAATCTCAGGCTGCCTCAAATTTCCTATTCTCCTCTAAGTAACATAGAAATACAAACTCTCAAGGGTATCTGGCGGGATTATACCTATGACCAAATAGCCCTAGAGAAAAACTATAGCTGCGCTTATATTACCAACATTGTAGCCCCTAGTTTGTTTAAAAAACTTTCTTGTCTTATTGGTCAAAGGGTGGGCAAAAGAAACTGCATGAAATTAGTTAAATTTTTTTTTATGGTCTGGAAAGAAAAGCCTCTGTTTCCTTCGGGAGTTATATCTTTAGATTCTCAATATTATATAAAACGGTCTGAGATTGAAAAGAAAATATATACAGAGGTTCAGAAACCTGGAGCCTTAGTGAGAATAAAAGCACCTCAAGAAATGGGCAAAACTTCTCTGCTACTCCGTCTTATTAAGAGTGCCAATTACTCAGGCTATCACACCATTTACTTCAATCTGCAACAGTTAGACGAAGAGGTTTTCAGTGATGTTAGCACCTTCTTGCGCTTTTTTTGTATTAATATTACCCATGAGCTAGGCTTAGAGATCAAGTTAGATGACTATTGGGATGAGGAGCTGGGATGTAAGGCTAGCTGCAATTTATACTTCCAAAACTATTTGCTAAAATCAATCAATTCGCCCTTACTTCTAGCTCTGGATGAAGTGAATCAGGTTTTTGAGAATCTGAAAATAGCAAAAGAGTTTTTCTCTTTGTTACGTTTGTGGTATGAGAAAGCTAAAACAACTTTGGTGTGGCAGAAGTTGCGCTTAGTGGTGGTTCACTCAACTGAAATTTATGTGCCTTTGCAGCTTAAGCAGTCACCTTTCAATGTAGGATTGACGATCCAACTAGATAGTCTGAGTTGGGAAGAAGTGGTAGAGTTAGCTAAATGTTACGAATTAAGTTGGATAGATGGGGAAGAAGCAAATCTTTTAATGACGATGGTAGGAGGACATCCTGCTCTGGTGCATCTTGCTATTTATTATCTTAGTCAGGAGAAAATTACATTGAAAGAACTATTAAAAACGGCTCCTACATCTACAGGAATTTATGCGAATCACTTGAATCGTCATCAAGAGAAGTTGTACGAAGACTCAAAATTAGCAAGGGCTTTGAGTAAAGTGATAGTTGCTACTGAACCTATATTACTAGAGCCGCTCCAGGCTTACAAGTTAAATAGTATGGGGTTAATTAAATTATCTAATAATAAGGCGGTTATTAGTTGTCAGTTGTATCGAGATTATTTCCAGCAAACTTTAAAGGAAATGAGCGATGGCTAATTAATGTTGGTCGTCAGCTCTGTATTTTTCTGCTCAATTTAAGTAGACCTTGAAAGGAATTGTAAATAAAGTGGGTTTATCGGTGGGTTCGTAGGAGGGTTTATCGGTTTGCTTCTAGGAGGGTTTATCGGTGGGTTCGTAGGTTGGCTTCTAGATAAATTTAGAGGAGGGTTTATCGGTTTGCTTCTAGGTGTGTTCATAGGAGGGTTTATCGGTGGTTTCGTAGGAGGGTTTATCGGTTGGTTTCTAGGAGGGTTTATCGGTTTGCTTCTAGGAGGGTTTATCGGTTTGCTTCTAGGAGGGTTTATCGGTTTGCTTCTGGGTTGGCTTACTGGTGATGATGGTGATGGAACACAACCAAAACCTCCGTTTGCTCCGTCTGATCCGTTGATCAATAAGATTCAAACCGGTGAATTCTATTTGAGATTAAGTTTTGAAGTTGTTTCTGCTGTTTTATGTCAAGAAAATTCTGTTTATTTAATAAAATGGAAGGGTGATCAACTGCATAAATATAAGCTAGTTGATTCCAATAATAATCCAATCAAAATTTGCAATAAATCAATCAAGATTCAGCAAAGTATGCATCAGATTGGAGTAACTGAGAATTTTTTAGTTTTAGCAGATACATCTTTTACTGTTGGGATTGAGCAGATTATAAATAATCTTCTTGTGACAAAGCCGCTGAGACAATTGTTCCGCATTATACCGTCCCAAAATAACAGCATATATATTGTCGATCGTAAGCAATTAGAAGATTTGGAAGATGTAGAGGAATATAAAGAGGTAGAGGCATATAAAGTAGAGATTCCTCGTGAAATATCTCACTTTATAGTGGATTATTATGATAATAATGGTCAAAAAATTACACTTCATGCTGCCCATATTTGTGCTTGGGATATTGCACAATGGCTCCGTAAGGGAGATAAGTTAGTCCCGGAAAATCATGAGATACCTGATGATTTGTTAGGAATGCAGATAGGTGAAATGGATATTAGCTTGATGGGACGCCATGTCATAGATGTCAGTCCAGAAAAACTGAACCAGGGAAAGCCAGAAATTACATCTACTAATTTAAGCTGTAACACCTTTTTTACTTGGGCATCAGGATTGTACACTTATGATGACGAACAATTTCCAGGTCACACTCCTCCGGAGAAGCTTGATAAAATTTACTGGAGTTCTCTAGGGCTTTGGGAAGAGCTTACAACTAAGTTTATGTATGATCAATACGAAAACTATGAATATAGAACAATAGAACTGAATAAAGTTCTTGAACTAGCTAAAAAAGGTATACCTTCTTGCTTATACAAATTGGATGCTGAGTCACTGACCATTGAAGACTATTACAAGTTTCCCAGAAGTCACATAGGGTTTTCACCGCAGTTTGTTCCAAAAGAGGGTAGAACAGGCAGCGCTCCCGATGGTGGATCAGGTAGCTATCCCGATGGTGACAGCTCTACCGATGGTTACATTGTATGTGTAGTTTTTACTCCAATAGAGGAAGTGGACAGAACCTCTAGCCGAACGCTATTTTGACCATCTTCAGAGACATAGTAGAACATATCGGAGAATCCTTTGAGCATTAGTTCTCGCGCACCTGGAACAATCAAGCGTGCGGGATTGATGCTGAAATCTCGTGCCTCCTCTATCCTTGGGAAGAGACGAGCTACCAAATTTTCTTGAGCCTTGGCCAAAAGACGATGACCTTTGGCTTGTTGACCTTCACCCTCGTCATTCCAGCCCCATTCTACATCGCAGCGCTTCGCATTATGCCACTCCAATACATCCCTGGATATGCAGGCGCTAATTCCTTGATGGAGGCAGTCATACGCTTCCTGATGAGATTTATTGTACTCTGGCGAGATTCCATGTATGTAGATCAGGTATTCTTCGTATTTTTTAGAGTCGCGGTCAGGCATAGGACAATGATGTTGTTTTAGTTTGCGTATTTTTTTCGGTTTTTCTATATGTTGAGAGCGATCGCCCTTCTGTTGCTTTACGAGCAAAATGCAAAAGCGATCGTACTATGGAAAGCGATCGCACTGCCGGAAGTTATCAAGGAATGCTGCGATCGCAATGCTTCTTTTTCCTCATCGTCATCAACACTCTTCCCCGCAACAACGGGACGGCGTGTTTCTGCTGACAATTCCATCAAATTTCCAGCACTGTCTATCTCAACAATTGGGTCTGGTTTTACTTCCAGTGCATAGCTCCCCTGAAAGGTTACACCCTCCAATTCCAATTTAATACGGATGCGATCGCCTATATTTTCCAGACTACAGCGATCGGCAATCAAGTTGCTGATGCCGCGAATTTCCATTTGAGTGAGTCTGAAGCTCAAAGCTCCCGTTTCGTAACCGACAGATGGAGGCATCTCTACGGTTCGTCCCAAAAGATATGCTGGCGTATCCTTCAGGGTGACATTATCGTTAGTTTGTTCAGCCCAAATCTGTTGCCAAGTACTTAAGAATGCATTTATATCGATTGTCATTTCCAATTTCTTTATTTAGCCTTCAGGGTTGATGATGTGATATTGACCTCTCTTTTGTTCGGACATACTGCAAGTTAAAACAAGCAAACAGTTGAATAGGTTTGGTAAACAAAAATACTACTCACGTCATGCTTTTCCGTTTTTGCTCAATAACTAGACGGTGGACTAGGTTATTTTCTGACTCGTTCTAGAAAAAAAGTAAAAAATAGAACCAGTAGCGATCACGCTTCTAGGCTTTACGAGCTAAATGCAAAAGCGATAAACAGTCAATTATTCATAATAATATCAAATCGGTCAACTGTTGCTCAAAAATCAGGTCTTAGAAGAGCAAGAAGACCAGATTTTTTTAGTAGTCAATCAATTGAATTTTGGGACTGAATTTTTGCAGACGGAAACTGAAAAACATCAGTTAGCTCAATTAAATCTCATTGCTGGCAAGAAAGCTAAGGCAGCTACAGCTTATGAAGCTGCTGTCAATTATTTCCAGGTGTAAATTATCCGTTGATGAGAGGAGAGAATTTGGTTCGCGGATAGCTTACGCGAACAGCTGACCACTACGACTGATTCTCCGACTTTGAGTTTTCGTATAAATCAGACCAGCAGTGCATTAGAGAGTCCAGGGTTCTCGACAAAGCGTCAAGTTGATTACGGCGATTAATTTGCATCAAAACCTCAATATGAGCTTCAGTTCCCGATGCGCCCAAATGCTTATATCGAGTCAATTTTCCACTTTTAGTGGGGAAAATCGGCTCTGTGGCTTGTAATTTATAATACCAATAGTACAAATTGTTGCTTCGTGCTTGATAACGTACAATACAACAACCAGGAAAAGCAATATCTCCAGAAAATTGCAGAAGTTCAATGGGTGCGGTCATAAGTAGTTGGTTGAGGCTGACGCGGTTCAGGGGAGACGCGGTGACGCGGAGAGGAAAGTTTGAGCATTCCCCGTGTCAGAGTGTCTCCGTGTCCCCGTGTCCTCTGCACCAACGGGTTTTGACCACACCCAAGTTCAATAGACTTTTGAATAGAGACGATAGCTTCGGTAATACGGTTGGCTCTATCTTCAAGATATGAGTTAGAATGAGTCATCAGAAAGAAAATTAAAATTCATGAGTAGGTTCGCGTAAAAGTTACGCGAACCTATTCAACTATTATAAGGAGGAAAATTAAGGGTCACTATGGCAAAAATAGAAATAATCATAAAAGACGAACAAGGAGAAGAACTAACTAGGTTACAATCAATAGATTTAGAACTAGGTACTCAAAGTATAGATGAAATAGAAAAAGCCGTGGAAAAATTGAAGCAAAAAATGCTACCTGAAATTTCTTCTGAGCTTTTGAGCAAGGCACAAAGAGAATTTAGCCAAGAGAAAAAAAAGACTCAGACATAGTGCGTAACGGAACAAATATTGTCAAAGTTAAGACAATTAATGGTCAATTTGACTTTCGATTACAAAAATATCTAGTCAAAGGAAAAAGCTGTAATTACTTTGACTTAACATCTCAATTGACAACCGGAAATATTAGTGATGGCTTACAAGAATTGGTGGCATATTATAGTAATCGTCTCAGTTATCAGGAAGTAGAAGATTTACTAGAAAGAATTAGTGGAGAAAAACTATTATCAGACCAAAAGATTTGGGATATAGTGGCAAATAAAGCCGTAGAAGTATCGAGGAAGTGGCAGCAAGAAATTCAGGAAATTAAGCAGGAAATAAAATCCGAGAGCCAAATCGCACCGACAGTTGATATTTATGACCCATTATCCAAAGAAATTTTACTATTTGATGATGGGATTGGAGTCAAAAAACAAAAAGCAAATCGGAGCAAAAATCAAGCTCTAGTTATTGGTGAACCCGATGAATCAGGGAAGAAACAAAAACGAAAAACTGTAATTACTGATGTGGTTTTATTACAAACCCCAAAGGGAAGTTTTGAGTATCTGACAAGTCCTATAGACAATCAGGGTCAACCTTTAATTCCTTTAGAAGAAATCATCAAATGTAAGTTAAAATATTATTATCAAAAGGATAATTTTCCTTTACCAATTGTTGCTATTACCGATGGTGCTTCTAATATTCGCAAACGACTTCATACGCTTAATGAGCAAGGCATTACCCTAATCCTTGACTGGTATCATCTCTGTAAAAAACTGCGAGAATTTCTCTCGATGATTACTCGTAATAAGACAGAAAATACTGAACATAGTAAATTTTTATTTTGTCATCTTTGGCGTGGTAATACTTCCGATGTTCTTACTTATCTCAAAACTCAAATCAAAGTTCGCAATCAACATAAATTATCTGAACTGATTACCTATATAACTAAACATGAAAGTGAAATCATTAATTATGAATTGCGTCGTCAAGCTAGCAAAACTATTGGTAGTGGGCGTATGGAAAAAGGAGTTGACACTGTAATTGGTCATCGACAAAAACACAAAGGTATGAGTTGGAGTGCGCTAGGAAGTAAAGCGCTCGCTATTCTTAAAGTAACAGAATGTAATGGTCAGTGGCGACAAACTTGGTTTCCACAAATGGCTGCTTAATCAATTCATTTTTTTCGCTCCTCTTACTCTTTTAAAGAGTTTTAGTCTTTAGTTATTCGCGTAAGCTATCCGCGAACCAAATTCTCTCCTCTCATCAACGGATAATTTACACCTGGATTTTTATTGGAGACGGTGCCCATTGGATTTGGGAGATGGCACAAAAGCAATTTCCCGGTTCTGTGGAAATACTCGACTTTTATCACCTGTCAGAATACGTCTGGGCTGTGGCGAAAGAAGCTTATCCCAAACAGGAAGCTCTTCAGAAGGATTGGGTTAGACAACAACAACAATTGCTGAAAAAATCCGAGTGGAAACAAGTCATCGATGTTAGTCATTTTTTTGCAAAAATGGAGGCCAATCATATCGATTCACCTTGTTATAAACTTTTAATCCGTAGTAATCAAAGCAGGACGGTAACCAACCATAATTTTCATTGGTATTACCCAAAACACCATCTATCTTATATTTTTTGATAATGTTAGCTGCTGATTGAGCCCGGTTATAAGTCCAGCCATAAACACCAAAAGCATGATCACGTCTTAATTTTCCAGCTTCCTCAAGTCGCCTTTCCATTGGTCCACTAGGGCCTGCCGCGAAAATACCAGCTGAGTAAATAAAATTGGACACATTGTGAGCGTCTCTCCACTTCAGTGCCTCAGAAGGGCTTGTGCTGTTTGGGTCGCCTGGATCTAGAAACGGTACATTAGCATCATAATTAATACCTTCTCGACTTTTCAGTGGCAAATGATTCATAGCCTTTTCCAATTCACCCACATAGCTTGCCCCCTGGTATGTACCATAGAATGCATACAACCCTCTACGTTCTCGTGGAATGAGATGACCGTTAATGGGATTCAATAACTTATCATGGACTTTTTGACGAATATGATTTATATCAGAAGCCTTAAGCTTGTCTTTGGCATCATATTTGAGATCGAAGATAAACAAGGAAACATTTTTCCCTACTCCCCTTTGGAGTTGTTTGCAAGCATAGTCTAAATAGACATCCAAATGCTCCCAACCAGCCCCTATGGCGTCACCATGCCAAGTGTAAAATTTGCCCTTATCTTTGATGACATCGCATTCGATCCCATTTGCTTCCCATTTTATGGCTTGATCCAGCCATCCTTTGGTATTACACCGATGAGCCATGGTATAAATTTTGTTCAGCATTTTTTAATGACCTCGCAGAAACTAGAGTGTGTTTGCTTCCATTTGTTTGACGTTTTTCAGACGTCAAGGGTGAGTGGGTTTTTGAGCTCGGTTTTATTTTAGTATCGTTCCAACTCAACAACTAGACGGTCTGCTACCTTTCTTTCTGACTCGTTCTAGAAAAAAAATAAAAAATAGAACCAGTAGCGATCGCACTTCCAGGCTTTACGAGCAAAAAGCAAAAGCGATCACACTATGGAAAGTGATCGCTTTTGCTGGATATGAGTTAGGACTGGAGTTTGTGAAGGTTGAGGAATGAAAGGGTAGGGAAAGGTGCGATAGAGCAAATTATGCCTTCATTTTGGCAAGAGCAGATTTCAACGCCACCGACATCTCTGGAGTATTCTCGGCGAACCCGTCCTTCTGCACGCGGTATTGCTCGAGGAAGAGGATTTCATTTCCGTAGCGCTGGATGAATTCGCTGTCAATGCTTTCCTCTTCTACTGGAGTGACTCCTCGCTCCCTGAGCGCATGGTAAACCTGCGCCTTGAAGGATTCAAATTCTTCCGCTGCATCTGCGACCAGATCCAGTGTTGAAGGGAGGGGGGCAGCGATGATGACATCATGGCTGAAATCAAAGCTGTACGTCAACAACCTCGCCAAGTGTGACATGGTGCTCAATATGCAAAAGAAACCACTATTCTTCAGCTTTGGGAATTGCCGAAAGAACTGTACTATCCCGCAACGACAACAACTCTTCATGGCTATAAGAACTACCATCTGGCTTCTTCAGCCATTGACCTAACTTCAACAGTTCACTATTTGTTGGCTTCCTCTCTCCAGTAACGATCGCAGTTACCTCCTCAAGCTGCATTTGAGTAGAAGAAGCTATCTGCACTATAACTTCATCGATACTCAACCCTTGAGTAATTCGCGTCGCTTCGAGCAAAACAAAGAACTGAGAGTCTCGGGGCGATCGCTTGTCATCAAAAACACGAAAGTTGCTCAAAAACTTACTATAAACCCGATCCTGAATCTGCCGCCAAACTCGCATCACCTCACTGAAAGGCAAGCTATCAAGATGATCCAAAAATGCTTCAGTTGGTGATGAAGCTTCATTGAGGTTGGGCAAATTAGTTAATGGCAGAAATTCTTTCCAGCTTATTTTGCCTGATAAATAATCATCTAACTGCTCCTGGGTACATTCCAAAGCTCTTGCTACTTTTGCACGGGTGGTTGGCTTAAGGTCGTCAACTTCTCCATTCAGCCATTTGCCAATAGACTGCTGCGAAACTCCCAATAGTTCTGCAGTTTCCGACTGACTCTTAGAGCCGCCGAGAACTTGAACTTCTTCTGCCAAACGGCAAATACGGTCTTTAGTCAATTTTTGTGCCAATAGCAACAGCCCACCACCTCTAAGGAAAATTGTACATTTTCCGCTTATTCCCCTTGACAAAAAAAGAAATAGGTATATTCTTATAGTAAGTAGTGACTATTTACTAATTGGTGAACAGTCCCCTCTTAGACATAGCGTTCGCTATCCCTAGAGGAAAATGCTTCCACTTCCTGCCCAGACAAAAGAGACAACACCCCAACCTCTAGCTATTGACCTCTTCGCCGGGGTCGGTGGTTTGAGCCTGGGCATCGAAGCCGCCGGATTCCAAGTCGCCCTCGCCGTCGAAAAAGACCCCATCACCGCCGCCCAATACCAAAAGAACTTCCCCCACACCAAAGTTCTCTGCACCGACATCACCCAACTCCAAGCCCAAACAATCCAGGAAGCCATTAAGCAAAACCATCCCGAATGGGACGGCAAACTAACCGCAGTAGTAGGCGGCCCCTGCTGCCAAGGCTTCAGCAGAATCGGCAAACGCGACCCCAACGATAAACGCAACCACCTCGTTTCCCACTTCATTCGCCTAGTTGGCGAACTGCGCCCTCAAATCTTCGTCATGGAGAACGTTTGCGGCTTGCGGGACAAGCGCCACGCCCCACTAATCGATCGCTGCTACCAACAACTCCAACAATTGGGCTACACCGTGCAAGAGTGGAAACTCAACGCCAAAGATTACGGCGTACCACAATCTCGCACTCGTCTTTTCTGGGTAGGCTGGAAAGATGACGCGGTGACGCGGGGACACGGGGACGCGGAGAGGGATGTGTCCCGAACCCTGTGTCCAGAGCATAAACCCCAGGAGTCTCTGTTTTCCCCCACTAGATTATTTGATTCAGTGGCTCTATTTCAGAAAGGGTTACAATTTCCTTCTGAAATATCCCCGCGTCTTCCCATCTCCGCGTCAGAGCGTCAACCTCTACCAGCTACTCATGAATGCACCCCAATTACCCCCCCAACTCCCTTAGAAACCCAAGTGACCGTAAGGGAGGCGATTGGGTCAATTCAAAAAGGGGAAGCAAGTGAGTATGTGCATCAACTCCATCAAACCTTCCCCAATCCCAACCCCCAAACCCCAAATCAACTCACTGGCTGCACCAAAACCAACCATACCCCAGAAGTAATCGCTCGATTTGCCGCCACTCCCCCAGGAACAATCGAACCCATTAGCCGCCTCTATCGCCTCGACTGGGACGGAATCTGCCCCACCTTGAGAGCCGGAACCGGGAGCGATCGCGGCAATCACACAGCAGCCCGTCCCATCCATCCAGAATACCCCAGAGTCATTAAAGTCCGGGAAGCCGCCAGATTATCCAGCTTTCCCGATTGGTTCCAATTTTCAGCCAGCAAACTACACGGCTACAGACAGATTGGCAATGCCGTACCACCTCTTTTAGCTCTAGCAGTCGGAGAGCGAATTTATCAAGAAGCAAGGGAGCGGGGAGACGCTTCGGAAGACGCGGAGAAAGGGAGACGCGGTGACGCGGAGAGTTTGTTAGAGCATTCCCCGTCTCAAAGTGTCCTCGTGTCAGAGTGTTCTCTTCAAAAGGGGATTGTAGCTCCCCCTCTTTCTAAAGCTACTGAATCATTTGATTCAGCGGAGGAAACAGAAACCCCTGCTTACGCCCTAGATATGGGGACACATCTCTCCCCGTGTCCCCGCGTCCCCGCGTCTCCGCGTCATCTTGCTGAGGCTTTATCAAATTCCCATCAATCCACTCTCCAATCTACTTCACCAGGAGGAGTCATTATGACTACTGCCACAGCCACCACTGACACTCCAACTAACCTATCCCAATCTACTTCTGGTCACTTTGACTACGCCACCTACTTTAGCAGTCCTGAGCTAGCAGACAAAGCCAAATGTACCAACTCCCACTTTATTGCTTTCGCCCGTCGAACCTTCAAAGAGCTGGTAAAGATTGGTAGCCAATTATGGGATGTCTATGAAACAAGCTGCCGAGTTCTAGGAGCCTCCCAGGGCAAGAAAGCCTTTGATGTCTGGCTAGCTAGCGATGAATTTGGAGGAAGCAAATATCTAGCTCAAGTAGCGATGGTGCTATCGCCCTGGTACAAAAACCTCTCCCCCGCCATGCAGAAATTAGTGGCATGCAAAGTCAATAAGTGGAGCCTGTCAGCCCTCAAGCTGCTGCCGAGTTTAGCCAGTGACTTAGTAGAGAAACTAGTCAAAGAAGGTAAGCAAACCACCAAGTCCATCAAATGTGCCCTCGATGCTAGCCAAGCCAAAAGCAAGCTAACTCTGGGGAACAGAGCCACCGAAGCTGATTGGCAATTGGTATCAGAGAAATTCAATATCACAGACGAGAGCCTGGAAACTCTGAAACTAGAAGCCCTCCACTCAGCCGCCACCAATCCAGAAACTGGGGAAGTGGTGGTAATGACCGATGATATCACCAGAGCTTTACAAGCCTTCGGCTGCAATGTCAGCAAGGTTTTACCGAGACATGCTTCATCACCAGAGAGCCTTCAAGGACGCGGGGACACGGGGACGGGGAGACGCGGGGAGAGGAGGGATGCATCAGAGCAATTATTTAGCAAAGAAGAAGTAGAAGCACAAATTACTGAAGCACTGGCTCGTTACCAGAGCGAGAAAAAAGAAGAAGAAATAGCTCGGCTGGTAGAGATTCGAGAAGCCGCCCTCGCTCAAGCTCAAGCCGAAATCCAAGCCATTTACGCCAGCCGGGACAAACATCAAAAAGCCTATGGTCAACTGCAAGAACAATGTTCCCAATTGCAGCAGCAACTAGCACAAACTCAAGGGCTAGCAGAGGAAAATCAGCGATTGCAACAGAGAATAGAAGACCTAGAAAAAGCCCTAACTTCTGCCAATGAAAACCGCTGGAGCAACACCTTCAGCCAACAGGCAGCCAAAGTGGTAAATAAAGAGTTAACTGATTGCATAGAACCGCTACAACAACAGTTAGAAGAAAAGACTGCACAAGTAGAAAAACTCGCTAAACAACTAGAAAAATATCAAAAACTAGCTCTACCTTTAACAGACGAACAGTTGTTTGTTGGCGCGAGGGTGAAAGTACTCACAAGTCCTGAAGGTTGGTCTGGTTATACCGGGGAAGTGGTAGACAGACAAGGTAAGGGCGACAGAGACTGGTGGGTATTGCTCGACTATATACATGATTCTGGCAGCTGTACCAAAAACCTTTTTAAAGCTGGACAATTGACTTTTGAACTAGAAGATTGTGCTTCTCAAACTGAACGATTAACTCAATTAGAGTATGAAAACAGGACGCGGGGACGCGGGGACACGGAGACACGGGGAATGCTCAAACCAACTCTCCGCGTCAACCTCAACCAACAACTTATGAGAGCACCCGAACTTGCTCAGCTCGACAACAGTATTCTTCAGGAATTTGGTGAAGCTGCGGAGGTTTCAGGCATTTCTGGGTGGAGCTGCCGGGGGTATCGCAGCACCAGCGGGTCACTGTTCACTAGGTTTCCTGAAGCGCTCTGCGCCTTTGTTAAAGACCTAGCATTAAATCCAGAACTGCACCCAGTTTTTTGAGAAGCGCTGCGCTCACTCAAGTTTCCCATTCAAGGAGGTTTTAAATGAAAACAGCAATTGCAAAAATCGCTATCTGGTTAGCAACAGAAATTTTGTTAAATCTAACAGGATTAGATACTTTGGGGGATTACTCAGAATTTTTATTCGAGAACAACTTTTTAGTTTTTATTGCCTAGCAAACTAATAGGAGTAACTCGTCACCTTGAAGGAGTTTTTATGAAGACAACCTCCGTAGAAGTGTTAGAAGCACTTCGATTAGCGATTAGTGTCATTGGGGATGCGATCTCCTTAATTTCTGAAGACAAATCAATGCTTGTCGGTATCACTACAGAGCAACTGCAAAAAGCACAAGCTGGTCTGCGAACTGAAGTTTGTCAGGTTCAAAATTCATGGAGGAGCGGAAACTCAGATGGCAGCAGCACCAGTAACAATTAAAGTCAGAGAAGAAATTAGTCCAGAGCAATTTTGCTTGGAGTGGTTTGGGCTGCACAAACTGTCTCGTCCTGAACAAATAAGAGAACAGAGTTCTAGAGGTTATAGAAAGCGCTGTATCAAACTGCTTTGCGAGGTATTGGGTAAATCCTTTTCAACTGTCAACCACTGGGGTTCAGGAACAAGTTTTAACAAGTTTCCTCCTGAATATCGCTCTAGACTAGCTCAAGTACTTCTTTACAAACAAGTCAAAGAGCTATCAGCTTATGGTAGACCTTTTAGAGCGATTAACACTCAGAGGGAGTCGGGAGAATTTAGAATTTAGAATTTAGAATTTAGAATTGTTTTTTTCTTAATTCTTCATTCTTAATTCTTCATTCTTAGTTACCCACACCCCTGCTCCCCCTGCTCCCCTGCTTCCCATCTCCCCCTTCCCTCGATAAAAAGCCCTCAATTAAGGGGGTTTTTTAATGTCTGGAAATTAGGGAAGTGCGGGAAGTATAGATAGAGTAATAGTTTCAAGACTTCCAGCTTAGGGAAGTTACTTCCTCATGTGGGATGTTCAGGAAGCTGCTGCCTTCGAGTCGAACTATCTCTGCTCTGCCAGCAGCAATTAGCCACAAAGAAATTTAGCTTCAAAACCCTTATCTGGTCTTGGTTTCAGATAGAAAAGTGCAATAATAACACTAAATCTATTGCTTCTAATAGAGAGAGATATTTTAATAAAAAAAGCGTCGAAGATTAGCAGATGGTTTTTATTTTGCAATCATCGACTTTAGACGTGGTTCTGCACCTGAACTACTGAGGGCTTTGCCCATAACTTCTGAATTCTTTCTTGATGATGTTTAAAAGCCAATGCCAAGATTACGGACTATCTGGGCTAAAACCTGGGATAGAGAATGCAAAAAAGTCTTTACCAAGCTAGCCGTTAGAAAGCTGCTGAACATAAAGTCAAGAGACACAATTAACGACCACTGCCTCTACTTCGGCTACGAAGCCCCTTTTGTTGAAGAGCAGGTTGAGCAATTGTTCTTGATGAATTTGTGGCTGCGTGCTGGTTATGGTGCCAAGCACGGGCGCTCGAATTTCTTGAGGCTCAAGCGCTTGGGAAAACTAGATTCAGAATTCCAAAAACTGGGAATTTCAGTCGAAGAAGAATTGCGAAAATTAAGGAAAAGAATTGCCAATGGCGACCATATCAATTGCCGAACTAGTTGAAGAAATTGGAAAAGGATATCTAGACCAGATAATTCAACATCTGGAGTTAACGCCTAAAGATGAGTACTCTGAAGGTGAGGAAGACCTAAAGGTAATCCGTGCAGTCCGCAACCAAATGAAAGCGATGAGGTCGAAGTCGGTGGCCAATGCGATCGCTGCCATGGCAAAAGAACGCGAACAGCCAGTTACTCAAAGCAAGCCGAAAAAGGCATCTCGCCGCAAGAGAGAGTCCAAAGAAGTCAGCAGTGACCTCCAGGCTGGGTTTTTAAACTCTAGCACCCAGTTGAGCCAGCAGATTTTGAACACCGGGGTTGTCTCCGGGGCAAAGGACGCTGGATTGTTAAATCAGGGATGGCAAACTGGATTTGCCCACCGGGTTATCCAAGATAAGCAACGCAATGCCAAAGTTATTGGTGAGCAAGTTGGGAAACTAACTGATGTGGCCATTAATGCCACCACTGTTGATGTTGAAAGCCTGCTGGGAAAACTCGAAGAAGAACCCAAACCAATCACTCCAGCAGAAGAACCCCTAGAGTTCCTGGAAGGAGAGGGTCTGGGGTTTACAGGAAAGTTTCTGGAGATGTGCAGCGAACAGGAGGAACTTCCAGAACCAGAGGAGGAGACGAATCTTCTCTTTTCCAATTAGGAGTGCAGTTGGGTTACGCTGATGCAGCCGTGATTGAGCATCTAATGGAGGGTGTCTCCCAATGCATTGACCGCGAACGCAGCAAAACACAAGCAATAAAACGCGCTGCCGTTTGGAGCATATTCATCACTGCCATTAGCACCTCTAGCGGAACCGTCTTGGGAGCATTAATTGCAGCGACTGTTGTCGGTATACTCGCTAGCACTAGCATCGGCTTACTAGCTGGCACTCTTACTTCTTTGTGTCTAATTGGTCTTACCAGTCAGGAGAATAAATAATGTTTTACCAGGGATTTCAAGCTATAGCAGCAATGGGTTACGGTGCTGCTTTTAACAGTTTAGTACAGTCAGCAGTAGCAATGGCCACAGCATCTTCTATGGTGGCCTGCGCCTTTCACCCCGTCACCATTGCTGGCGGTTGTCTACTGGGACTAGCGGCTTATCTGTTATTTGGAAACAAAAAATTGAGCATTTTGCCCAACCGTCCCCGTCTGCTGCAAAGTAACAGTGCCCCAATTCCTGTGGCACTTAATATTTACTATCTGATTAAATTGGACAAATGAAAGCTGAACTCGATGAGCGCGAAACGGCTCAATTAAAACCAGCAGCAGAAGCCGTCTCTGGCGATATCTCTGCATCTTTAACACCTCAAGATGGAATTCCCATTCCAAAAGTCACTAGCAGTTCACCTCGAAAAATCAACCACAATTTGGTAGCAATGGCATTTGGGGCAGCGCTGCTAGTTGTTATGGGAGGAACCGCTGCCGTAGTTACCCGGACAGGGAGTTCTGCCAAAAGTCCTCAACAAGGGGCAATAGAGGTAGCCCAGAAAAATATGTTTGCCGAGCGGAATCACTACATCGAGAAACTGACAAGGACTGACCTGAACCCCCAGGTGCTGTCCAATCCCGGTTGGCGGCAGCAGGCGATTGCCATGCTCAGCCAGGTGATTGCAGAAGATATCTCCAGAGGTCGCAGAACTCCTGGTGACCCGATGTACATGAAGACACAGCAGGCAGCTTACTTGGACTATCAAAAAAGTGTCAACAAGCTGGCGTACTTAGCTGAGCTGGGGCAAACCGCTACCTTGGTTTATGAGGAGCGGGGGCGCGAAGTGAGGATTCCCATTCCCAGTCCTGAACTGGCAACCTTTGCCTTAAATCGCCTAGAAGCCCTTGACATGGCTACGCACTTAAAAATGGTGCCTCGCTTTAACCTGCAAATAGTTAATACAGAACTCGCCAATGTTCAGCACAGCTACAAACTTAGATTAGCGGCGTGGCTCGAACAAATGCAGATGTACGATTCAGCAGAGCAGATCAGAGCAATCAGGCAGTGGGAGCAGCAGCAGATTGAGGCGGCTCAACCAACTACTCAAACAGTCCAGGAGTAGCAAAAAAAATGCCCAAAATCGTGCTCAAAGCCTTGGCGCTAATTTGGCTGGTGATCTTATCTTTTTGGGCTTTAAAATCTGCTCTGACCAAAGATGTTTACCGAGGAACAATTAGCAAATACTCAAGCCAGCCAGCTCTGAATCGGCGGGACAATCCTTCAAAATTAGCGCTGCTTCTGGCATCCGGAACTGCCTTTGCTGGTGCTGTTTGGTTAGTCTCTTCCATAGTTCAAGACTTTAACGAGTTGGAAGTTCAACAAGAGGCTCAGCTGCGAGAAAATTATGGTTTTCTCAAAGAGGTTTTACAGGATAATCCAACCGCACAAGAGTCAGTAAATCGGGAGTTGGTTAAGGGGAATCAAACCTCGGGAATTAGGAATAGCGAAATAGAAAGTAGAGAAACCTTGACAAACACCGCTACTCAATTCCCACTTCCCAATCCCTGGGAGGAAACGACTGACTCAGACCAAATTTCCGCCAGCGAACCAAGGAGCAAAATTTATGAGGATATCCAACCGGCAATTAATCCTACAGCAACTCCCAAGGCACAACCTGATGTGCTTAGTGAAGAAGAATTCATTGAGAGCTTGGAAAGAGCATTAGGAATAGAAGGAATCTAAAAAATGGCAAGAAAAGGCGGTGGCTCAATGAGCGTCAGCAATCAGTTGGCAGCCCTGCAAGCACAACAACTTCAGCGGCAGCAAGCTATGCCTCACAGCGGCAGCGGCGGTGGTGAGGTAATTGACCTTTACCCAACAGCGATTCAAGCAACACCAGGTAACATAGTTGCCACACCACAACAGCAAATACTTCAGCAATCTCCACAACAGCAAATAATTCAACCGACCATGCCCAGAATCAACCCTACCTCAAACCTGCCGATTGTTTATGCCAACACTGAGGTCGAACCAACGGTTGGCTTACCTAAAATCTGGATGCCCCACACTTTTTACTGGAATGCTGGCAAGTTCTCTCCAGGCAATCCCTGGCGCTTGCTCCATTCCTTGGGAGCTTGCTTTAGCTCATGGGTTTATCAGCCCATGGGGAGCTTCAAGTCAGTGGGAGTAATCCTCGGCATTGGTATTGGCGGCTTCTTTACCATTGTAGGACTGTTCGCCTGGTCTACCGGCAAATCCGTGACTGTAGGGGCTCCAGAAAGGAATGTTTTCGATTCAGCTCCAGTAATTACAGAGTACTTACCCACGGTTGATGTCGATTAAGAGAGAGCAGGGGGCAGGGAGCAGGGAGTAGGGGAGATGGGAAAAGAACCAATTAAAAGCCATGAGGATTTGGAAGTTTACCAAATGGCATTTAAGGCAGCCATGAAAATCTTTGCACTATCAAAGAAGTTTCCCACCGAGGAGAAATATTCGTTGACTGACCAAATTCGTCGTTCATCCCGTTCTGTTTGTGCAAATATGGCAGAAGCTTGGAGAAAGCGGCGTTACGAAGCAGCTTTTATAGCTAAGCTGAATGATTGTGAAGCCGAGGCAGCAGAAACCCAAACATGGCTAAAATTCGCTGTGAAATGCGATTACCTTGATGTTGAAAGAGGTAGAGAAATTTATGGAACTTACAATCGAATTTTGGGCATTCTGGTCACTATAATTAACAACCCATCACCTTGGCTTCTCAAACACTAATCTCCTCCTGCCTCCTGCCCCCTGCCCCCTGCCCCCTGCCCCTTTATTTTCGTGTGATTCACTCATGCACCCCTTCAACTCCATTGTTCCTAGTACTAGTAATAGCCAGCCCCTAGCCTATCAGCAGGGATCCAGCCTGAGGCCTCTAGATGATGGATTGACAGGGGGCTTGGGGCAAGCCTTGGTTCAAGAGATTGTTTTAAGAGCCTGGGAGGCTGGTCAATCAACTGAAAGCATTCTTGCTGATTGCTCTAAGCACATGAACAGACAAGATGCCGCCTGGGCGAGGTTAATAGTTGAAGAACTTGAGGTTAATTATCGACCAACGCCAGTAGAAATTGGAGCCTACAAGTTGCGATTGCGAGATGTCTTCAGAAAGAATCCCACTTCGGCAGCGATGGAAAAAATCGCTGCTGAAACTAACAATATTTACCTCAAGAAAATAGCTCAGCAAGCTGTAGTCATCTTAAGACAAGCAGAAGCCAATGGCAGAAGCCCAGCCAATCAAGCAGCAGCCAATGTTAAATTAGCGCATGTTCTGGAAATAATTTGCCGCTGCAAGGTATCAGTACTGCTGTTTGGCAACAGCGGCTCTGGTAAATCTAGTGTTGCTTGCCTAATTATTAGTTACATCAGTCGCAATCGGTCAATAACCAAAGGAAAAATTCCTCAAATCCTAGTTCTTGACTCCCACGTAAATGACTGGGGAAGAATGCCAGTTGTTCACAAGGGAGCTGACATCTTAAGGACTTTACACTTAGTTGTCAAAGAACTGGAGCGTCGGCAAGAAAATTGGGCAAATCAAGTAGAAAACTTGCCAGAGAGCAAGAGGAAAAAAGACTGGTTCTATCTGATTGTCGTCTGGGATGAGATCGGAGGCACCTTAGCTTATGCCAAAACTGAAGAAGGTAAGAAGCTAATTAAGGAAGAAGGTCTAATTCACCCTTCTGACGCCTTGCTCAGGCTGGGGAGCGAATTGAGAAAATTTGAGGGCATGTTTTTCGGTTTAAATCAGTCTGGTAACTGCGAGGCAATAGGCATAGACAGCTCTTACAGAAATAACTTTGTAGACGTACATCTGTGCGAGTCAGCGCTGATGCAGATTGAAAGTTGGGACCACAGCTGCTCAGAGTACCAATTCGTCTATTCCCGGCGCGATGGCTACCCCTGTGTCGTGAGGGGAAAGCCTGCCCTCCATCCCTCCCATTCCCAGCATACAGTTTTTGCTGAAGGCAGTCCGCCAATTGAATTTGAACCAGCGCAACAAGAACCTCTGACCCTGAGACTGCCAGTTAAGCCACTTGTATTTCGTGGAGAGCTGCAAGATTCTTATGTTGGTCACCTTTTACCAGCTGCCAGTTCGACACCCTCTGGCTCAGCACCAGAAAAACAAAAAGAGACAGAGTCTGATAATGACCAACTGTACCAATTATTCCTTTCTATTAAAGCAGGTCGCAGTCAAAACCCGCCACTGACCAAGACAAAAATCTGTGAAAGCTGGGGTGGTAGGACTCAATTAAATCACCAGCGCTACGATGAAGCCTTGGATGCTTATGCCGCCCAATGGGTAGCTGAGTTTGTTTCCGATGGGGAGTTGCAAATGCGTTGTGAGGATTTAATTGAGCTGATTTGGAGTGTTACACCTCACAGGCGTCATAAAGAAAAGTTCAGAAAGTGCAAGCAAATTCTTGAAGACATCCTTGCTTCTTTGGGTGTAATTCCACCTTGGCAAAATCCCTCCAATATCATCAAAATGCCTTTAAGAAAAGGCAACTAAAAACCGGCAATAGGCAACCGGCAACAGGCAACATAAAAATATGGAATATAGGAGTAAATAATGTCTGATATAAAAGAATTTTCTCAGTTACAATCAAAGTAATTCGGTCTTTTTAAGTAATAAGTTCTAAAACATTTAACGCTTATTACTTATTGCAAAAAAATGGCTGTAATTTGCGACCTCATCAAGACTATAAAGTGTAAACAGTACAAATTCATGAAGCTCACCGTTCGAGGACAAAGACCCTATGCTCCCAACTGGAATAAAATTTGTTTTCAGGCAAGGAAAGCAACGGGTAATTGGTGTGTAAATTGCCTAAACAGAGCTGAATTAGTTCATCATTTGTATTATCGATTTCTTTTTCCCTGGCCGTTTAACTTGCTTTTGAATTGGCTCTGGTTTTTGAGAGGAAAAATTTATGGATTGGAAGTTCCGGGATACTCCGTTGTCCCTCTTTGTTGGACTTGTCATCGACTCGTGCATCGACAATTGAACTGGTATAAACACCCCCTCGATCCGGATGGCGATCGCAACTACCCAGAAACTATCAGCTATCTTAGAAAAGCCTACTGGCGACGTGTCAAAGAAGTGAAATCAGGGACACTTCCGCCAATTCTTTAAAATTTCAGAAGGTATTCAGAATTGAGATGTCACGCCACTTCAATTCAAAATTTTGAATTCAGAGCGATAGCGGCGGCTGGCATCACCAAGCTTGAGCCTATAAGGGGCGTACACTGCTGAGTACACTGCCTCTCAACAGCTAAGAAGACAGACAACCAGCAGACAACCTCCGACAGTGCTCTTGCCCTGCACCAGGGTAATCGGTGCAGCCCGGTTGCCTCCTTTGGCGGTGAAACGGAACCCTCGTAAATCGACTCACACCAATGGAGAAGCACCATGTCTGATAAGTCTCTGAATTTCGTCAAAAATACCTGTCAAGCTGCTTTTGTGATCGCATCAAA